>JANXYO010000053.1 GCA_025356015.1 Spirochaetaceae bacterium
CCATCGCCGCCATGTCCGACCTCGCCATACGGGCCGACCTCTACGAGCTCATCCCCGCCCTCAGGGCCAGGCTCGCCGCCTACAGGCCCCGGGCCGAGGGGGAGAGATGAGCGCCGCCGTGTTCAACAAGCTTCTCCCCTCCGACGCCGCCGCCCTGGCGGCCATCGTCGGGGAGCGCAACCTGATCTGGAAGGACGAGGAGAGGCTCGAGCCCTTCTCCCACGACGAGACCGCCGAGCGCCGCTACGCCTCCATGCCCGAGGCCGTCGTGCGTCCCGCCTCGACGGCCGAGGTCTCGAGGATCATGGCCTACGCGAGCTCGAGACGCATCCCCGTGACGCCCAGGGGCGCGGGCTCCGGGCTCTCCGGCGGCTGTGTGCCTGTCTTTGGAGGCATCGTCCTCTTCATGGACAGGATGAACGCCATCATCGAGGTCGACCTCGAGAACCTCATGGTCGTCGCCCAGCCGGGGGTGGTCACCAACGCCATCAACGAGACCCTCAAGAAGCACGGCCTCTGGTTCGCCGGCTACCCCATGAGCCTCGAGACCTGTTTCCTCGGCGGCAACGTGGCCGAGAACGCTGGCGGGGGCAAGGCGGTCAAATACGGGGTCACCTCCCGCTATGTGGTCGGCCTCGAGGCAGTCCTGGCCTCGGGCGAGGTCCTGCGCCTTGGCGGGAAGCTGCGCAAGGACGTGACGGGCTACGACCTGGTCCACCTCCTGGTGGGCTCTGAAGGGACCCTCGCCGTCATCACCGAGGTCACCTTGAGCCTCCTGCCCATCCCAAGGAGGAGGGCAGTCCTCTTGGCCTCCTTCGCTGGCGCGCGCGAGGCCATCGGCGCCGTCCCCAGGATAATAAGGGAAGCGCGCATCGTGCCCACGAGCGTCGAGTACATGGACCGCGCCTCGATCCTCGCCTCCTGCGGCTACCTCAACGAGACGAACCCCTACGGCGAGGCCGGGGCCATGCTCCTCCTCGAGGTCGAGGCCGAAAGCCCCGACGAGCTCTTCGCCAGCTACTGCGCCATCGGCGCCGTCTGCGAGGCTGCCGGGGCCAGCCCCATCTGCGTCGCCGACAACCGCACCACCATGGACCGCATCTGGAATGTCAGGCGCAGCATAGCCGAGGCCCTCAAGGTCCGCAGCCCGAGGCAGAGCCTCGAGGACCTGGTAGTGCCCACTGCGGCCATACCCTCCTTCATGGAGGGCCTCTTCAAGCTCGCCGACGAGGAGGGGGTCGAGATCCCCTGCTACGGCCACGCCGGGGACGGGAACCTCCACGCGACGGTCGTCAAGCCCGAGGCCTGGAGCGAGGATGACTGGGAGGAGAGGCTCCACCGCATCCTCGAGAGGCTCTACCGCCTGACCGACTCCCTTGGCGGCAGGATCTCGGGCGAGCACGGCATAGGCAACAAGCGCAGGGAATTCATCGGCATCAACCTCGACAAGGCGACCCTGAGGCTCATGAAGGGCATAAAGGCCGCCTTCGATCCAGATGGCATTCTCAATCCTGGGAAGATCTTCCCTGACTAGGGAAGGAAAGCGGGAGACATGGGCGTCGCGATGGACGAGATCGGATTCAGGCAGGACTACGCCTCGAGGCGCGAGCACCACATCGTCGGCATCATGTCGGGCACCTCCCTCGACGGCATTGACGCCTGTCTTGTGAGGATCCTTGCCGCGGCCGGGGAGGCCGTCGACTCGGTCGAGCTCCTTGCCCACTCCTACATCCCCTACTCGCCCCAGATGCGGGCTCTGGTCTCGGGCTTGTGCTCGCCAGACACGGCGCGGATCGACGATCTCACCTATGTCCACTTCGGCCTGGGCGAATGGTACGCCCGCGCCGCCCTGATGGTCATCGCGGAGTCGGGCATCGACCGCTCGAGGATCGATGCCATCTCGATGCACGGCCAGACCGTCTGGCACGCTCCCGAGCCGCGCCAGTTTCCCGGGCCCGAGGGCCGGCCCTTGCCGGTCAAGGGCACACTCCAGCTAGGCTCCGCGGCCGTCCTTCGCGAGAGGACCGGCCTGCCCGTGATCTCGGAGCACCGCGAGCGGGACATGGCGGCGGGAGGGGAGGGCGCCCCCCTCGCCCCATACATCGACTCGATCCTCTTCGGCTCCAAGACCGAGGGCCGGATCGTCCAGAACATCGGGGGCATCGGGAACGCGACGGTCCTTCCCGCCGCCTCCGCGATGGCCGACATCCTCGCCTTCGACACCGGTCCCGGTAACATGGTAATGGACGCCGTGGTCTCGCTGTGGAGCTCGGGGCGGCAGAGCTACGATGAGGGCGGAGCCATAGCCGCCAGGGGCAGTGCTTGCGAAAGCATCGTGGCCGAGCTCATGAGGGATCCCTACTTCGCCAGGAGGCCGCCCAAAAGCACGGGCCGCGAGGTCTACGGTGCTTCCTTCGCCTCCGCCTTCATGAAGAGGGCGAAGGCCGAGGGCCTGGGCTTCGAGGACTCCCTCGCCACAGCCACGGCCTTCACCGCCGAGACCATCGCCGCCGCCTACCGCGACTTCATCCTGCCCACGACGCCCATCGCCTCTGTCCTCGTGGCCGGGGGAGGGGCGCTCAACGCGACCCTCCTCGCCATGCTGCGCTCCCGCCTGGGAGCCGGAATCAGGGTCGGCACGACGGCGGACTGCGGCATCCCCGACTCCTGCCGCGAGGCCATGGCCTTCGCCGTCCTTGGGCACGAATCCCTTGTGGGGAGGCCTGGCAACCTCCCCGCCGTGACCGGTGCGCGTTTCCCTGTCATACTCGGCTCGATTACCCTATGATACAGGTTCCACGGAAAGTTATTTCTAAGGAGGCAATGATGAAGAGACTGACAGTCCTGCTACTCGCCCTTCTGGCCCTGGCCCTGATCCCCGCCACGGGCGCCTTCGCCGCCCCGGCCGAGAAGGTGATCACGATAGGCGTCGACCAGGAGGCCGTGGGCCTCGACCCGCACATCGTGACAGCCTTCTCCTCGCACAGGCGCCTCGACCTGCTCTACAACAGGCTCGTCCGCATCGACGACAGCATGGCGATCGTAAGCGACCTTGCCGAGTCCTGGGACAACCCCACAAACACCGTCTATGTCTTCCACCTTCGCAAGGGCGTGAAGTTCCACAACGGCCGCGAGATGACCTCGGACGACGTTGTGTACTCCCTTAACCGCGTCCTCGACCCGAAGACCGCCTCTCCCGGCCGCTCCTATATCGCGACCGTCACCGCGATCGAGGCCGTGGACAAGTATACGGTGAAGCTCACTCTCTCCGGCCCCCTGCCCTCCCTCCTCGACGGGCTGTCCTCGAACAACCTCGCCATCGTCGCGAAGGAAGTCGTCGAGGCCAACGGCAACCTCCAGAAGGTCGAGGCCGGCACCGGACCCTTCATGCTCAAGGAGTGGGTGGCCGACAACTCCATGACCCTCGTGAAGAATCCCAACTACTTCGAGAAGGGCGCGCCGGCGGTCGACAAGGTGATCTTCCGCGTCATCCCCGAGCAGGCCTCCCTACTCGCCGGCGTGCGCTCGGGCGAGCTCGATATGGCCACCATCAACGACGGCGCGATCATCCGCCAGGCCGCCAAGGACGCCAAGGTCACGGTGATGAGCAAGCCTGGCCTCAACATGCGCATCTTCAGCTTCAACACCAGCCGCAAGCCCTTCGACGACGTGCGGGTGCGCCAGGCCGTCTCCCTCGCCCTCGACGCCCCCGAGATCCTCACCATCGCCGAGTTCGGCATGGGCAAGGTCACGGGCCCCCTGCCGATCGCCGCGACCAAGTGGGCCCTCGCCCCCTCGAGCCTGCCCTTCACCGGCCCCGATGTCGAGCAGGCCAAGGGCCTCCTCGCCAAGGCCGGCTTCCCGAACGGCTTCACGGTGAAGATCACCTGCTCCTCGACCTACGAGGGAGGCCTCGCCGTCGCCCAGGTCGCCCAGGACGAGCTCAAGAAGATCGGCATCAAGGCCGAGCTCGAGGTCGTCGAGTGGGGCGTCTACATCGACAAGTGGGTCAAGCGCGACTTCGACACGATGATCGAGCTCCGCGGCGGCAGCCCCGAGCCCGACCGTTTCCTCTACAGGACCTTCCACTCGACCGGCGGGGTCAACAATTTCCTGTTCAAGGACGCGGCCGTCGACGGTCTCCTTGAATCAGGCAGGAGCCAGACCAGCTATGCCGACAGGAAGGTGACCTACGACAAGCTCCAGTACCTCCTGAGCGACAGGGCTCCTGCCGTCTTCCTCTACTGCCCGAACGAGAACCAGGTCCTGAGCAAGAGGCTCTCGGGCTTCAAGCTCGTCGGCAACGGCAGCCTGTACTACCTGACCAGCACCGACGTGAAGCCTTAGGCTGAACGGTCCAATGCGATTCTGACCACGGAGGCACAGAGGGCACGCAGTTGAGCCACGGAGTATCTTCTCCGTGATCTGCGTGTTCCTCCTCCGTGTCTCCGTGGTTGCATTCCTCTCATTCCGGAGTTGCACGTGGGCAGATACATCGCAAAGAGGCTCCTCTCCCTGATACCCGTCCTCTTTGGCGTATCGGTCATCGTGTTCTTCCTGGTCCGCCTCATCCCGGGCTCGGCCCTCCAGATGTACATGGGCACCCAGGTCGAGGCCTCTCCTGCGCAGATGGAGGAGCTCAAGCGCATCTTCGGCGAGGACAGGCCAGTGCCCGTCCTTTACCTCGAGTGGCTCGGCCGCCTGCTTCAGGGCGACTTTGGCGTGTCGCTGCGCACCGGGAGGCCTGTCCTGCCCGACATCGCCTCTCGCCTGCCCTTAAGCCTCGAGCTCACCCTTATGGCCCTCTTTCTCGCCCTCCTCATCGGCATACCCCAGGGCATCTTCGCCTCCCTGGGACGCAGGCCCTTCTGGGACCTCGCGAACCGGGTGATCGGCCTCCTCGGCCTCTCCCTGCCCCAATTCTGGCTCGCCGCCCTCATGGTCCTGGCATTCTCGGGTTTCAGGGGCTGGATCCCCATGGGAAACTTCGTGAGCTTCGCCGCCAACCCCCTGCGCAACATCCAGATGCTCCTGTTGCCCTCCCTCGCCATCGGCATAGGCCTCGCCGCCGTCATCATGCGCTACACGCGCAACAGCATGCTCGAGGTCCTCCAGATGGACTACATAAGGACGGCGAGGGCGAAGGGCCTTACGCGCCGCGTGGTCATCCTGCGGCACGCCCTCAAGAACGCGATCCTCCCCGTCATCACCGTGGCGGGCTTCAATACCGGCTACCTCCTCGGGGGGGCCATCGTCATCGAGGAAGTCTTCGCCCTGCCCGGCATGGGCCGTCTGGCCCTCTACGCCATCTACCAGAGGGACTACCCCGTCATCCAGGGCATAGTCCTCGTGATCGCGACCCTTTTCGTCCTCGTCAACCTCCTGACCGACCTGATCTACGCCCTCGTCGATCCGCGCATCCGCCTGGACTCGGGAGGGAAGCACTAGATGCCAGCAACGAGACTCGCCAAGAACAGCATCGCCCTAGCAGGCCTCGCCATCGTCGCTCTCTACCTCCTGGCCATACTCGTCTCCCTCGTCTGGCTGCCCTTCGATCCGGTGAAGATCGACGCCGAGCACCTCCTCGAGGCCCCTTCCCTCGCCTCGGGCCACCTCTTCGGCACCGACGAGTTCGGGCGCGACATCCTCTCGAGGATCATGAAGGGATCCCTGGTCTCCCTGGTCATCAGCATCTCGGCCACCGCCCTCGGCTCGGTGGTCGGCATCTTCATGGGGATCTGGGCCGGCTACCTGGGGGGGAGGTGGGACCACTGGATCATGCGCCTCGCCGACGTCCTCTTCTCATTCCCCTCGCTTCTCCTCGCCATCTTCGTGATGGCCGTCCTGGGCGAGAGGACCTACAACGTCGTCTTCGCGATCGGCATCGTCTACATACCTCAGTTCGCCCGGATAAGCCGGGGGGCGATCCTCACGATAAAGCCTGCTGAGTTCGTGAAGGCCGCCCGCTCAAGCGGGGCGGGCTCGGCCTACATCCTCTTCCGCCACCTCCTGCCGAACATCCTGGTTCCCATCATCGTCCAGATCTCCCTCTCCCTCTCCGTGGCCATCCTCCTCGAATCGTCTTTGAGCTTCCTCGGCCTCGGGGTCCAGCCCCCCTATCCCTCCTGGGGCAACATGCTGAGCTCGGCCCGCAAGGTCATGGTCATCGCGCCATGGACGGCGGTGTATCCAGGCCTTGCCATAGTCTTCCTGGTCCTTGGCTTCAACCTCCTGGGCGACGGCCTGCGGGACATCCTCGATCCGCGCCTCAAGAACGTGAAGTAGGGGGCGGGAATGATCGGCGAATCCATCCTTAGGGTCGAGGGCCTCGTGACCCGGTTCGACACGGGATACGGCCTCGTGAAGGCGGTGGACGGGGTATCCTTCGATCTCGCGCGCGGCGAGACCCTTGGCATCGTGGGCGAATCGGGCTCGGGCAAGTCGGTGACCAACCTCTCCATCCTCAGACTCGTCCAGAGCCCCCCGGGCAGGATAGCGGCCGGGAAGGTGATCTTCAGCGCCCGCGAAGGCATCGGGACCCCAGCCTTCGCGAAGGACCTCCTCGCCGCGAGCGAGGAGGAGGTCAGGGTTTTGCGCGGCAGGAACATCTCCATGATCTTCCAGGACCCCCTCACCTCCCTCAATCCAGTGCTGAAGGTCGGCATGCAGATCGCCGAGACCATCAGCCTCCACCAGGGCCTGGGTCGGCGTGAGGCCAGGGCCCGGGCCATCGAGATGCTGAAGGCCATAGGCATCGCCGAGAGCGAGAGGAGGGTTGACGACTACCCCCACCAGTTCTCCGGCGGGATGCGCCAGAGGGTGATGATAGCCATGGCCCTCTCCTGCAATCCCGACATCCTCATCGCCGACGAACCCACCACGGCCCTCGACGTCACCATCCAGGCCCAGATCCTCGACATCATAAAAAGGCTCTCGGGCCGGAACTCGACGGCCGTCATCCTCGTCACCCACGACCTCGGGGTCGTGGCCGGGATGTGCGACTCCGTCTGCGTGATGTACGCGGGCCGAATCGTCGAGAAGGCCGGGGTGGACGAGCTCTTCTACGATCCCAAGCACCCCTACACGCGCGGCCTCCTCGACTCGATCCCCCGGGCAGACCGCAGCGGAACGGGTGGCAGCGAGGGCCAGGCCAGGCTCTTCTCGATACCCGGTTCCCCGCCGAGCCTCGTGGACATGGCCGACAACTGCCCCTTCAATCCGCGCTGTCCCCACGCGATGGACATCTGCCGCCGCTCCTATCCTCCCCTGACTTCCTTCGAGGGCGGCCGGACGGTCAACTGCTGGCTGCACGCGAAGGAGGCAGAGCATGAGCGAGGATGAGGTCCTGCTTGAGGTGCGCTCCCTGAAGGTCCACTTCCCGATCGAGAAGGGCAGCGTCTTCAGGCGGAGGGTCGGATGGGTCCGCGCTGTCGACGGCGTCGACTTCAGATTGCGCAAGGGCGAGGCCCTGGGCCTCGTGGGCGAGTCGGGCTGCGGCAAGTCGACCACGGCGATGGCCGTGGCCCAGCTCCAGGGCATCAGCTCGGGCGAGGTCCTCTTCCAGGGGAGGGACATGGCGAAGCTTAGAGCCCCTGAGCTCAGGAAGACGCGCATGGACTTCCAGCTCGTCTTCCAGGATCCCTACTCCTCCCTGAACCCCCGCATGCGTGCCTCCGACATCATAGCCGAGCCCCTCAACATCTACGCGAGGAAGGGCATCATCGCTCTCAGGCCCGACGAGATCCAGGCGAAGACCCTCGAGCTCATGGAGCGTTGCGGCCTGTCCTCATCCTTCGCCCGGCGCTATCCCCACGAGTTCTCAGGAGGCCAGCGCCAGCGGATCGGCATAGCCAGGGCCCTGGCCCTCGGCCCCAAGCTCCTCATCGCCGACGAACCGGTCTCCGCCCTCGACGTCTCGATCCAGTCCCAGATCCTCAACCTCCTCAAGGACCTGCAGCAGGACTTCGACTTGAGCTTCCTCTTCATAGCCCACGACCTGGGCGTCATCGAGTACTTCTGCTCGCGCATCGCCGTCATGTACCTCGGGCGCATCGTCGAGACCGCTCCCTCCGGAGAGCTCTACCGCTCCCCCCTTCACCCCTACACCAGAGCCCTGCTCTCCGCCGTCCCCCTTCCCGACCCGGTCAAGGAGAGGAGCCGGAAGCGGATCATCCTCAAGGGCGACGTACCCTCGCCCAGCGTCGAGAGGCAGGGCTGCCCCTTCATGGACCGCTGTCCCGAGGCCATGCCCCGCTGCGCCCTGAAGGCCCCGAAGCTCGCGAGCGAGGGAGAGGGGCATGAGGTCTCATGCTTCCTCTATCCGAATTCCTAGAGGCCAGCATGCTGATCAGGGACATGAGGAGGGATGACGCGAGCGGCTGCGCGGCCATGGTCTGCTCCTCCGAGATCGGAAGGCGTTATGGCTTCAGTGCCGAGGGCCTGGCCGCCGCCTTTGTCAGCGGCCTCGAAGCCGGGGAGGCATTCTTTGTCGCAGAGGATCCAGGAATTGCCGGGACTGGCGCCACGGTTCTGCCGACGGCTGGGGACGGTGCGCGGCTTCTGGGTTTCGCCTGGATCGACCCCCGCGGGGCCTTCTCCTCGGCACCCTACCTCCGTCTCATCGCCGTGGCCGAATCTGAGCGGGGCTCCGGCGTCGGCACGGCCCTCCTCGAGGAGTTCGAGACCAGGACCGCCCAGGTCGGACGCGACTGGTGTCTCCTCGTGTCGGACTTCAATACGAGGGCCCAGGCCTTCTACGAGAGCCACGGCTACGCGAAGGCCGGAGCCCTCGAGGACTTCGCCCGACCCGGGATCACCGAGATCCTCATGGTGAAGAAACGATTTCCCCTCCTGCCATGAAGACCGCCCAGCCCGGCTTTGACTCGATAGTTAGACGGCACATCGAAGAAGGTTTCTTCCCTGGCGCAGTCCTGCGCGTCGAGCGCGATGGGCAGGTCCTCCACGAGGAGGCCTGGGGCCACTCGCTCCTCACTGAGGACGAGCGGCTTCCCATGGAGACTTCGACGATCTTCGACCTCGCCTCGGTCACAAAGCTCTTTACGACGACGGCGGCACTGAGGCTTGTCAGCCTGGGAAAGCTGGCCCTCGATGCCCCCGTGGCCGATCTCCTGTGCGGTCCAGCGGGTGAAGTGGGTCCGGGGGTCCCTCCGCTGGACCCGGGCCTGAACCAGAGGCTTCGCTGCAGCCTGGGCAGGGTCGACCTCGAGGCCCTGCTCTCGCACTCCTCGGGCATCCACTACTGGTATCCCTTCTACACGCGGAGGGGCGGGGGCTTCGAATCCGTCCTCGCCGATGTCCTCGAGGCCCATCCCCGGGGCAAAGAGGTCGTCTACTCCGACCTCAACTTCATGATCCTCGCCCTGATAGTCGAGCGCGCAGCTGGCCTCCCCTTGCGAGGGGCCATGGCCGAGCTCGTGCTCCGCCCCCTCGGCCTTGAGCATAGCACCTACGCTCCGCCCCTCGGGCCCTCTGCCGCTGGCGAGTTCGGCAACCGTATCGAGCGCGCCATGGTCTCCGCCCTCGGCCTGTCCTTCGACTCATGGAGGGACGAGACGCGGCCCATCATTGGTGAGAGCGACGATGGGAATTGCCACTATTTCTTTGGCGGGGCCGCCGGGCACGCTGGCATCTTCTCGGACACGAGCGATCTGTGCCGGCTCGGGAGGCTTTATCTGGAATCGGGCAGGATCGATGGCCTCCCCTTCCTCACTCCCGGCCTTGCGGAGGACGCGATGCGCGAGAGGGCAGGCAGCCGGGGCCTCGGCTTCCAGCTCGGGCCGAACTACCCGCTCGGAGGTTGCGGCCACACCGGTTTCACCGGCAGCTATCTCCAGCTCAGGCCAGGCAGGGGTCTCGTCATCGCGATCCTCGCGAACCGCCTCCATGTGGGCGAGCCCCGCGACATCAATCCCTTCCGCCGTGAGCTCTCCGAGGCTGTCCTGGCGGCCTTTGGGACTTAAGGGGGCATCGATGAGCCTGGGGCCCATGGTATATATAAGCTATTATTGACTCCATCTCTGGCTCGGATCATTGTGCACAAAAAGCTTCCAATCCTACAAATTAGTCGAATTATGTTGACACTTCCCACAAAACCGGTAGTATTTCGCGATCCACTCACAAGGGGTATCCATGCGCAGACTGCTTGTCGCCTTGATTATCATTTCCTCCCTCCTTGTCGCCCTCGGCGCCCAGACCCAGTCCCTCACGGGCGAGCAGAAGGCCAAGATCGAATCCTACCTCAAGGATTTCGGGGCCCTGGGCAGCGATCCCGTCGTCGTGAAGGCGGTGAGGGATTTCAACGCCGCGCCGCCTGTGGAAGCCAAGGGCATGACAGAGGCGAAATGGGCCTCCTTGAGCGTCCTGAGCCCCGAGGTCAAGGTCTTCGCCAAGAATGCCCTCGCCGACTACCTCAAGACCAAGAGGACGCCCGTGATGGCCGAGCTCTTCGTCTCTGGTGCCAATGGCAGCAAGGTAGCTTTCTTCGCCAAGACCACCAACTTCAACCATGCGGGCAAGCCCAAGCACGACGTGCCGATGTCGGGCAAGACCTGGACCGGCCCTCCCCAGCTCGACGAGTCCTCGGGCAAGGTCTCGGTGCAAGTCTCCTTTCCCGTCCTCGACGGGGCGAAGCCCATCGGGTCGATCGTGATCGGCCTCGACCTCTCCAAGCTCTAGGGGACCAGGAAGTGAAACGGTTCAAGCTGACGGCCAAGCTCGCCTCACTCGTCATCGCTGGCGCCCTCCTCCTGACCGCCTCCACCGCGATGTCGGTGCTCCTGCTGAACGCCTCCAACGCAAGGGCCGAGCGCTTCATGACCGAGCTCAAAACGAACGAGGACCTGGCCTTCAAGCTCGTGTCGAGCGTCAATGGCCTCGAGAACCTCATCCAGGCCCTCTTGAGGGAGCGCGATGTCGATGCGATCGAGAAGCTCGTCGCCGACTACGACGCTCTCGTCGCCGGGGCCGAGGCCGACTCCGCCGTCCTTGCGGCCAAGGGCATCGACATCGCCGCCGTCACGAAGGAGCTTGTGGAGGCGAATGCCGCAGTCCTCAAGGTGATCCTTGTGGGCGACACGGCGACGGCCAGGCAGGCCTTCATCGAGCAGGCCTCGCCTGTGGCGGAGAAGTTCATCGCGAAGACCGCCGAGGCCCGTTCCGTGCTCGCGCTCAAGATAGAGGAGGACCGCAAGGCCCAGGCCGCCTCCTCCAGGGCGACTGTCCTGGCCGAGGCTGCCTTCCTGGGCCTCATGGTCATCCTCCTTCTCGTCGGCGGCTTCATCTTCGCCCTCTCCATAAGCCGGCCCCTCGTGCAGGGGGTGTCCCTCGCGCGCTCGATTGCGGCCGGCGACCTCTCGGCCAGCCTGGGCGAGGCTGCCCTTGCGAGGGGCGACGAGGTGGGCGAGCTCGCCCGGGCCCTCAGGGACATGAGGGACAAGCTGGCCGAGATCGTCGCGAAGGTCCAGGCCTCGGCCTCCGCCATGTCGGCGAACTCGGCCCAGGTGAGCGGAACCGCGCGGGACATGTCCTCGGGCAGCACCGAGCAGGCTGCCGCCGCCGAGGAGGTCTCGGCATCGGTCGAGGAGATGGCCTCCACGATAAAGCAGAACTCCGAGAATGCCATCGCCACCGAGGGCAGCGCCTCGAGGAGCGCGAGGGAGGCCGAGGAGGGCGGGGCAGCCGTGGGGGAAACCCTCGCGGCGATGAAGGAGATCGCGGGCAAGATCGGCATCATCGAGGAGATAGCCAGGCAGACCAACCTCCTTGCGCTCAACGCGGCCATCGAGGCCGCGCGCGCCGGAGATGCCGGCAAGGGCTTCGCCGTCGTGGCCAGCGAGGTGAGGAAGCTCGCCGAGCGCAGCCAGGTCGCGGCGAAGGAGATCTCCGAGCTGTCGGCCAGGTCGGTGAGCGTAGCCGAGGGCGCTGGGGCCCTCCTCGCCCAGATGGTGCCCGAGATCAGGCGCACCTCGGACCTGGTCAGGGAGATCTCGGCCTCGAGCAAGGAGCAGAGCAGCGGGGTCGACCAGATAGGGAAGGCCGTCGTCCAGCTGGACCAGGTGACCCAGCTCCATGCCGCCTCGAGCGAGGACCTCGCCTCGATGGCCAGGGCCCTCGCCGTCGAGGCCGAGAGGCTGCAGGAGGGGATCTCCTTCTTCAGCCTCGAGGGAAGGCTCGCCAAGGCCGAGGAGGGCTCGAGTCCGGCGACGGCCATGACCAATTACGCTTAAGTAGCTCAGGCCCCGATCCACTAGCTCCCCTTCGAGGCCGCCCCAGCTGAATCTGGCAGCGGTGCCTTGCGGCGGGAGCGAAGACCCGTGCATAGTGGTGCGATGCGCTGGACCCAGGAATACCTGCCACTCGGAGGCATCGCCCTCTCTGCCCTCGCCGCGGCCCTTCCCCTTTTCCTGCTCTTCGCCCTTCTCACCGCGGGCAAGGTGAAGGGCTATCTCGCCGCCATGGCCTCGACCCTCGCCGCCCTCGCCGTCGCGGTCCTTATCTGGCGGATGCCGCCCCTGGCCGCCCTCTCCTCGGGCCTCCTGGGAGCGGCCTTCGCTGTCTTTCCCATACTGTGGATCCTCGTCGCGGCACTCTGGATCTACCACCTCTGCGTCCTGTCGGGCCAGTTCGACGTCATACGCAGGATGATAGCCGGCCTCACCGCCGACCGCCGTCTCCAGGCGCTTTTCATAGCCTTCGCCTTCGGGGCCTTCCTCGAGGGGACGGCCGGCTTTGGCGTTCCTGTCGCCATCACCTCGGCCATGCTCGTGGGCCTGGGCTTCCCTCCCGCCCTCGCCGCCACCCTCTGCCTCCTCGCCAACTCCTCCCCGGTCGCCTTCGCCGCGGCTGGGGTGCCCATCGCGACGGCCGCCCAGGTGAGCGGCCTTGACCCCCTGGCCATCAGCCGGGCCGTGGGCTTCCAGCTCCCCCTGCTCTCCATGTCGGTGCCGATGTGGCTCTGTCTCCTCCTGTCCGGCTGGAGACGGAGCATCGAGGTCCTCCCCGCGATCATCGTCGCCGGCTTCTCCCTCGCCCTCACCCAGTTCCTGATCGCCACGACCCTGGGACCCTGGACGACGGGAGTGCTCTCTGGCCTCGCCACGATGGGCAGCCTCGCCCTCCTCCTGCGTTTCTGGAAGCCGCGGGAATCCTGGGACTTCGGCGGCTCCGCTGCCGCCCCGGCCCCGGGCAGGGAGGGTCGGGCCAGTCTCGCGGCGGCCCTGCGGGCTTGGTCCCCCTACCTCCTCACCTCCCTCTTCGTCCTCTTCTGGAGCACGAGCTGGGCCAAGGCCCTGTTCAAGCCGGCGAGCCTCCTCATCCACTGGCCTGCCCTCGACACTCTCGCCATGAGGACCAGCCCCGTCGTCCATCCCGACACGGCCTATGCCGCGATCCTCGATCTCTCCATCCTGGCCTCCCCGGGCACTGCCATCTTCCTCGCGGGCATCATCTCCGTCATGATCCTCCCCGGTCTTGGCCTTCGCGGGGCAGTCGCGGCTCTGGCTCGCACCTTGCGCGACCTGCGCTACACCATACCCACGGTCTGCTTTGTCCTCGCGACGGCCTACCTCATGAACTACTCTGGGATGAGCTCGACCATCGGCCTCGCCCTCGCCGGGACTGGGGCCCTCTTCCCCCTCTTCGCCCCGCTCTTGGGCTGGATAGGCGTCCTTCTCACCGGCTCGGACACCTCCTCGAACGCCCTCTTCTGCTCCCTCCAGAGGACCACGGCGACCCAGCTCGGCCTCGACCCCGTCCTCATGGTCGCCTCCAACACCTCGGGCGGGGTGGCAGGCAAGATGATCTCGCCCCAGAGCCTCTCGGTCGCCACGGCGGCGACGGGCCTCGTGGGCAAGGAGGGAATGCTCTTCCGCTCGACCTTCCTCCATAGCCTGGCCATGGCCCTCATCGTGAGCCTCGTCACCCTGGCCATGGTCTACGTCTTTTAGCCGTCCACAAGGAGCGCAGCATGGATGAGAGCTACATCGTCGAGAACTCACGTGGCCTGCCTTCTCCCTGCCTGATCTTCTACGAGGAGGCGATCAGGGCCAACCACGAGCTGGCCATCGGCATCGCCGGTTCGCCCGGACGCCTTCGCCCGCACGTCAAGACCCACAAGACCAGGGAGATCGCGCTCATCGCCATGTCCATGGGCATAGACAAGTTCAAGTGCGCGACAATAGCCGAGGCCGAGATGCTCGCCCTCGCCGGAGCAGGCGATGTCCTCCTCGCCTACCAGCTCGTGGGGAAGAACGCCGAACGCCTCATCACGCTAGTGCGGCATTATCCCCGCACCCTCTTCTCGACCCTGGTCGACGACAGGGGCATCGCGGCCCGGCTCGATGTCCTTGCTGCCGAGGCCGGAGTCAGGCTCGGCGTCCTGCTTGACCTCGACGTGGGCCAGCACCGCACCGGAATCGAGGCGGGCAAGGAGGCCGAGGAGCTTTATGCCTTCATCGCGATGGCGCCCAGCCTGAGGGTTGCGGGCCTCCACTGCTACGACGGCCAGAACCACCAGGCCGAGCTGGGCGAGAGGGAGAAGGCGACGGCCGAGGCCAGGGCCATCATGGAGCCGTTCAGGGCCCGCCTCCTCGCCGCCGGCCTTCCCGTCCCCGAGACCGTGGCGGGCGGCACCCCGACCTTCCCCTGCCATGCCCGCCACAACGACGTGATCCTCTCTCCGGGGACCTGCTTCCTCAACGACCTTGGCTGCAGCACCAAGTACACCGACATGCCCTTCGCTCTTGGGGCCCTCCTCCTCACCAGAGTCTCGAGCCTCAACAGGAGCCAGGGGACCTTCTGTCTCGACCTGGGCTACAAGGCCCTGTCCTCGGACGCCAAGGCCGAGCGGGGCATGGTGCTCAACATGCCGTCCTGCGAGACGATGATCCACAGCGAGGAGCACTGGGTATTGAGGGCGAAGGATGGCTGGCTGCCCGCGTTAGGCGACGAGGCCTATGTCCTGCCCACCCATATCTGCCCGACCATCGCCCTCCACGAGAGGGCCTATGTGGTGGAGAAGGGTAGGCGCTGGTCGACCGAGTGGAGGATCACGGCCCGCGACAGGGTCCTGGGTGCCTAGCGTTCCCGGCAGGCCGGTAGGGTCGGCCCCCGGGGCTGGGCCTACTGGGACGGGGCCCTCTAGAGTTCGACCGTCCGGCCGCTCGTGTAGGACTCGACGGCGGCGAAGCAGACCTTGAGGCTGTTCACAGCGTCGGCCAGGTGGTCGCCTAGGTCGAGGTCCTCTTTGATGGCCCGGTAGAGCCACAGTTGCTCGTGTCTGCACAGCTCGTCGTGGCCGATCTCGTCCTCCACCCTGATTACCTGGTCGGGCCGGGCTTGGGCACCGCTTGCGTCCATCTCGGAGGAGTGGAGGATGATGGAGTCCACGGTGGTGTGCTTGGATACGTCGGCGGGGTCGGTGTGGGCCGTGTCCTTGTCGATGCTCACGCTGCCCCTGGGCCCGATCACGTCCTTCACGAAGAATGCCGACCTCGACATCATTGGCCCCCAGCCCACCTCGTACCAGCCCACCGAGCCGTCGTCGAAGACGACCTGGAGCTGGTTGTAGTTGTGGCTGTCCGGGGCGATCTCGTTTGATAGGCGGGCGGCGATGCCGGTGACGAGACGGGGCCTCGAGCGGGTCATCTGGCACATGACGTCGACATAGTGGACACCGCAGTCCACGATGGGCGGCACATTTTTGATGAAGGTCTTGTGGGTCTCCCACTCGTGGCCAAAGCTCTGCTGGTTGAGGTTCATGCGCATGACGAGGGGCTTGCCCAGTTCCCGCGCGAGCTCGATGAACCTGATCCAGGCGGGGTGCTGCCTGAGGATGTAGCCTATCACGAGCTTGCGCCCCGTCTCTCGCGCTACGGAGGCGACCTCCTGGGCCTTGGCCACCGTGCTGGCTATGGGCTTCTCCATGAAGACATGGCAGCCCTGGCGCATCGCGTGGATCGCGTACTCGGCGTGGGTGTCGACATGGGTGTTGATCGAGACGACATCGGGCCTCGTCTCCCGCATCGCCGTGTAGTAGTCGGTGAAGACCGGCAGCTTGAGGCCGAGCTCGCGCGAAAGGGAGAGCGCCCGCTCCACGTTCCTGGCGACGACAAAGCCGGCAATCTCGTAGCCCGGAAGGGTGGCGTAGGCCCGGGCGTGGGATGAGCCCATGCCGCCTATGCCGACGACGAGGGTACGAAGTCTGGTGTCCATGCTGGCCTCCATCGGCTCGGAATAATAGCACGGGGCCGCACCGCGGTGAATTCCATTCAGGCTTTTTGAACAGTTTATCGCATGAGCAGGAATACCAGCCCCGCGCTCACTACCGAGATGAACACCGATGAGACCGCCCCGAGCAGCGCCGCCCTCGGCCCTATCTTGCGCAGGGCCCCGATGCGTATGTCGAGGCCGAGCCCCGCCATGGCCGCCGTCATGATCCAGGTGTCGAAGCTGACGAGGCCGCCGCGCAAGTCAGCCGTGAGGGGCGCGAAGGAATTGACAAGGACGGCCGCGAAGAAGAGGAGGGCGAACCAGGGCACACTCACGCGGGCGCCCGGGCCGCGGCCCTCGTCATTGGCGCCGGTCCCGCCTAAGGCCGCGCCACTTGCCGCTATGCCACCGGCCGGCACGCCAGCCGCCTTTCTGGATGCGGCAGCGGTCATGAGGGAAAGGACCAGGGTCAGGGGCACGATCAGGAGGACGCGGATCAGCTTGACAGTGGCGGCGAGGCCGCGCAGCTGGTCGGCGACAACGGCGCCAGCGGCCGCCACCTGGGCCACCTCGTGGACCGACTCCCCCGCCCACATCGAGTAGGGTATGTCGCCTATGCCGAGGATGGCCCGCAGGGCGGGGTAGAGGAACATGTAGATGGTCCCGTAGAGGGTGATCGCGCTGATGGCGAAGGCCGCGTCCTCCTCATCGGCGTGGATCACCCCGCTGACAGCGGCGATGGCCGAGGCTCCGCAGATCGACACGCCCGTTCCGAGGAGGAGGGAGCGCGCCAGAGGCACGCCCATGCGGCCACCGAGCCAGAGGGTGAAGAGGAGGGTGGAGAGCGAGGCGACCAGGATCGAGGCGAGGGCCTGGGGCCCGATGGCGAGGACCTGGCCCACGCTCAGCTTGAAACCCAGGAAGATGATCGCGAGTCTCAATACCCGCTTGGAGGCGAAGCGTATGCCCTCCTTGGTCGAAGACGGCAGGACGAAGGCATTGCCGAAGCCAAGGCCGATGATGATGGCGAGGATGAGGGGGCTCAAGGGTAGGGTCTTTGAGAACGGCCTCGTCGACTGGAGGGCCATCGCGGCGAGGGTGACAGCCGCGACCGGGAGGAGGCCTGGCAGGTTGCGGCCGAGCCAAGGCTTCTGGCCAGGGGCCGCAGGTGAGGATGGGCTCGCTGACACTCTGGCTCGCCTCTAGGCTATCTCTACCCGGTAGCCGCTTAAAAAGCCCGAACCCGGCTCGAGGCTCAGTATGCCCTCCTTTAGGCTGAGCTCGCCCGAGGAGTCGGTCGAGTCGGGCAGGCCGTGCCAGGGCTCGATGCAGACGAAGGGGGCGCCATTGGGTTTGGACCAGAGGCCGAGGTAGGGTGAGCCCTCGGTCGAGACCGTGAGGCTGCGGGGGTTCAGGCGGTTTCGGAGGCTGAAGCGCTTCGAGGCGGGGGCCTTGAAGATGAGGCAGCCCTCGTCGAAGAGGGACTTGGTGAAGGATATCCTCCGGCCGTCCTCGATGATCAGCGAGGTCTTGCCGGCCACCACGAGGTTGTCGGTGTAGTAGTGGCGCTCGAGCTTCTCGGGGCTCCCGAACTCGAAGAAATAGTCCTCGAGGGCGCCCCCGGCGAAGGGGAGGTTGAAGGCAGGATGGGAGCCTATTGAGAAGTACATGAGCGAGGCCCCCGTGTTCCGCACATCGTAGCGGACCGAGATCCCGGCGCCCTCGACGGTGAAGGTGACGATGAGGCCGAAGTCGAAGGGGTACTTCGTCCCGGTCTGGGGGCCGGAGACGAGCTCGAGCCGGCTTGAATCCCCCGCGGCCGCGACGACCGAGAACTCGCTTCCCCTCGCAAAGCCGTGGGGTGGGAGCTCGTATTCCCGGCCATCGAAGCGGTACCTGTTGTCCTTGAGGGCGCCCACGATCGGGAAGAGCACGGGGGCGCTTGCCTTCCACCAGCTGGGATCGGCCTGCCAGATGTACTCTGTGCCGGTCTCGGTGTCGACGAGGCTCTGAAGCTCGGCGCCGAGGGAGGATATTCTGGCGGCGAAGCGGCCTTTTCCGAGGGTGACGTTCATGCCGGTGGTCTCCTTTTTTTCGGATGTGCGGAACGGGGGTCTTTCAGGAAGACACCGCAGAAGCCTGCCACCAGAGCCCCGCCTCCGTCAAGGATGCCGGGGGAGCGGCTGATCTACCCTGCGGCCCCAGGCCGATGTATCATGCCCTGCATGAAGCCGATGGTAGCCCTCCTGCTCGTTAGCCTCGCCGCCGCCTCCTCCGCCGCCCTGTCCTTCGACCCGAGGCTCGGCCCGCCAAGCTTCGGCGCGGACACGGGCCTTGTCCTCTCGACCATAAACGACGGCCTGGGGATGGGTCCGGTCGGGGAGTGGGACGACAACGACACCGCTGGCTTCCGTGCCGATTTCCGCCAACGCGGCCTCGAGCTGATCCTGGGCTACGACGTCCTCACCCGCCGCGGCTCCGGCCCTGCCGATGCCTCCCGGGTCGATGCCCTGGGCGCGGCCTTCGGCCTCACGCGCTTCTACGACCTTCCCGGTGGGCTCCGCCTCGACCTCTCCGGCCATCTGGGCCTCATCGCCTTTGGCCGTTTTGGAGGGGAGGGCATACAGGGAGGCTGGCACAACGGGGTCGCCGTGAGCCGGCCCCTGCCGGGGAACTACGAGGGGGGCGGCTCCCTCGGTCCCGTGGCCGACGCACGGCTCGGCTTGCTTTTCGCGAGGCCCCTTGGGCCCTTCCTCTCCCTGGCCGGCTCCCTGGGGCCAGCCAGGGGCCTTTCGGCGGCTCCCATGGTCGGCCTCGTGGCGCGCAGGGCCGCCTACCGCATCAGCCTCGCCGCTGCCTACGGCCTCGCCTGGGGCGGCCTGCCTTCGGCCCTCGCGGAGTCAGTCGCCGAGGGCCAGGAAGGGCCCTACCTCGTCGCCGATCTCACGGGCGGCGCGGTCGCCGTCGGCCTTTCCTGGTACCCCCGCTCGGGCACGACCTCGGGCTCGATCGGCATAAGGCTTGGCAAGGAGGCGGGGCTGACGAAGCAAAGGATGCCCGAGATCGCCCTCCTGTATCAGCCAGGCCTGGTGGCGACAGGCTACCGCCTCTTCATCCCCTGTCCCCTGGACGGCCGGCTCGAGTGGGGACCCTACGCCGAGCTCGGCGTTGGCTATGGGAGGAAGGAGATAAGCCAGGAGGGACTTGCCCACAGGACCTCGCGCTACGAGGGCGGGGCCCTGCTCCAGCTCGACCTCCTGCGGCGCAGGACGAGCCTCAGCGCCGCCTTCTCCGCCGGCCTCGCCCTGGACACCGACACGGTGCAGGGAGCAAGGGAGGCCGCTTCGTCCATCGAGGACAGGACCACCAGCCTTGACCTCATCGCGGGGCCCGAACTAAAACTGGGACTGTCGGGCAGGCAGGAATGGGCGCCCTTCGTCGGCATCGGGGCCGGCCTCCTCTTCAGGCTCGGCCTGGGCCGCCTTGAGGGCGATGCCGCTTTTCCCTTTGGCCGTCCGGCACGGACCGAGTTCAGGGTCTTCATTTTCGCCGGCGGCTGAAAAGTGGGTATCTTCTCCAAAACGAGGAGGTTCCCATGCCAAGCATGAAATCAATACGCTACCACCGATACGGCGGGCCCGAGGTGCTTGAGCTCGAGACGATCGAGAGGCCCAGGCCCGGCCCCGGTGAAGTCCTCATCGCCGTCCGGGCCGCGGGTGTAAATCCCGTCGACTGGAAGATACGCTCGGGCATGGCCAAGGCCATGTGGCCTGTCGACTTCCCCTCCACGCCCGGCATCGACGCGGCGGGCATCATCGAGGAGCTCGGCGAGGGCGTGAGCCAGTGGAAGAAGGGCCAGGAGGTCTTCGGCATCACCCGCGGCTCCTACGCCGAGTTCGCGATCGCCAAGGCCGAGGAGATCGCCGCGAAGCCCACGAACATCGGCTACACCGAGGCCGCGGCCATCCCCGTGGGCTCCCTGACCGCCCTGGCCGAAGTGGAGAGGGCCGAGGTCAGCGAAGGCAGGCATGTCCTCGTCCTGGGCGCCGCCGGGGGAGTGGGGCTCTTCGCCGTCCAGCTCGCCATCGCGAGGAAGGCGAAGGTCTGGGGCAGCTGCTCGGCCGGCAACCGCGAGTTCGTGGCCTCCCTGGGGGCGATACCGGTCGACTACGCGAAGAGCGCGGAATTCCCGCGCGATCTCGACGCCGTGCTGGACAATGTCGGCGGCCCCAGCCTCGAGTCTGCCTATGGCTATCTCAAGAAGGGGGGCATCCTGGTGACCGTCGCGGGCGGACCCGACGAGGCGAAGGCCAGGGAGCTGGGCCTGAGGGCAGTGAGCGAGGGCAGGGGACCAGCCTCGAATCTTGGCAGGATCGCCCGTCTCGTGGGCGAGGGCAGGCTCAGGCCAGAGATCGAGGCCGTATTTCCCCTCGCGAAGGCGCGCGAGGCCCACGAGCGCTCAGAGAGCAGGCATGGCCGCGGCCGCATCGTGCTAGAAGTTCCTTGAAGCTTGTTGGCCTTGCATCGATCCTTGCGGTGATGTCCCCGCCCCCTCATGCGCGGGCAAAGCGGGGAAGGTAATCCTCCCCACACCGCAATGGCGTCCACCTCCCTCTGAGCCACGAATCGAGCATAGATTCCGTCAGCTCAGTGAGCGAGAGCCATGCTCGGCGTTGCCACATAGACCTCAGTCCTTTCTCGATCCTTCCCTGGTCGTAGCCGGCAACCTCGGCGTGGCTGCGGGATCCCTCCCTCGCCCGATGCACCTTCCTGAAGTTGTGCCACCACAGGTACACCGACAGTCGCTCCATTTGCCGGTTCACGTTTCGACCGAAGCAGACCGTCTCGCGAACATGCTCCCGCAGGTCCTTGCGGAGTTCCCTGTCGAGGTAGTTGACCGGGAACAGAGGGTTGCACCGCGTCCTCGCCGCACGCGAGGAGATGGTGAGGTGCCGGAGCCGCCCCAGCCCGATCTGCGCCGCGAGGCAGGGAGAAGCCCGGATCGCGCGGGGGTAGGCCTGGTTCTCGTCGGTCCAGAGCCTCAGCCTGGGCCTGGCGCCATCGGAGAGGACGCGCAGGCTCTCACCCGCCGTCCGGGCGAAGGATTTCTCGATCCCGCGCGGATCGGGCCTGGCGACGCTGTCGAGCACCTCCCTACGTGCCCTCTGGGCCTGGGTCATGCGCCCCTTTCTCCGAAGCGTGGCGTGGTCGCAGGCATAGACGAACTGGGACCGGGCACCGACCAGGACCGTGATGTTGTTGGGGAAGTACTGGGAGACGCAGAAGCTCTCGAAGCCGTCGGCCGCAAGGTCCTCCTCGGGGTGGCGGGTCGAGGCCTGCCCGGAATCGAAGGCCAGCGCCTGGCGTGAGGCCCGGGAGACCCGGTTTGAGATGGTATCGGTCGAGGCTCCCAGGGCCCGCGCGATGGCGGAGAGGCTCTCGCAGCTGCACAGCCGTCCAACAATTTCCTCGTAGTCGAGGACCCGCTTGGAGTAGTAGTCCGGGCTGAAGGTCTGCCGGGAAAAGGTCGCTCCGCAGGCGGCGCAACGGAAACGAGGGACCCTGCCGAAAGCTTGGGTGAGGTAAGAGCCCCAGGCGATGAACCGGGAATAGGGGGCCCCGCCGTCGGGGAAATGATGGCTGCACGTGGGCGATGCGCAGAAGGGAGGGGTGAAGGGCTTCATGCATCCCCTACGCGCCCAGTATCCCCGCCCGCTTCAGAACAACAAGATTCGAGGAACTTGGGTCGCCTTGAACTTGGCAGTGGCCTCCCCGAGCTCGTGGGTACCCGCGTCGAGGTTCTGGGCGACCGAGCGCAGCCAGGTCGTGGCTGTCGAAATCTCCTGGACTCCGGAGGCGATCTCCGCCATCCCGCGGTCTGTCTCGGCCGCGATGTCAGCCACCCTGCGCGCCGCCATCTCGACTTCCCCAACCCGCTTCGTGATCGAGAGGGTGCCCTCCCTCATCGCGCCCGTGGCCTGGCCCAGCTCGCGGGTCGCCGCCACGATCTCCTCGCCGCCCGATGAAAGCCGCCCTATGCTGCCGTCGATCTCCTCCAGGGCCGCGATGGTCGAGCCCATGTCCCGGCTCAGGCGGGTGAAGGTGCTCTCGCTCTCTGCCGAGGCGCTCGCGGCCTGGTCGACCTTGGCCTGGACCTGGGAGACGATCTCGGCGATCTCCTTGGCCGAGACTGCCGAGGTCTCGGCGAGTTTCCTGATCTCGTCCGCGACGACGGCGAATCCCTTTCCGAATTCGCCCGCGTGGGCGGCCTCGATTGCCGCGTTCATGGCGAGGAGGTTCGTCTGCGAGGCGATGCTGTTGATCGTCTCGGTCGCACCGACGATGCCCTCGACCAGGGTCTTGATCTCTCCAGAGGCCAGGGTGGCCTCCCTGATTGCCTGGCCGCTCTCCTCGAGCCGGGAGCTCAGGTCCTCGGTGGAGCTCTTCTGGCGGCCGACGATCAGGTTGACCTCCTCGAGGCGGGTGATCATGCCCGAGATCGAGGCCGAGCTCCGCTCGAGGGCCTCGCCCTGGGTCTTCGAGAGCAGCCCGAGCTCGCGCGAGGTCGAGCCTATCTCGGTCATCGCGGTGGAGACCGACTTCGCCTCGGACCCGAGCAGGGCCACCTTCCTGGTGATCGAGTCCACGTTGGCCGAGATCTGGACGGCGGCGGTGGCGGTCTCCTCGGAGTTGGAGACGAGGTCGGCCTGCTGGTTCGCGACGCCGAGGGTGGCCTCCTTGACCCGCAGGACTATGCCCTTGAGCTTGGCGGCGAAGAGGTTGAAGTAGCGGGCGAGGTCGCCGATCTCGTCGTCGCGGCGCACCGCGATCTCCCTGTCGAGGTCGCCCTCGCCCTCGGCGAGGTCGAGCATCGCCCCGGCGAGGGACCGCAGGGGGCTGGTCACGAAGACGCGTATCAGGATTATCGAAATTGCGATGATGAGTATGTTGACGATGAGCAGCTGGGCCACAGTGAGGGCGACCTGCTGGAGGAAGGCAGCCTTCACGTCGGAGTCCGAGTAGTAGATCAGCCCCGATCCGATCGCCCTCTCCTTGAACTTGACGTCGAACTTGATCCGGGGCAGGGTGTCGGGGGGCAGGGCGGCGGCATCGGCCGCCTCGGCCAGGCTGCCGTCGGGCCCCCTAAGCACTGCCGCGACGAAGTCGCCCTGGCCCTTGTACGCGGCCATGCCCATGAACGAGGGCAGGCTCATCTCCGACTTGAGTATCGAGGCGACCTGGCTCTTGTCGAGGTTGAGGATGATGGGAGTCCTGAGGTTGAGGGAGAGGCGCTCGGTCGTCGATGAGAGCGATACCTCGAGGGATCTCATTATCTGCTGCCGGGCCGCCAGGCACTGGAAGGCCCCCGTCGCGGCCATTACCAGGGTGATGGCGGCCACGCTTATCCCGATCATGCGGCGCTCGATGACCGAGGACCGAGCCCCCTTCCCAGTCTTCATGGGATCTCCCTTGCTGTCCGCTCTTCGTGCCCATCATCGTAGCCTTCTTGAGGGAAGAGCATCAAGGAGAGGCGGGGCCGAGAGGAGCCTTGCCTTGGCCCGGGAAGCCGCCTAAAATCACGCAGGACCTTCGACAATCATGACACGACAGTCTCGAGGTGCGGCATGACAAAAACGAGCTACGCGTTTCCCTGCCTCCTTGCAGTCTCCCTCCTGATCTCCTCCTGCCAGGCCAAGGTTTCCGTACAGGCCCCCGCGGGCGAAGCCCCATCGGCGGCGCCTGCCGGCCTCACTCCCGCTCCGCCGGCCCAGGCCGAGCCGGGGCTCAGAAGCGAGGCCGCGGCCCCCCTGGCGGCTGCCCCCGCGGAAGCTACAACTGCCACCAAGTCGTCGCCGGCCAAGGGCTTGGGAGCGCCCGCCCCAGCCTTGGGAGCGGCTGCCCCGGCAGCGGCGGCCGCCCTTCAGGCCCCCCAGCCCGCAGCGCCACCCGCGGCCCCTCCTCCTCCTGCCCCACCCGACCTCCTCGCCTTCGAGACTGGGCTCATGCAGGGGGCGGCGATGGCAGACGAGACGGCTGCCCGCGCGATCGAGGCCTGGGCCACGGCCCTCGAGACCCGGGGCGCCATCGACGCGGCCATAGCCAGGCTCTCGGCCGCGGCGGCCACGGGCAGCGCCCCGCCCCAGGTGAGCTTCGCCCTGGCGGCCCTCTACGGCAGGAAGGGCCTCATCGACAGGCAGTACGCCGCCCTGGCCGCTGTCGAGGCGAGCGCCAAGGCCAAGCCAAATGTCGTCTTCAGCCTCGCCGCCGTCTACGGGAGGAAGGAGCTCCTTAAGTCCCAGTACAGCGAGGACGAGCTCATGCCTGCCTCGATCGAGGTGGTCTCGGAGCCCGTGGGGGCAAGGGTCTTCCTTGACGGGGCCGAGCGTGGAATCGCCCCGCTCAGCCTTGGCAAGCTCAAGCACGGCAGCCACTCGGTGAGGCTCCAGATCGATCGCTACCGCGCCTATGAGAAGACCCTGAGCCTCGGCCTGGGCGAGGCGGCGAGGCTGCCGGTCTCGCTCGAGCCCATGCCGGGGACCATCACCGTGACCACCACGCCTCCGACCAAGGTGGGCATACCCGAGGCTGGGCAGTCCAAGATGAGCCCGGCAGTCTTTGAAGGCCTCGCTCCCGGCAAATACTCGATAAGGATCCTGGATTTCTTGGTGGGGCGTCGATACATGGGCCTCGAGTCGCCGATAGAGCTCGAGCTCGAGCCTGCGGGCCGGATCTCCCTTGCGCCGAAGTTTGTTGGCGGAAAGAGCGCTGTCACCTTCTTCGCCCTGCCCGAGGGCGGCCGGATCTTCCTCGACGGAACCGAGAGGAAGATAGAGGACAACATCGGCGTCGATGCGGGCCTGGTCGACGTCGAGGTCAGGGGTGGAGGAGGGGCGGTCTGGCGGGGCACCGCCGATGTGTCCAGGACCAACACGCGCTTCATCAACGCGGAGAAGCTCCTCTACGAGCTTCCCCGCCGCGCCATCAAGATCGATGGCAACACCGAGGACTGGGGGGACTTGAGCCCCCTGCTCACCGACGCGACGAGCGACGACAAGATGCCCAAGCGCACGGGCACCAACATCGAGTTCTGCTACCTCTGCAGGGACGACAAGAACGTCTATGTCAGGATCGAGTACGCCGACGGCAAGCCCGAATGGTTCAAGGGTATCGGCAGGGGTTTCAGCTTCAGCAAGGTCGGTGGTTCCCAGATCGCGGGCATGTACGTGTATTCCAACAACAATGTCGCAAAGACGGGGATCTATGACGAGGCCACCAAGCAGGGACAGGATTGCGGCAGCTACAGGGCCACTGCCTCGGGCTACGAGGCCAGCTATCCCCTCGCTAACATGCCGTCGGGCCTTCCGCGGAACCAGAACGTCGAGGCCTGGTTCTATGTGAACACCTGGGAGATCGACGGGAACGCCTCCGAGGACGGCGTGGGGACGGCCCTTGTCCTCATCGGGAAATAGAGACTGAATAGGAGCAGCACCATGAACAAAGCCTTCCTCGCGGCGCTTGCCGCCGCCCTTTTCCTCGCCTCCTGCGCAAGCGCGCCCCCGAGCCAGAACGAGAAGCCGGCAACCGCCCCGAAGGCGGCCAAGCAGGCAGCCCTCGTGGCGGTCTTCGACTTCCAGCTCAAGAGCGGGGACGCAGCCATCTATGCGAGCCTCAAGAGCGATGTGCCCGAGGCCATCTCGGAGGCCTTTGTCCGCGGCGGGGTCCTGAGGCCCCTTGAGCGCAGCGAGCTTGAGAAGGCCATCTCGGAACAGGAACTCGGGGTCTCGGGCCTCGTCGACGAGGCCACGGCGGCGAGGGTTGGCCGTCTTGCGGGAGCGCGCAACGCCCTCCTCGGCTCGGTGTCGATCCTCGCCGGCCAGGCGAGGCTCTCCTGCAGGCTGATCGACGTGGAGACAGCCGAGATCATATATGCCGAGAGCGCCTACGGAGACGTCGCCAAGGTCTTCGAAGTGGCCGATGATCTCGCTTC
>JANXYO010000147.1 GCA_025356015.1 Spirochaetaceae bacterium
GAATGGTGGGCCTCGATGGAGGAAGTCTTCCACTGCGACTGATCCTTGGGCTCCCTGGCGGCTTCCCGCCTCGGTCCCCGTCTGCTATCCTCAGCTCCATGGCACGAACATCGATCAGGACCGCCCTCGCCGGCGGCAGGATTCTGGTTTCCGACGGGGCCTGGGGCTCCTACCTCTACGCCAAGGGCCTCGCGGCCGGCTCCTGCCCCGAGCTCTGGTGCGCCGAGAGGCCCGAGGCTGTCCGCGAGATCGCCGCGAGCTACGTGGCCGCGGGCGCCGACATGATCGAGAGCAACAGCTTCGGGGGCTCGAGCATCAGGCTCGCGGCGCAGGCCCTCGGAAGCCGGGCGACCGAGCTCAACGAGGCCGCCGCGCGCATCTCCCGCGAGGCCGCGGGGGACAGGGCCTGGGTCATTGCCTCGATCGGCCCCTCGGGGGCGATGCTGATCACCGGTGAGGTCACCGAGGCCCAGCTCTACGACTCCTTCTCACAGCAGGCCGAGGCACTCGCGCGAGGCGGGGCAGACGCCCTGTGCATCGAGACGATGAGCGACGCGACCGAGGCCGCCATCGCGGTGAGGGCGGCCAAGGCCGCCTCTGGCCTCGAGGTCCTCGCGACCTTCACCTTCTCGAGGACAGTCCAGGGATACTACAGGTCGATGATGGGCCTCTCGCCCGAGGACGCGGCCGCCGCGGCCCTCGAGGCCGGGGCCGACATCATCGGCACGAACTGCGGCAATGGCTACGCCGCGATGGTCGACATCGTCGCGGCTATGCGCTCGGCCGCCCCGGGCGTCCCAATCCTCGTCCAGGCGAACGCTGGTCTGCCGGCCATGGCCGACGGCCTCCTCTCCTACCCCGAGACTCCCGAGTACGTCGCCTCCATCGTCCCGGCCCTCCTCGACGCGGGGGCCAGCATCATTGGCGGCTGCTGCGGGACGACTCCCGCCCACATCGCGGCGATCCGCCGAGCCGTGGACGCGAGAGCGGCGTCGCGGGGCCGCGCCTAGGAAGCGGACGCGAGAGAGGCCGCCCCCATGCGGCCCCGGCCTCCGCCCTGGACGGCTGTGGCGAGCTAGGCCGACTTGGCGCAGACCGCGACGGCGGCGTCGGCTGCGCTCGCGGCGTCGGGCGAGCTCAGGTCGGCGCCGATGGACGTGCAGAAGGAATCGGTGATCGGGGCCCCGCCCACCATGATCGTGATCCTGTCGCGCATCCCGGCGGCCTTGAAGCCTTCGACGACGTTCTTCATCTCGGTCATCGTGGTCGTGAGGAGGGCAGAGCAGGCGATGATGTCGGCCTCGTGTTCCTTGGCCGCGGCGACGAACCTGTCGCTCGAGACGTCGACCCCGAGGTCGATTACCTTCAGGCCCTTGCCCTCCATCATCATCTTGACGAGGTTCTTGCCGATGTCGTGGAGGTCGCCCTTGACGGTCCCGATGATGACGGTGCCCTTGGACTTGACGCCGGCCGACACCAGGAGGGGCTTCAGGGGCTCGAGGCCCGTGTTCATTGCCCGCGCGGCGATGAGGACCTCGGGGACGTAGACCTCGTTGCGCTTGAACTTGTCCCCGATGATGCTCATGCCGGCCATGAGGCCCTTCTCGAGGATGTCCTTGGCCGCGATTCCCTCTTCTATGGCCTTCTGCACGGCCGCCTTGGTCTCGTTCGCCCTGCCTTTCTGGAGAAAGGCGGAGATATCTTCGAGCGTGGACATGGAGCCTCCTTGGTCATTTAAGTCCTTCTGGAGCCTAGCATGCTCCTTTGCGCAGTCTAGGAAAGTCCTGTCTATTTTTGTCCGATTTTACGATGCAGCTCGCCTTGGGCCTCAAGCCCCCATGCTTTAGGATTCGTGGATCTCCTGGTTGTCCGAGGCCAGCCTCCCCCCCGACTCCCTGTAGCGCCCCGGGGAGATGCCGACGATCCGCTTGAAGACCCTGGTGAAATAGCTCTGGTCCTCGTAGCCCACCAGGCCAGCAAGGTCGACCAGGGATATGTCGGTGCTCTTGAGCAGGAGCTTGGACTTCTCGATCCTCACCTTGTTGAGGTAGACGGTGAAGCGGCAGGCCATCTCCTCGCTGAAGAGCTTCGAGAAGTAGGTGGGGCTCAGGAAGACGGCTCCGGCGACGTCGTCCAGGGTCATCTCCTCGGCGTAATGGGAGTTTATGTAGCGCAGGGCCTTCTGCATGACCACGGCGTGCTTCACGTCCTTCATCCCGAACACAAGCTCGCTGAACCGCACCATGATCCGCGAGAGCCAGACCGCGATCTCGTCAACGCTGCGCATCCTCTGGATCTGGTTCAGGTAGGTGAAGTTGAGGCCGAAGATCTGCTCAACATCGGCCCCGCCCTCCAGGGCGGCCCGGGAAAGCAGGACGACCAGCTCGAGGACCCTCGCCTTGATGACGGGCGCATCCTGGCCGCTCGAGAAGAAGATGTGGCCAAGGATCTCGTTGAGCAGGGCCTGGGCCTCGAGCCTGTCGCCCTGGGAGATCGAGAGCAGGAGCTCCCTCTCCTTCTCGATGGGGTAGCTCCTCCCCTTGCCCTCGCCGGCTTCCTTTATCTCGTGGATGTTCTCCGAGATCCGCCTCTGCTGCTCCTCGCGCTCCCGCCTGTCAGCGAGGGGCGAGGAGCCCAGGGCCGAGGCCGCGAGCTCGGCCAGGACCTCGGCGAGGCTCGCGGCGCGCTGGGGCGGTACTCGGGGGGCCGTCTCGAGGGCGGCGAGGACCGCCTCCTCAAGACCGGCGGGCAGCTTGCCCGCGGCGCGAAGCTCCTCGTAGACCTCGGCTGCCTCGACGATCATCAGAGGTCCCCCGATGTAGGAGGCGCGCATGAGGCCGTCGACGACGAGGGGGGCAGCCCAGAGCATGAAGGAATGGGGACAGAGCTGGATGTAGCTTCCGCCGAAGCGCTCGGCCTGGTAGGCGATATAGAGCTGGGCCCTGCGCTCCTCCGCAAGCTCCTCAGGCCCGAGGACGGCGCAGACGGGGCAGCAGCCAACAAGCTTCGAGGCAGTGTCGAGGGACCTGCCCGCCTGATCGAAGGCACCGAGGACGGCGCCCTCGGAATCGATGAGGTGGCCGGGAATGCCGGCCGCCCTGCAATAGTGCTCGAGCTTGCGCAGCACCACAAGGCTGTCGAGGCCCTCGGGGAAGGGACTGCCGATCATTGCCGCTCCGGGAACATCATGGCATCGACATAGGCACCGTTGAAGTCGGCCCTGCTCGAGAGCTCGACATAGGTGGAGAACTCGCAGGCCCTGGCGCAGGCCGCGACCATGGTCCTCGAGAGGCAGGCGGCCACGGCCCCGGCCCCCGAGCTGTTGCCCGCGACGATCACCCTGTCGGCCAAAGAGGGGGGAAGGAGGCCGATGCGGACGGCGCTCCTGACGTCAAGCAGGGAACCGAAGCCCCCGGCGAGGAAGAGTCTATCCACGTTTGCGGCGCCTGCGGCCTCCCCCGAGGCCGGGCCGCCGAGCCCGGCGCCCGCGGCGGGGCCGGAGGCGCTCGCAAGCATTGTATCCGCGCAGGCTATCAGGGTGGTGATGCCGGCGGCGATTGCCGCCTTGGCGAGCTGGGCCGCGCGGATGTCAGCCTGGCTCAGATAGATGCCGCGATCGCGGTCGAGATGAAGCAGGGGGCCGCGCTCGTTCTCGCCCCGCAGGGCAGCGATCTTCGGGCCGAGGGCCGAGGCTTCTCCGGCGTCGACAATGCGGCCTGAGTCCTCGACGAGGCCGCAGTCCAGGAAGACCGCGATCGCGTCGATGAGGCCGGAGCCGCAGATGCCGCTCGCCGGAACCCCGCCAATGGTCCCGTACCTGAGCCCGTCTTCTTCCATCCAGACCGCTTCGATCGCCCCCCCTACCCCGCCCGAGCCCTTCTCGATGCCCGCACCTTCGAAGGCGGGGCCGGCAGCGGTGGCGCAGGCTAGGATGCCATCCCTGCCTCCGAAGGCGATCTCCCCGTTGGTGCCGAGATCGATGAACAGGGATCGGCCAGACAGCTCGGCCAGGCCGATCGCGGCCATGCCGGCGGCTATGTCGGCGCCGACGTAGGCCGAGAGCCCGGGCAGGAGGATGGCCGCGCAGAGGGGATGGTCGGCGAGGCCGAGGGCCATCGCGCTCTCGGTCCGCGTCTTGAGGAAGGCCGGGATGAAGGGTGAGCGCGATATCGCGTCGGGCGAGACCCCGGCAAGGAGGTGCATCATCGTCGTGTTTCCCGCCACCGCGATGCAGGAGACCTCGTCGGCCTGGGCGCCCGCCGCCCTCGCCGCGAGCGCGACCATGGTGGAGATCTGCGAGGCGACGCGGCCACGCAGCTCCTCGAGGCCCCCGGGAATCTCCGCGGCCGCCGAGATCCGCGAGATGACATCGGCGCCAAAGGAGCGCTGGGAGTTGAGCTGTGAGGACCTCGCCAGGACCTCGCCGGTGGCAAGCTCGACGAGGTGGCAGACGATGGTGGTCGTCCCGAGGTCGATGCCGGCGGCGAGATCGCGCTCGCCTTCCCGAGCCTTGCGCAGGCCTATCACCCTTCCCGCGGCGACGGTGGCGCGCAGGGCCTGGCCGTCCCTGGCCGCGTTCGCGAGCACGCGGAGGGCGGGGAGCTCGACCCACTGGGGCGCGAGCTCGGCGGGGAGGAGGGCCGCAAGGGCCGCGAGGAGGCGGGACTCGTCCTCGCCCTGGTCCTCGAGGCTGCCCGGAGCGAGGCGAACGACAAGGGAGCGGACGGGGGGATCGATCACCAGGCCGAGTCGCCGGCCCGATTCGACGATGGCGGCCTCCCCGTACTGCGCGCGCTCGACACACAGGTCCCCGGCTATCCTGGCGAGACAGGCGAGGCGGAAGCCCTCGGCCAGCTCGGCCGAGGAAAGGAGCACGCGCTCAGCCGCCTCCGGCGGCGAGAGAGCGCCTTCGACAAGACGTACCCTGCACTTGCCGCACAGGCCCCTGCCTCCGCAAGGCGCCTCGATCTCCTGTCCGTCGAGGCGACGCATCGCCGCGAGCAGGGATTCCCCCGCATCGACGACAGTCTCCCTCGTCCTTCGCCCCTCTCGCAGGGTCAAACTGTGTTTCATGCCGAATGCTCCGAACTCGATGTATAGCGCCAAGGGCCATGAAGCGCAATCGAGAATGGGGAAATGGGACCCAAAAGCATCGCAGGAAACTTCAATTTTTCCCAAGAAACCCAAAGACCGGGAAGACCGCAAGCCCGAATATGGACTTAAAGCGCGAGAGGCGCGTAAAAGGCGGAGGCATACGATGACGGGAAGAGACCTGGTTCTGCGGACCCTGCGGCACGAGAAACTCGAGCGCGCCCCCTGGGTGCCCTTCGCCGGCGTCCACGCCGGCAAGCTCAAGGGCTACACGGCCAGCGAGGTCCTCCTGGACGTGGACAAGCTCGTCGAGTCCCTCACCGAGGTGAACCGCCTCTACAGGCCCGACGGCATGCCCGTCGTCTTCGACCTCCAGATCGAGGCCGAGGCCCTGGGCTGCTCCCTGCTCTGGGCCGAGAAGGGCCCGCCCTCGGTCTCCAGCCACCCCCTCGCCGGCATCGCGTCCATCCCCACGCGCATACCAGCGGCGCGCGAGGGCCGCATCCCCTTCGCAATGGAGGCCATGAGGCGCATGAAGGCCGCAGTCGGCTCCGATACAGCCCTCTACGGCCTCATCGCCGGCCCCTTCACCCTCGCCTCGCACCTCCGCGGCACAGACCTCTTCATGGACATGATCCTCGACCCCGACTACGTGCACAGCCTCCTTGCCTACTGCTTCGAGGTCGAGCGTGCCGTCGCCGGCTACTATATCGAGACGGGCATGGACGTGATCGCCGCTGTCGACCCCATGGTCTCCCAGATCTCGAGCGAGCACTTCAACGAGTTCCTCGCCCTGCCCTACCGGAAGCTCTTCGGCTCGATCAGGGAGACAGGGACCCTCTCCTCCTTCTTTGTCTGCGGCAACGCCTTCAAGAACATCGAGCCCATGTGCCTCACCGGTCCCGACTGCATCTCGGTGGACGAGAACATACACCTGAGCGAGGCCAAGAAGATCACCGACCGCCACAATGTCTGCCTCGGCGGCAACATCCAGCTCACCGTCGTCATGCTCTTCGGGAGCCAGGCCGACAACATGAAGGCCGTCGTCGACATCGTCGATTCCTGCGGAGGCGGCGGCAACCTCGTCGTGTCGCCTGGCTGCGACATGCCCTACGACGTGCCCGTGGAGAACACGATCGCCGCGGGCCAGGCGGCTCGCGAGACGGCCCAGGTGCGCGAGATCCTGAAGCACTACCAGGGAGCCCAGATCAGCCTGGATGTCGTCCTGCCCGACTACCCGAGCCTCAGGAAGCCCCTCGTCGAGGTCTTCACCCTTGACTCGGCCACCTGCGCGGCCTGCGGCTACATGATGGAGGCGGCGCGCGACATGGAGGCGGCCTTCGGCTCGGCGATAGACCTCGTCGAGTACAAGTTCACCGTCAGGGAGAACATCGCCCGCTGCATGAAGATGGGGGTTGCGAATCTCCCCGCTATCTACCTGAACGGGAAGCTGGCATACTCCTCGATCATTCCTTCGAGGGAAGAGCTCAAAGCGAAGATACGGGAGCTGATTTGAACGAGGCGCGCCAGCGTTACAAGCTGATCTCCTGCAACGTGTTCCAGCGCGAGCTCTGCGCCGCGATCGCCGCCTCGCCCAGCATCATCGATCCCGAGTTCCTCGAGCTCGGCCTGCACGAGACGCCGGATTCCCTGCGGGCGAGGCTCCAGGAAAGGATCGACGCGGCGGACGAGGCCTCGGTGAGGGCCACGTCCTCCCCAGCCGGCGGCGCCTATTCCGCCATAGTCCTTGGCTACGGCCTGTGCGGCAACGGCCTCTCGGGCATCCAGGCGCGGAGCCTCCCGATCGTCCTCGCCCGGGCCCACGACTGCTGCACCATCCTCCTCGGCTCCCGAGCGATCTTCCTCGAGAAATTCGCCGATTCCTTGAGCGCCTCATGGAGCTCGGCGGGCTACATCGAGCGGGGCTTGAGCTATTTCCGCGCCTCAGAGCTGGGAAGGACGGTGGGTCACGGCCTCGAGTACGAGGAGCTCCTCGCCCAGTACGGGGAGGAGAACGCGCGGTACATCTACGAGACCCTCCACCCCAAGCCCGACGAGAAGGAGCTTCGCTTCATCGAGATGAGCGAGACGGCTGGGCTTGGCTACGCCGAGGATATGAGGGCCCAGGCATCAGCCGAGGGGAAGGACTTTGTTCTCCTTCACGGCTCCTCCCGCCTCCTGCGTGCCCTCCTTGCCGGAGCCTGGGACGACAGGGAGTTCCTCGTGGTGCCGCCCCAGGGGATGATCGCAGCCGTCTACGACCACGATCTCGTGATGCGCGCGGGAGTGGGGCCGGGGCGGTGAGGACCTACTTCGTTGGCGGCTTCCTCGGCTCGGGGAAGACCACCTCGATCGCTGGTGCCTGCCGCATACTCATGGATTCGGGCAAGCGCGTCGCCGTCGTGACCAACGACCAGGGCAAGCTCCAGGTCGACGGGCTCTTCATGCGTGCCTCGGGCCTGAGCTCGGTCGAGGTGGGCGGAGGCTGCTTCTGCTGCCGCTACGACGACTTCGACGCGAAGCTCGCGGGCCTCGTCGAGCGGGAGAGCCCCGATGCAGTCTTCGCCGAATCGGTGGGCTCCTGCGCCGACATCGTCGCGACGGTCGTGAGACCCTTCGAGGCCTTCCGTGCGCGCTACGGCACCCGCTCGGTCTTCACCGTCATGGCAGACTCCCGTCTCCTCCTCGCGAGGCTCTCCGGGAGGCGTCTGCCCTTCAGCGAGGACGTGGTCTACATCTTCGACCGCCAGCTCGAAGAAGCCGAGCTCATTGGCCTGAACAAGCGCGACCTCCTCAAACCCGGCGAGCTCGAGGCCCTCGAGGAGCTTGCCGACAGGGCCTGGCCAGGGAAGCGGCGGCTCGCCATGAGCGGCTCAACAGCCGAGGGGGCCGCCTCCTGGCTCGCCGCCCTCGAGTCCGCCAGCCCGGAGGCCGGCCGCCCAGCCCTTGAGATCGACTACCAGCGATACGGCTCGGGAGAGCGCGAGCTTGCCTGGCTCGACGAGCGCCTCCTCTTCGAGGACTCGGGCGGACTATCCTCTGACGGGAGCCGGTGCCGGGACGCCATCCTCGCCTTCGTGGAGCGCCTCGCCCTCGGGTTCCTGGATGCCGGCCTTGCCATCGGCCACCTCAAGCTCCAGGTCTCGAGCCCCGGGGGCTTCGAGCGCAAGATCGGACTTGGTTCCGGGGACTTCCTCGAGGACGGGAAGGATCCCCCCGCCGGGGCCAACGAGAAGACCGGGGCGGCCAAGGCCGGCGCCGGGGCAGCCGCCCTCGCTGCCTTCCTCGGGGCCCAGCTCCCGCCCTTCACCTGCCGCCGCGCCGAGGTCTCGCTCAATGCGCGGGTCCAGTGCCCGCCCGAGGAGCTCGCCGCCCTTGCGGCAGCCGCCGCCGCGGTGGCCCGCGGCATGAGTGGCATCACGGTGAGGGAGGAGGACCGCTCGGTCTTCCGCCCCGGCTTCCCGGAGCCGACTCACCGCATGGCCTAGCCAGGCCTCCTGCGCTGTAGTCCTTGACAGGGGGGCCCTATCGCACTAGCGTTGCGAACGTACCGTTAGGAAAGGAACATCATGGCGCTCCAGCGCAGTCTCACCGTCCCGGACACGGCGAACGCAAACCTCCAGAACCGCATCAACAGCTCGATCATATTCAACTACTGCCGCACCCATGGCGTCGCGCATCGCGCCCAGATAGCCCGTGACTTGAGAATCAGCGCCCCGGCCGTCTCCCGTGCCGTCGAGAGGCTCTTCAGGGAGGGCTACCTCATCGAGTCGGAGAAGGTGCGGATAGAGAACGGCAAGATGGCGGCCCAGGTCTCCATAAACGCCGAGCGGGGCATCATCATCGGCATGGACCTGCTCTCGGACCCGGTGGAGATCGCGGTCAGCGATTTCGCGGGCGCCATCCTTCATTCCCGCAAGGGCCCGCCCCTGGACGAGGAGGCCGACTACCCCACCTTCATAATCCAGGCCGTCGAGGCCTGTCTCGAGTCCTTCAAGCGCGAGGCGCGGATACTCGCTCTGGGCATCGGCGTGCCCGCGGCGGTCGACCCGGCCGACGGCCACATCCTCAGCGCCGGCCTCTACAAGAACGTCGCCCCGGCGGGCTTCAGGGAGAGGATCATCGAGCGCTTCGGCGCTCCTGTCTACATCGAGAACATCTCCAACCTGGCGGCGATCGGGGAGTGGAAGCGGGGCGTCGGCCAGGGCTCGAGAAACATGCTCTTCGTCGAGGTCAGCAATGGCATCGGGGCGGGGATCATCCTCGACGGAGACCTCCACCGGGGAATCCAGGGATCGGCCGGCGAGATCGGCTACTTCCTGACCCAGAGCGAGGCCCTTGGCCACGACAGCTCGCGGAAGGGCTGCCTCGAGAGCATCGCCTCCCTCGGCGCCCTGCGCAAACGCGCCCTCGAGCTCGCCTCGGCTGGCCTCCTCGCCCCCGGCCCCGACCCCCTCGCCTCGCTCTGCGCGGCGGCCGAGGCGGGCAATGCGGCGGCAGGTGAGGCGATAGCCGAGGCTGTGGCCCACCTCGCCGTCGCCGTGGTCAACATAATGATCCTCCTCAATCCCGAGATCGTCGTCATTGGCGGAGGCTGCTGCGAACATCCCGAGACCGAGGCGATGATCGCCCGTCCCTTGATCGAGGCTGTCCTGCGCAATTACCCCTTCCAGCCCGCGAATGTCAGGCTCGCCTCGCTCGGCTCCCGCACGAGCGTCATTGGAGCCCTGCAATTCGCCCTCGACTCCCTCGTAGTCCAGGCCTACCCCTACCGCCTCTAGGCTCCAGGGGGGGGCGGCGGCGAGCACTGTCCCCGCAAGCACTGTCCCCGCGGGCCGTCCCCGCCAGCCCTCCTCGAGCACCGTCCCTCCCTCAATCAGGAAGCTGTTGACAATTCCGGGAGGCGGGTGTACCACTGTCTAACGTACCGTTAGTAATGAAACAAATGAGGTTGCCATGAGAAAACTGAGCAAGGTCGCTCCGGGTTGGTGGGACTACACCACCCTCGACGATGCCATCATCAGGGATGCGGCAAGGCTCGAGGTCGTTGATATCGAACAGCTTTCCCGGCCCGGCTTCAGTGTAAGGATGTACGACAGCCTCGAGGAGTTCTATCTTGCCGAGGCGCTCGAGTATCTGGACGCGTGGCGCCGTTCGACCGCCGACGCTCCCTGCGGGATCTGCGGCCCGATCGGTCCGACTGAGCAGCTCCCCCTCGTGGCCAGGATCATCAACGAGCTCGGCATCGACGTGAGGGAAGGGCACTTCTGGGGCATGGACGAGTGGTACGAGAGCGGGAAAGAGATGGCCCCGGACAATCCTTTGAGCTTCAAGAAGGCCGACATGGACCTCTGCTTCTCGCGGATCCGCAAGGAGCTGCGGATGCCGGATTCCCACCTCCACTTCCTCACGGCCTCTGGAATAGAGGAGTACTCCCGGTCCTACGACAAGGCCAAGTGCCTTGTGATGCAGGGAGGCCAGGGGGAGGTCAAGCACTGGGCCTTCAACGATCCCGCCAAGCGCGAGGGCCGATGGGCGGACGCCCCCCCCTCCCCCGCCGAATACCGCGGCCTCGGGGCCCGTGTCGTCGATCTTCATCCGATGACGATCATACAGAACGCCCGGACCTCGGGCGGCGGCATCGTCTCGAACGTGCCCGCGCAGGCCCTCTCGGTCGGCCCCCGCGAGACCTGGAAGACCGACACCGTCTCGATCTGGCACGGGGGAATGCACGACAATCCCTTCGGGATCCGGCTGACGGCCTTCATGATCTCCAAGGGGCTCGCCGACTCGGCCGTCCCCATGTCCCTCCTCGCAGAACACCACGACGTCCGATTCAGCTATTTCAGGCCCGGGATCAAGAGCTGTTCAGTCGATATGCACTAGAGAATAAGGAGGACGAAAGATGAAAAGAATCGCGAAAGTCACGATGCTCGTCACCATGGTCGCCGTGCTCGCCTTCGGCTTCGTGGGTTGTGCGAAGAAGACCCGGGCGAATGACGGCAAGATCAAGATCGGGTTCTCGATGGACACCCTCATGATCGAGCGCTGGCTCAAGGACAAGGAGACCTTCATCGCCGTGGCCAAGTCCCTCGGCGCCGATGTCGTCGACGTTCAGGCCGCGGAGAGCAAGGCCGACGTGCAGAACAACCAGTGCGAGAACATGATAACCAACGGCATCGACGTCCTGGTCCTGCTCCCCTACGACTCCGACTCGACAGCCTCTGTCGTCGAGGCGGCCCACCAGGCCGGGGTCAAGGTGATCGCCTACGACCGCATGATCAACAAGGCCGACGTCGACTACTACATCTCCTACGACAACGTGAAGATCGGCGAGATGGAGGCCTCTCCCCTCGTGAAGGCCGCGCCCAAGGGCAACTACGTCCTCCTCGGCGGGGCTCCCACGGATTCCACGAGCAAGCTCCTGCGCGAAGGCCAGATGAACATCCTCAAGCCCCTCATCGCCAAGGGCGACATCAAGATCGTCGCCGACCAGTGGGTCAAGGACTGGCTGCCGGAAGAGGCGCTCAAGATCACCGAGAACGCCCTCACCGCCAACCACAACAACATCGTGGCCATCGTCGCCTCCAATGACGGCACGGCCGGCGGGGCGGTCCAGGCCCTCGCCGAGCAGAAGCTCGCGGGAAAGGTCGCGATCGGCGGACAGGACGTCGAGCTCGCCGCCTGCCAGCGCATCGTCGAGGGTACGCAGACCGCTAGTGTCTACGCCTCGCCGATCCTCGAGGCGACCGCCGCCGCCACGGCGGCCGTCAAGCTCGCCAAGGGCGAGGCCCTCGCCCCCACCGGAACTGTGAACAACGGCAAGATCGAAGTGCCCAGCATCCTCCTCACGCCCATCCTTGTGACCAAGGAAAACGTCGTCGCCACGGTCATCAAGGACGGCTTCCAGAAGCTCGAGGACGTGTTCAAGAACATCCCGAAGGACAAGTGGCCCAAGTGATTTGAAAGACGGCCGAGCCGCCCCCGGGCGGCTCGGCCGTTCCCCCGACAGGAGCCCGCGGTGCTTGAATCGATTCTACGGATGAACGGGATTGTGAAGTCCTTCGGAGGCGTGCGGGCCCTCAGCGGCGTCTCCTTCGACGTGAGGAAGGGCGAGATCCACGGCCTCTGCGGGGAGAACGGCGCGGGCAAGTCGACCCTCATGAAGATCCTCAGCGGGGTCCACCACTCTGGCTCCTTCGAGGGCGAGATCGTGGTGGAGGGATCGCCCAGGGCCTTCCACGGGACCAAGGACTCCGAGCGCGCGGGCATTGCCATCATCTACCAGGAGCTTGCGCTCGTCAAAGAGATGACCGTCGCCGAGAACATATTCCTGGGCAGGGAACCAGGGGACGGTCCTTTCCTGGACGCGCACAGGATGTACGGCGAGGCCATGGAGCTGCTCAGGAAGGTCGGCCTCGACATCAGCCCCGCCGCGAAGGTGAAAAGCCTGGGCATCGGGCAGCAGCAGCTCGTCGAGATCGCAAAGGCCCTGGCCAAGGACGCGCGAATCCTCATCCTGGACGAGCCGACGGCCGCCCTCACCGAGGAGGAGGTGCGCGTCCTCATGGGCCTCGTGCGGACCATGAAGGCCTCCGGCGTCACCTGCGTCTATATCTCGCACAAGCTCGGGGAGATCCTGGACATATCGGACCGGGTCACCGTCCTCAGGGACGGCAAGACCATAGGGACCGTCGACCGCGAGGGCCTATCGGAGGCCCAGATAATAAGGATGATGGTCGGCAGGGAGATCACCGACCGCTTTCCGAAAGAGGAGGGCAGGCCCGGAGGGACGGCCTTCGAGGTCAGGGGACTCTCGGCCTTCGACCCCAAGCGCGGCAAGCAGGTCCTGTCCGACATCTCCTTCACGGTGAGAGCGGGCGAGATCCTCGGCATCGCCGGCCTCATGGGAGCGGGCCGCACCGAGCTCCTCATGAGCATCTTCGGCGCCACTGCATGGCAGGTCGAAGGAGAGATACGCCTAGAGGGCAAGGAGATCAGGATACGGGAGCCCCGGGACGCCATCGAGGCCGGCATCGGCCTGGTCTCGGAGGACCGCAGGCGCTACGGCCTGGTCATGCCCCTCTCGGTCATGGAGAACATGAGCCTCGCCAGCCTGGGCAGGCTGTCGCGTTTCCAGCTCCTCGACGCGAACCTCGAGGCAAAGCTCGCGGGGGATGAGGTGAGGGAACTGAGCATCAAGACCCCCCACCTCGGCACCAAGGTCTCGGCCCTGAGCGGGGGCAACCAGCAGAAGGTCGTCCTCGGGAGATGGCTGATGCGCGAGCCCAGGGTCCTCTTCCTCGACGAGCCCACGAGGGGCATCGACGTGGGCGCGAAACACGACATCTACCTCATGATGAACGCTCTCGCCAGGAAAGGCATCGCCATCCTCATGGTGTCCTCGGAGCTCCCCGAAGTGATGGGGATGTCGGACCGCATGCTCGTCATGCGGGGCGGAACGATAGCCGGCGAGTACCGGCGCGAAAACTTCGACCAGGAGAAGATAATGGCCAGCGCCACGGGCGGACGACTTTGAAAGCGTCGAGCGGATTGAAAGACGGCGCGACGGCGCGCATGGGGATGGGGATCGACATCCGCACCCTGGCGATGATCGGCATCCTCGTCCTCCTCTGGGTGGTCTTCGGAGCCCTCACCGGGGGCACCTACCTGACGGCGCGCAACGTGTCCCTCCTCGTGAGGCAGATGGCCTTCATCGCGATGCTCACGACGGGTGTCACCCTCATACTCGTGGACGGACAGGTCGACCTCTCCCTGGGCTCCCTCGCCGGCCTGGCGAGCGGGATCGTGGCCCTACTCATAATCGGGGCCGGTCTCGACATCATATCGTCCATCCTCATCACCCTGCTCATCGCCGCGGCCATTGGCTTCGTGCAGGGGACCTGCGTGGCGCGCTTCAGGATACCCGGCTTCATAGTCACCCTCGGAGGCCTCATGGTCTTCAGGGGGGCTCTGCTCGGGATCACCAAGAGCCGCACCATCGCCTCGTTCCCGGCCCAGTTCAAGGCGATCGGGCAGGGCTACCTTCCTGCCTTCTGGGGAGTGCTTGCCGCGGTTGTGGCCTCGGCCCTCCTCGTCCTATTCCAGACGCTCGACAGGAAGCAGAAGCAGAACTACGGCTTCGAAGTCGCCCCGGCTCCAGAGTTCCTCCTCAAGCAGGGCCTGGTCACTGCCTTCATCGTCGGCGTCACGGTCTACATCAACCAGTACCAGGGACTGCCGGTCCCCATACTGATCGTGGCCGCATTCTCGACCTTCCTCACGATCGTCTCGCAGAAGACCAAGTTCGGACGCCACGTCTACGCCTGCGGGGGAAACCAGGAGGCTGCCCGCCTCTCGGGGATCAACGTCGAGCGGGTGACCATCACCCTTTTCACAATCTGCGCCGTCTACACCGCGGTCGGCGGGATCATCCTAGCCGCGAGGCTAAACGCCGGGACCCCCTCGGCGGGAACGGGCGCCGAGCTCGACGCCATCGCCGCCGCCGTCATCGGGGGCACGAGCCTCATGGGCGGAATCGGCTCGATCCCCGGGGCCCTCATCGGCGCCCTCGTCATGGGCAGCCTCGACAACGGCATGAGCCTCCTCAACGTGGACATCTTCTACCAGATGATCATCAAGGGGCTCATCCTCGTGGGAGCGGTCGGCTTCGACATCAACGCGCGGCGATGAGCTTCGCCCGCGCTATCAAGATGAAGGCCGAGGTCAAGGTCGGGCTCTAGGCCCAGTCGCCCCGGGGAAGGGGCTGTCTCGCGGTCTTCGGCAATATCAGGATCAAGGCCAGCACCGTCGCCGACATGAGGAAGGGCAGGTAGCCCGGGGACCGGGCCGGCTCTTGACGGCGGATTCCGGGCAACTAGTATTAAGACGATGCAAACATGCGAGTCGTGCCTCGAGGCGCAATGAGCGACCAGGGGCCAAAGACGATCCTCCTTGTCGAGGACGAAGCCCTCATCGCCCTCGCCGAGAAGCGGTAGCTCGAGCGGGAGGGCTACCGCGTCCTCTGGGCGGCCAGCGGGAGGGCCGCCATCGAGCTCATCCGCGATGCCGGGCGGGGGGCCGACCTCATCCTCATGGACATCGACCTCGGAAGCGGCATGGATGGCACCCTGGCCGCAGAAGAGATACTCAAGGACCACGAGATTCCCGTGATCTTCATCTCCTCCCACATCGAGAAGGATATTGTCGAGAGGACAGAGAAGATCACCTCGTACGGATACGTCGTCAAGAACTCAAGCCCGACCGTCCTGTCGACCTCGATAAAGATGGCCTTCAGGCTCTTTGGCGCGAGGCGTGAGGCGAAGAGCAGGACCCAGGACCTCGCCCAGGTCCTGGGCGGGATCAGCGACGCCTTCTTCACGATGGACGAGGATCTGGTCGTGACATATTTCAACCCAGCAGCGGAACGCATGCTGCAAAGGCCGGCCGGGGAGGTGGTAGGAAAGTACCTGTTCGACACCTTTCCGGAGGCCCGTGGAACCGTCTCGGACGAGAAGTACCACGAGGCCGTGCGGGAGCGCCAATTCCTCGCCTTCGAGACCTGGTTCGAGCCCTACCGGAACTGGTACGATGTCCGCGTCTACCCCATGCCTGGCGGCATCGCCGTCTACTTCCAGATCACCACCGAGCGCAAGCTTCTTGAGAAGCGGCTCGCCGAGAGCGAGCTTCGGTTCAGGGAGCTCTTCGACAAGATCGACACGGGGGTGGCCATCTACCGGGCCGTCGATGCTGGAGCCGATTTCGAGTTCGTCGATTTCAACAGGAGCGCCGAGGGACAGGACGGTCAGAGCAGGCAGGAGCTTCTCGGCCGACGCCTGCTTGAGGCCCGGCCCGGCGTCATGGAATTCGGACTGTTCGAGGTGATGCAACGCGTCTGGAAGACGGGGCTGCCTGAGCGCCTGCCAATCCGGCATTACCAGGACGAGCGTCTCGCGGGCTACTACGACAACTATGTCTACAAACTCAGCTCCGGCGAGATCGTCACAGTCTTCGACAACGTGACGGCCCAGAAGCTTGGCGAGGCGGCCATCAAGGCAGGAGAGGAGCAGCTGCGCCTCATCGCCGACAGCATCCCGGCCTTTGTGTCGATGTTCGATGCCGAGACCCTGCGCTACAAGTTCGTCAACAGGCAGTTCGAGCTCTCCTTCGCCAAGCCGCGGGAGGCGATGATCGGCCGCCATATCAGCGAGACCCTGGGCGAGGAAAATTTCCGCTTCGCCCTCGGCTTCATCGAGGAGGCGCGGACGGGGCACGAGACGGGCTACGAGAACAGCTTCGAGCTCGCCGACGGAACACACTGGCTGCAGGTGAGGTACGTCCCGCAGTTCAACGCCCAGGGCCGGGTGAGCGACCTGATCGTCCTCGCCTTCGACGTCACACAGACGCGCAGGGAGAGGGAGAAGAGCGAGAGCCTCATCCGCGACAAGGAACTCATCCTCAAGGAAGGCCATCACCGCAGCAAGAACTACATGAACACGATCTCCAGCCTCCTTCGACTCCAGGCTGGCCTCCACAGCAGCCCGGAGATCGCCGGGATACTGGACGACGTCGCGGGCCGGATCGCCGCAATGGAGATCCTCTACGACAAGCTCTACAGCTCCGACCAAGGCGGGAAGATCCCCTTGCGGGATTACCTGTCCTCTCTGCTCGACGAGATCGCCGGGGTCTTCCCCCGGACGAGGCCCGTCAGGCTCGATGTGGAGATCGACGACCTGGTCCTGGACTCCAAGCCGCTCTCCACCCTAGGCATCATCGTCAACGAGCTTATGACAAACTCGATGAAACACGCCTTCAAGGGAAGGGAGGACGGGTGGATAGGGATAAAAGTCTCCCAACGGGACGCGATGCTCAGGCTGAGCTACGAGGACGATGGCCCGGGCCTGCCTGAAGCCGTATCCCTCGAACGATCAACGGGCTTCGGCCTCGAACTTGTGGGGATGCTCGCCGGGAAGCTCGGCGGTAGCCTCGTCCTCGAGCGCGGGAGAGGGGCGCGCTTTGTCCTCGAGTTCGAGGCCTTCCCCGATCAGCGGTAGTACAGTCCCTCGAGGAAACGCTCGTCGTAGAGCCGCTTGCCGAGGTCCACGCCGAAGAACTCCTGGATCGGAGCGAGTATCTCGGGCTGCGATTCATGGACCTTCCTCGCCGCCTGGACCACCAGGTCGAGTCCGCTCCGGGTCATCCTGCCGAGGGGCTGTCTGCAGGGGCCGGCGGGCATGCCGAGCAGGTTCATGAGGGTCTTCGTCGCCAGGGGGTTGCGGGCCTTTACCGCGACATTGCCATAGGGGCTCTTCTCCACGGTCTTCACGGTTATGACATCGAAGAGGGGCTTGAGGATCTCGGAGAGGCGCCTTGCTCCCTCGACGTCGCCATCGCGGATCTTCCTGACCAGGTCCGACACCGCGCGGGGAGCGATGTTGCTAGTGACCGAGATCACCCCGCTCGCCGCGATGTCGGGACTGGTCATCATGGTGAAGGTCTTGTCGTCGTCGCCCGAGAGGATGTCGTAGTCCTTGCCGCAGAGCTCGCGGGTAAGTCGCATATTGTCGAGATCGCCTGTGGCTTCCTTGACGCTCCTCACGTTGGGGAATTCGGCGGCGAGCTGGGCGAGGTCCTGGGGGAGGAGCTGGGTGCCGGTCCGGCCGGGGATGACATAGGGAATGATCTTCAAGGAAGGGAAGGCCCTGGCGATGGGGGCGACGTACTCGAGGCGGATCTCGAGGCTCGAGGGCCCGTTGTAGTAGGGGTCGACGAGGAGGATCGCGTCGACTCCCATGTGGGCGGCGTGCACCGTGCCTTCGATCGCCTCCTGGGTGCTGTTGCTGCCCGTGCCGGCGATGGTGATTCCCTTGCCCTCGCTGTGCGCGTGGACATGCTCGGTGACCTTGTTGTGCTCGCTCCAGTCGAGGGTGGGGCTCTCCCCCGTGGTCCCGCAGGCCAGTATGCCGCTGGCGCCCTGGGCAAGCTGGAACTCCACGAGCCGCTTGAGGCCGTCGTAGTCGACCTCCCTGTCCTGGCGGAAGGGGGTGACGAGGGCGGTGTAGCATCCACTGAATCGGGTCATCTTGAGGGCTCCTCTCTGAAGTGCCGTTACTCTGGACAGAAGCTACTGGCTGCGGGGCCCGCTGTCAATCATCGCCGGCGCGGCCTCCGAACCTAAAAAGGGAGGCCGGGCCGGGGCACGCCCTATCCGCCGCCGAGGCCATGGCGATATCTTTGCCGCATGGCAAATGATCTTGTGCTGGTCACGGGCGGCTCCGGCTTTATCGGCACCCACTGCATCATGAGGCTCCTCGATGCCGGCTACCGCGTGCGTGCGACAGTGCGCTCGCTCTCGCGCGAGGCCGATGTGCGCGCGATGCTCAGGACGGGGGGGACCGAGGCCGGGGACAGGCTCAGCTTCGTCGCCGCCGACCTCAAGTCCGACGCGAACTGGGGCGAGGCCGCCTCGGGCTGCCCCTATGTCCTTCACGTCGCTTCTCCCTTCCCCATCGGGGCACCGCGGCACGAGGACGAGCTCATCATTCCGGCGCGAGAAGGGGCCCTCCGCGTCCTGCGCGCGGCGAGGGATGCGGGCGTCAAGCGCGTCGTGCTCACCTCCTCCTTCGCGGCGATCGGCTATGGAAAGAAGCCCATGGAGCGGCCCTTCACCGAGGAGGACTGGACAGATCCCCAGGCCTCGGGCATCGGCGCCTACGTGAAATCCAAGACCCTCGCGGAAAGGGCGGCCTGGGACTTCATCGCGCGTGAGGGTGGGTCCCTCGAGCTCTCTGTCGTCAATCCCGTGGGCGTCCTGGGACCCGCGCTGGGAAGCGACTACTCGACCTCGATCCAGCTCGCCCGGCGCCTCATGGACGGCTCGATCAGGGGCTGCCCGCGGCTGGCCTTCGGGGTCGTCGACGTGCGCGACGTCGCCGATCTCCATCTCCGCGCGATGACCGACCCTGGGGCCAGGGGCGAGCGCTTCCTGGCATCGGGCGGGGACTGCATGACGATGATGGACATGGCCAGGGCACTCAAGGCGCGCCTGGGGGAGGAGGCTTCCCTCGTCCCCTCCCGGGAGCTTCCCGACTGGATGCTCCACCTCGTCGCCCTCTTCGATCCCGCAATCGCCCAGATAGTGGGCGAGCTCGGCAGGTTCAAGCACCTCAGCAACGAGAAGGCGAGGCGCGTCCTGGGCTGGAAGCCGCGCTCAAACGAGGATGCGGTCGTCGCTACCGCCGAGAGCCTTGTCAGGCTGGGCCTGCTGGGCACCGGGGACAAGGCCGCCCAAGGGCGGCCAGGACAGGCGGTCCCATGACCAAGCGCGGCAAGCTGCTCTTTATCGCCCTCGCCCTCATCTGGGGCATACCATACCTTCTCATCAAGGTCGCCATGAGCGAGCTCACGCCGGCGACCCTGGTCTTCCTGCGCACCTCGATAGGGGCCGTCCTCCTGCTTCCCTTCGTGATCGCGCGCGGCAACCTGAGCGCCCTCCTGCCCCGCTGGCGCGCCCTCCTCCTGTACACCGTGGCCGAGCTGGCCGTGCCCTGGGTCCTGCTCTCCGACGCCGAGAGAAGGGTGAGCAGCTCCCTGGCGGGCCTCATGGTAGCCACCGTCCCCCTCGTCGGGGCTGTACTCTCCCTCATGGGAACTGGACGCGACAGGATGGGACCGCGCCAGGTCGCCGGCCTGGCCCTGGGATTCGCGGGCGTCGCCATCCTGCTCGGCTTCAACCTGCACAGCGATAACAGCCGCGCCGTGGCCGAGATCCTAGTGGTGGTCGTAGGCTATGCCCTGGGACCCAGGATCATAGCGAAGAAACTGTCCGACCTGCCCACCCTCGACGTCGTGGCAGCCTCGCTCGCGGTCTGTGCCCTGGCCTACGCGCCCTTCGGGATCGCGCAACTTCCCGGATCGATGCCCTCGCCGCAGGTGCTCGGCTCCGTCCTCGGCCTCGGGATCGTATGCACGGCCATCGCATTCCTGGTGTTCTTCGCTCTGATAGCCGAGGTCGGACCCACGCGGGCCACCGTCGTGACCTACCTCAATCCGGCAGTCGCCGTGGTCGCGGGTGTCCTCCTCCTCGGAGAGCCCTTCGGCCCGACGACAGCCATCGGCTTCCTCCTCATCCTCCTTGGTGCATGGATGGCCACGGGACGGGCCCGGGAGACTACTCCGTCCTGAAGGCCGCGAGGCTCTCCGAGATCCTTGTCGTCACCTCGTCGATGTCCCTGCTCTTCCTGCCCGTGTCGGTGGAGCACTCGGCGACCGTCCTCACCTTGCCGGTCATGTGGGCGGTCACGCTCCTCGTCTCGGCGAAGAGCCCCTTCACGCCCGCCATCGCCGCGCCGACCGAGCCAGTCTCGGCGCTGATCTTCCTTGAGCTTCCGGAGACCCGCGACGAGATGTCGCGCAGGGTCGCGACAGAGTCGAGGATCTGGCCGCCTCCCACCTTGAGCTCGCTCACCGAGCCCTCGATCTCGGCGAAGGAGGAGACCACGCTGGTGATCTCCTCGTCCATGCTCCGGAAGGCCTTCGCCGTGGCCTCTCCCGCTCCGGCTGCGTCGCGGATGAGGGCGATGACTCCCTTGATGGTGGAATTGATCTCCTTGGAGTTCTTTCCCGAGACCTCGGCGAGGCTGCGGATCTCGTCGGCGACGACGGCGAAGCCCCTGCCGTAGTCTCCGGCGTGGGCGGCCTCGATGGCCGCGTTCATCGCGAGCAGGTTGGTCTGGGAGGCGATTTTCTGGATGGCCGTGACCATGTCGACGATCTTCCCTATGCTCTCGTCCATCTTCCTGACCGAGGAGAGGGTCTCGTCGAGGCGCTTCCTCCCATCCTCCGAGGAGCTCACCAGGTGGGCTGTCGACTCGAGCTTCTTGCCCGCGATCGAGGAGATGCTGTTGAAGGAGGCGATCATCTCGGTGACCGCCGCCGTCGACTGCTCGACCTGGGTCGCCTGGGCTCCGATCTCCCCGTCCAGGGCCTCGATGCTGAGGTTGACCGACTCCACCGAGCGGAGGACCTCGTCGGTGCGCGAGTCGAGATTGCCGAACTTCTCGTTGAGCAGCTCGACGTCGCGTCCGATCGATGACACGGCCTCACCCGTCGTCGTGGCCGCGACCAGGAGCTGGTCCTTGGCGATGATGGCTTCCTGGACCGTCTGCTTTGTCGAGAGGATGAGCCTTGATATCTTGTCCCGCACCGTGTTGAGGCCGTTGGACAGGGTCCCCAGCTCGTCGCGGGGCACTATGGCGAAGGATGCCCCGCGGAGGGCGCCCTCGCCGAGCTGGGCGGCGAAGTCGTTGGCGGCCCCGATCCGGCTCGCGACCCCGCGCATGATCATGCTTATGTTGAGCACCCCCACCGCGAAACCAAAGGCGACGATCGGCATGCTCCTCGCCGTCAACTCCGCGATGAGCCCTTCGCTCCCCGATGAGAGCCTAACCGTCTCCCTGATCGTGATGATGAGGAAGGCGCAGACCGCGAGGATGCTGAACATGACGACGATGCTGATCCGCCCCGACAGCTTGAGGGCCGTGTACTTCGAGGTGTGGGGAATGGGGGAAGCCCAGCGCTCGATGCGCTGGTAGAACACGATGTACATGGGTATGCCGAAGAAGGCCGCGTTGGCGAAGCCCAGGGCCAGATGCTCGAGGCGGTGCCCGGCAAAGCCGGGAAAGAAGAGGAGCACGGCCTGGAACGAGAGCACGGTGAACACAAGGCTCATGGTGATGATCCTGCGGGGGAAGCCGATCAGGGTCTTCTGGGCCCGGTCGAGGAGCCCAGGCTCGGGGCTTGCGAGGTAGAGGCCGATGGCTCCGTAGTTGCCCCTGATGTACAGGAAGTTCCCTGCGAACAGCAGGGCCAGGATCACCAGGCTTGCCGGCGAGCCGTAGATGGCCACGACCTCGCCCGGGGCGAGGAGGCGGGAATACATGAGGATGAGCGGATAGGTAAGGACGCCGAGGGCGAAGATACCCAATGCCGCCAGGAAGCCGTTGCCCCGTGCTCCGCTGTTGTCTGCTGATGCTTGCATGCGCTACTGTAAATCATTGGACTGGAGTTTTCAACGGTTTTGGACTCGCTCTCAAGGGACAGGGGCCGCGGGCAGGAGGCATCGGCGGACTTAGGTGGCTCGGTCCGCGTTTCGGGCAGGGCCCGGATGCTGAGTTCCTAGGGCGCGATGCCGGGGAGCTCGATCCTCACCCTCCCACCCGGACCCGGAAGGATCTCGAGCTTCCCCCCCTTCTTGAGCAGGGTCGAGACGATCTTGTAGCCAAGGCTGCCCATGGCCTTCGGGTCGAAGCCCGGAGGGAATCCCGGGCCGTCGTCCTCGATGAGGATGGCCAATGACCCCGAGCTCCGGGATATGCCCACCTTCAGGATACCTCCCCCCTTGGGCAGGAGGCCGTGCTTCAGGGCATTTGAGACGAGCTCGGTGACGATGAGTCCAACGTTCACGCAGGTGTCCACGTCCATATGGATGGGCTCGGAGTCGATCTCGAGGTTGACCCTCCCGGCCTCGATCCCGTCCTTGGAGATCTGGAGCCCGATCAGGTCCCGGACATAGTTGCCGATGTCGAGGCTCTCGGTGGCGACTAGGCCGTAGAGCTTCTCGTGGACGAGGCTGATGGAGATGATCCGGAGGCGGAGGGCCGCGAAGACCTCCTTCATCACGGGATCGCAGACCCGGCTGGACTGGAGGGAGACCAGGCTCGCGACCACCTGGAGGTTGTTCTTCACCCTGTGGTGTATCTCCTTGATGAGGAGCTCCTTCTGTCCCACAAGCTCCTCGGCGAGGGCGAAGTCGTTGGTGAGGCGCCTCGCCAGGATGACCACCTGGAAGGCCACGAAGGCCGCGAAGCCCCAGGGGGCCAGATTCCCCGTCCACCAGACAAAGGATGAGTACAGGATGTCGTTGATCCCGCTCAGGGCCAGGATCGCCGTCCCCATGAAAAGGGCCACGGTCTCGAAGTCCCGGCTGCGGAGGGTCTGGACGAGGAGGGCAACCACGCCGACAAGGATGTTGACGAGGGCGAAGATCTGGTAGGCGAAGAGGGAACGGGTGAGGGGGTCCAAGGGGAGGACGAGGATCAGCGCGGTGTAGGCCAGCGAGGGGATGGTGAGGGCCAGCACAAGGCTGCGGTGGAGGAGGCGGGGGAAGAGGGAGACCAGGAGGGCTGTGGCGCTCAGGAAGCACAGGGAGACCGTGAGGTACTCGAGCTTTATGAGGAGGACAAAGGGAATCCCCGGCCAGAAGTCCGCGAGGATGTACTCTCCGGTGACCGTGATCCTGACTGCCATGACCAGGGCGAAGATGCCGCTGAAGACCAGGGTCCTCTCCTTCCTCCGGAGGAAGTACAGGAGGAGGAGGAAAAGGCCCATGACGGCGAGGGCCGTCGCCTGGGCGAGGGCCGCGGCCAGCTCGCCCATGTGGATCGATTCGATGCTGTCGGCCGGGCCAAGGAAGATGGGGAACCAGAGCCCCCCCGTCCTGTACACGTGGTTCGAGACCCTGACCATGATGTCGATGCTTCCCTGGGCCGGGCCTATCCGGGTGAAGCCCGGCCTGTACGCGGCGCGCGAGCTCCCCGCGTCGGAGGAGGGCGTGCCGACCTGGGCCAGGGCCCTGCCGTCGACCTCGATCCTGAAGGCCGTCGAGGCGGAGAGGTAGTGCAGGGCGAGGGGGGGTGCATCGGGAGGCAGGAGGACCCGGAGGTGGTAGGTCCCGCTTCCATGGCCGCGCTGGCCTCCGGCCTCGGCCCCCTTCCACAGGTCGGGGACCTTCCTCAGGGTCTTGGACGCGGCGAGGAAGTCGGCCAGTGAGATGTCCAAGGAACCGGCCAGGAAATCCCACTGCCCGGTCAAGGGGGCGCTCCCCAAGGCGAAATCGTAGCCGCTCAGGTCAAGGACCCCGCCGAGGGACTGGGAGGCCTTGGGCGCGGGGGCGGTGCATGATGAAAGGCAGAGGAGCACTGAGAGGGCGGCGGCCATCGCGCCCACCCTCCCCCATGTGGGGATCATGGCTCCAATTCTATCCCGCCTGGCTCACTTGTGGTATCCGCTAAAAGAAAAACCGCGCCCCCTTTGGGACGCGGTCTGGTAACCAGGTGCCTTTAAGGCCCTATTTCGTGTACATCGTGAAGCCCGAGAAATCGTTGGCGACGCCCTTTCGGTCCAGGAGGGCGGAGATCTCGCCGCGGTGATGCGTCGAGTGGTTGAGGATGTGGAAGATCGTGTGCCAGTAGACCCGCTCGAGCTCCTCACCCTTCATGTTCTTGTACTTCACGCGCACGACGAGGTCCTTCTCCTCCAGCTCGCCGGTGAAGGCAGCGAGGAGGGAGTCGACCTCGGCCAGGAGGGCGAAGAGCTTCCTGGGGTCGTCGCCTATGCGCTTCTTGAGATCGGCGTTCTCCGAGGCCAGTGTCGCCGAGGCGGCCAGGCTGGGATAGGAGAAGAAGCCCTTGAATCGCCTAAGCCAGCCGATCTCGGCCATGCAGATGTGCTCCAGCGTCCCCTGCATGCTCTTGTAGAAGGACCCGAGATCCTCCTGGAGGACCTCGCTCTTGAGCCCTCCCAGTATGTCTGCCAGCCTGAGATTGACACTTCTGTTATATTCCGCGAACGCAAAAAGCGCTTCCTTCATTGGAGCCTCCGTGTGCGCCCATCATAGCAGGATCGGGCCTCGTGGTCTGCCGCCCCCGACCTAAAGGGACGGGAGGCAGTGTGACCGCGGTCACAGACCGCCATCTGGCTGCGGGCCTATCCTTCCAGCCATGGACAACAACATCGCATATCTGGCGATCGCGGCCCTCGCGGCCTGGGTCTTGTACACTCGCGTCACCGGCGTCAAGAAGGCTCCGGCCGCCCTGATAGCCGAGAAGATCAAGGGCGGGGCGCGCATCATCGATGTCCGCAGCCCCGGGGAGTTCTCGTCGGGTTCCTACAGGAAGGCGAAGAACGTCCCCGTGGAGCAGCTGGCGACCCGTCTCGATGAGCTCGGCCCCAAGGACAAGGCAATCGTCGTGTACTGCGCCTCGGGGGCGCGCAGCTCGAAGGCCGCCCGCATCCTGGCGAAGGCCGGCTTCTGCGACGTGAGCAACGCAGGCGGCCTGGGCCAGATGCCCTAGGCCCCTGTCGTCCCGGAAGTGCGGCCCTTCAGCGCCGCCAGCCTCTCCCTCGGGGCGGGATGGGAATAGTACCAGGCGGAGTAGAGGGGATGGGGCGTGAGGTTCGAGGCGTTCTCCCGGCTGAGCTTCAGGAGTGAGGAGCCCATCGCCGCGGAGCCGACCTGCTCCGCGGCCCAGCGGTCCGCCTCGTACTCCCGCTTCCTGGACCAGAGTGAGAACAGGGGAGTCAGGAAGAAGGTGAAAGGCCCCGAGGCCAGGCCGAGGACAAGGAGGAGGGCCTCCTTCGAGGGGGACGCGAAACCGAAGCCGGCATAGAGGGCCCCCCAGTCCTTCAGCAGCGAGAGGACCCAGAAAGTGACAAAGGAAAAGGCGATCGAGACGGCGCTCGCCTTGAGCACGTGGCGCTTTTTCCAGTGGCCTATCTCGTGGGCCAGGACGGCGAGGACCTCCTCCTCGCTCATCTGCGCGACCAGGGTGTCGAAGAGGACAATCCTCCTTGCCCGTCCAAAGCCCGTGAAATAGGCGTTCGAGTGCTTCGAGCGCTTCGACCCGTCCATCACGAATACCCCCCCGACGCGGAAACTCGTCTTCAAGGCGAGCTCGCGTATCTTCGCCGCGAGGCTTCCCTCCTCCATGGGCCTGAACTTGTTGAAAAGGGGGGCGATGAAGGTCGGGAACAGGATCGAGAGGGCTACGTTGACGAGGGCGAAGGCGCAGGCCGCCCAGAGCCACCACAGCGCTCCCGCGGCGTCCATGAAGACGAAGAGGAGCAGGACGAGGGGGGCGCCGATGGCCGCGGAGAGGGCCGCGCCCTTGGCCAGGTCGGCCAGCCAGGTGCCCATCGTCGTCGTGTTGAAGCCAAAGCGCTTCTCGAGGACAAAGGTCGAGTACAGGGAGAAGGGCAGGGAGACCAGGCCGAAGAGGAGGCCCGTCGCCGCGAGGAAGACCAGGCCCCTTAGGTACTCTCCCCCCACGATGGGGCCCAGGGCCGAGTCGATCCAGCCAAAGAGACCCGTGGCCACGGCCGCGAGGGTCAGTGCCGACATGAGGGGCCCCTCGAGGCTCCCGAAGCGCATGCGGGCCTTCGAGTAGGCGCAGGCCTTGCGGTGCTCGTCCTGGCTCACAGAGCCGACGAAGTCCTCGGGCACCGCCGCCTCGAAGGAGGCTACAGAGCGGTAGTTGAGCCTCGTGAGAAAGAGACCCCAGATTAGGTCGGCGGCAAGGACGATGGCGTAGACGTCAAGGATTGCGGTCGCGCTCATGGCGCCCCCTTCTCAAGCGACGTTGTGGGCGAGGAGGAAGGCCTCATCGGCCACGATCTCGGCGAAGCCGCCCAGCCTGGCGATGCGGTGCTCCTCCGAGATGACGACGGCCGTGTCGAAGAGGCCGTCGACGTAGGCGAAATCGTGGGTGGAGCAGATGATGGTCTTGCCCGCGGCCTTGAGCTGGGCGAGGATCCCGCGCAGGAAGCGCTTCATGCGCGGGTCGAGGCCGTTCATCGGCTCGTCGAGGACGAGGACCTCGGGGTTCAGGGCGAGGACACTCGCGAGGGCCACCCTGCGCTTCTCTCCCTCGCTCAGGTGGTAGGGTACCCTGGACGCGAGATGCGCGACCCCAAGGAGGGCGAGGCAGTCGGCGACCCTCGACTCGACCTCGTCCTCGCCAAGACCCATCTGCCTTGGGCCGAAGGCCACCTCGTCCTGGACCAGGGGGCAGAAAAGCTGGGTGTCGGAGTTCTGGAAGAGGAAGCCCAGCCTCTGGTGGAAGCTCTTGGCGAAGGCTGGAGCCTTGAGGCTCTGCGGGCTGACCTCGGCTCCATCAAAGAGATAGCGGCCCTCGCGCGGGCTGACGATGCCGTTCAGGAGCTTCATGAGGGTCGACTTGCCGCAGCCGTTCGGGCCCAGGAAGGCGACGGCAGCCCCGCGGGGGATCGAGAGCTCGATGCCCGAGAGCACGTCGGCGCCGCCGTAGGAGAAGGACACAGCCTCGAGGGCGATCATGGGGAGCCCTTGAGGAGGAGGAAGGCCAGGCCGAGGAGGCCGAGGGCCAGGAAGGCGGCGAGATCTGGCCAGGCCCTGGCCGCGGAGCGGTGAGCGCGGACCTTGGCTCCTCGGTATTCCCCCATGAAGCCGCGGCACTCCATCGCCGCGTACATGTCCTCGGCCATCTCCTTGGACTTGAGGAAGATCGTCCCGGCGATGCCTGCCAGGGAAGAGCCCTTGCCCCCGTTCCTCCCGACTGAGCGCAGCCTGAGGGCATAGAGCATGGCGAGGGCGAACTCGGCCAGAAGATGGACATAGCGCATGGCTATGTCGAGGACGAGGATGAAGAGGTCGCTCATGCCGAGTCGCCGCAGGGCCCGCGTCAGCTGGGCCCACTCGTTCGTCGTCACGGCCAGGCGCACCGTCGCCACCGAGATGAAGACCTTCGCGACTATCGCCGGAGAGCGTGAGCCCGATCGCATGAGGATCGAGGGCAGGAGGACGAGGAAGGTGAAGAGGGAGACGGCCGAGGCGACCTTTAGTGCCGCGGCGATGCGCTCTGGTTTCTGCGAGGCGAGGAGGACCAGGAGGAGGGTGGCGACTAAGGCCAGGAAGGCCGAACTCCGGCTTAAGGAGACGAGGAGGAGGAGACCGAGCATGAAGACGAGCTTGGCCGAGGGGGAGAGCCTCGCCGGGCCAGGGGCGAGACCCATGGCCTGACCCGACGCGTCGTCGCGGTAGCGTCCCCGGGAGAGGAGGCCCAGAAAGGAGAGGATGCTCCTGTCAATGAAACGGTCAGCGTCGGGGCGGGGGGAATAGCCCTCGTCCTTCAGGAGCCACCCGGGCAGGCCCATGGCTAGACCCCCCTGGCCCGGGCCGAGGGGCGGCCCAAGGCCTGGGAGACGAGCTTGAAGACTATGACGAGGATGGCCGCCCCCGCGACTGCCGACATGGCATAGCCCGCCCAGGCCGGAAGCCCCTCCACCGCGTAATCGGGGAAAAGGCCGCCAAGGCCCAGGCCGCCCTTCATGCCCTCGGGCACGAAGCCCAGTGGCCTTCCCTCCGAGATGAGGGCCGCGATCTGGCTCGGAGCCCACTCTCCCCAGGCAGTCCCGCTGGCGAGAAGGCCCAAGGGGGAGAGGCAGACCAGACCCACGAGGAGGCCGTAGAGGGCCCCCGTCCTGACCTGGGCGCCCTCTGCCACGCTGCCTGGGGAGACCCTCCGTATAAAGGCGAAGACGGCGACCGTGAAGGCCGCCTCGACCGGTCCGGCGACGAGGAGGTGGGGGATGGTCATGGCCGGAATGGAGACTGCCAGGGGATAGGGGCAGTAGAGGGCCAGACCCGCGGAGTCGGCGGCCACCAGGGGCTGGAGGCCGAACTCGAGGGCGGCGAAAAGGGCCGCGAGGTTGATCGCGAGATAGGAGGCCAGGCCGATGGCGACCAGGCCGCGCCTGCCCCTTCCCTCCCTGCCGCCGGCGAGCCTGTAGAATAGCCAGCCCGAGAAGGGCAGGACAAAGGCCATGT
>JANXYO010000058.1 GCA_025356015.1 Spirochaetaceae bacterium
CGGTCGAGCCGCAGAAGGGGCAGATCGTGGGCTCTTCCCTGGCGACAACGGTCTTCCCGCAGTGGGCGCAGTACCAGGCCGGGACGCGGTGGCCCCACCACAACTGTCGGCTGATGCACCAGTCCCTGATATTCGTGAGCCAGTGCTCGTAGGTGTTCTCCCAGCGCTTGGGGAAGAAGCGGACCTCCCCGTCACGCCAGGCCTTGAGGGCCTTCTCCGCGAGGGGCTTCATGCGGACGAACCACTGCTCGGAGAGGTAGGGCTCGATGACGCTGTGGCAGCGGTAGCAGTGGCCCACCGAATGCGTGACGGCCCGCTCGGAGACAAAGAGGCCGGCGGCCTTGAGGTCCTCGACGACGGCCTTGCGCGCGTCCTTGGCCTTCATGCCCCTGTACTTCTCCGGAGCGGCCTCGCCGAGGGTACCGTCGGGATTGAGTATGTTGATGCGGTCGAGATTGTGGCGGTTGCCCACCTCGAAGTCGTTCGGGTCGTGGGCCGGGGTGATCTTCACAAGCCCGGTGCCGAACTCGCGGTCGGCGTAGGCGTCGGCTATGAGGGGGATGAGGCGGCCGGTGAGGGGAAGCCTGAGCATCGTGCCGATGAGGTCCTTGTAGCGCTCGTCCTCGGGGTGGGCCGCGACGGCCGAGTCGCCCAGGAGGGTCTCGGGCCTCGTCGTGGCGATCTCAAGATAGCCCTTGCCGTCGTCCCGCTCGTAGCGGATGTGGTACATCGCGCCGGCCTCGTCCTCGTGCTCGACCTCGTCGTCGGAGAGGGCAGTGCCGCAGGAGGGGCACCAGTTGACCAGGTACTTTCCCTTGTAGATCAGGCCCCGCTCATGGAGGCTGACAAAGACCTCGCGCACGGCCTTCGACAGGCCATCATCGAGGGTGAAGCGCTCCCTCGACCAATCGCAGGAGGAGCCGATCTTCTCGAGCTGCTTCACGATGACCGCGTGGTGCTCTTCCTTGACCTTCCAGGTCTCCTCGACGAACTTCTCGCGGCCGAGGTCGCGGCGGTCGATCCCCTGGGCCCGCAGCCGCTTCTCGACGACATGCTGGGTGGCGATGCCCGCGTGGTCGGTGCCGGGCAGCCAGAGCGTCGGCTCTCCCCGCATGCGGTGGTAGCGGACCAGGATGTCCTGGAGGGAATTGTTGAGGCCGTGGCCCATATGCAGGACGCCTGTGACGTTGGGAGGCGGTATCACGACGACGAAGGGCTTCTTTCCGGGGATGCCGGCTGGCTGGAACAGGCCCTTGGTCTTCCAAGCCTGGTAGATCCGGTCCTCGAATGTCTTGGGATCGTAGGCTTTCGCAAGCTCGATCGCGTTCATACCACCCTCCGTTGCTGCACCGCATGCCAAGAAAAATTCGTTGCCAAAGCTTGAAAAAACACATTACCAGAAAGCCCATGAGGGGAGGAAGGGGGCCCTTCCACCGGAAGCATCCCCTCCCTTCCACCGGGCCACGGCTTGGTCCATACTGTGCTGGCATCATTCAGGACGAAGGAGAGGACATGGACAGGAGAACGCAACAACAGGCCCAGGTCGACGACGCTTCCCATGGACAAGCCTTCCTTGCGCTCGCGATCACGATCCCGATCTGCCTTTGCGCCCTCGTCGCCATCACCTACATAGGCGCAAGATCCCTTATCGGCCAGGCGCTAGGCGGGGCTGGCCAGGCGGCCCTCGAGGCGGGACTGCGTCGCCTGACGATCGGCTCCTCCCTGGCAGCCATCTTCTCCGCTGCCCTGACCCTCGCCATAGGGGGCCTGGGCATGTCGAGACTCCGGCAAAGCCACGAGGCGACGAGCCAGAGGCTCCAGGAGAGTTCCTCCCTCGATGAGCTCACGGGCCTCCCCAACCGGAGGGCAATGGTCGAACGCCTCGAAGCCGAGATTGTCAGGGCCAAGAGGACCGGCTCGAATTTCTCCTGCGCCATAGCCGACATAGACAGGCTCACTTCGATCAACGATGAATTCGGTTACAAGGACGGAGACGCGGTCCTCAGGCAGACGGCCGCCGTCCTCAAGGAAAGGCTCAGGAGCTACGACCTCGTCGGCCGCCATTCGGGGGAGCAGTTCCTTCTGATCCTCCCCGGCGGAGGATCGAGCGAGGGGCTACAGGCCTGCGAACGCCTGCGCGCCGCTGTCGAGAAGCAGGTCGGCGACCGCGTCGGCATGGACTACCTCAAGGTGACCGCCAGTTTCGGGGTCGCAGCCTACGAGGCCGGTGACGAAGGCAGCGAGGCTGTCCTCAAGCGGGCCGACGCGGCCCTCGCAAGGGCCAAGGCAGGCGGCAAGAACCGCTGCATGGCCTGACAGAGGCTGTCCGTGGCCCTTCCCTTCCCCCTCGCCCTGGCACCAGACAGCCCAGGCACCGCCCGAGGCGCGAGGGTCTGCATCATCGGAGGTGGGGGAACGGGGGCAGCCCTTTCCTACGACCTCGCCCTCCGGGGCCTGTCCGTGAACCTGCTCGAGAAGGGGGAGCTCACGAGCGGGACGACGGGGCGCCACCACGGCCAGCTCCACTGCGGGGCGCGTTACGCCCTCGCCGACCGCGAGATAGCCCGAGAGTGCATGGCCGAGAGCCTCGTCCTGAGGGAGATCGTGAGCGAGGCGATCGAATACAACGGCGGGATCTTCGTCGCCCTCGACGAGGAGGACGAGGCCCTCACCCCGGTCTTTGTCGAGGCCTGCCGCAGCTCGCTCATACCAGCCCAGCCCATCACCGTAAAGACCGCCCTCGAGCTCGAAAGCGCCCTCAACCCAGGAATCCTCGCGGCCGTGCGTGTCCCCGATGGCTCATTCGACGCATGGAGGCTCGCCCTCTCCTTCTTCGCCGCTGCCTCGGCCCTTGGTGCCACCATCAGGCCCTGGTGCGAAGTCGTGGGCTTCGAGCTCGGCTCAGGCAGGGCAAGGGCAGCGGTCTATATCGACAGGAGCGGCGGCGAGCCCGTGGAGCGCAGGATCGAGGCCGACTACTTTGTCAGCGCGACGGGGGCCTGGGCGGGCCGCGTCGGCGCCCTCGCGGGCCTCGATGTCCCGGTCACTCCCGCGCCAGGCACGATGGTCGCCGTCGCCGCTCGCCTGACCGACCACGTGATCAGCCATCTCCACAGGGCAGGCGACGGGGACATCATCGTCCCTCAGAGGCGCCTGTCCATCATCGGCTCGACAGAGCGCATCGTGGACGACCCCGAGGCCCTCCTCCCCGAGGAGGCCGACATCGCCCGGCTCATCGGCTACGCCGAGGCGATGCTCCCGGCCTTTGGCAAGGCCAGCTTTCACGCCGCCTGGTGCGCGGCGCGCCCCCTTGCGGGCCGGCCCGCGGCCCATGCCGGGGGCCAAGCTCACCCGGGATCCCGCTCGATCAGCAGGGACTTCACCGTGGTCGAGAACGGCCTCGAGGGCTTTTGCACCCTGGTCGGGGGGAAGGCCACGGTCCTGCGCGCGATGGCCGAGAAGGCGGCCGATCTCGTCTGCCTCCGCCTGGGCATCGACGCTGCCTGCAGGACACGCGAGTTCATGCTTCCCTCCTGGCGGGGATTCTATACGGGGAGGAAGTGATGGGACTGGTCACTCTCATGATCGCAAGCGGAAGGGATGGGTCCTTCATCGAGCGCGACATGGATCCGCTCCGGTACCGGACCCTTCTCGACGCCCTCGAGGCCATCCGCGGGAGCGGAGAGAGCGGTCTGCGCTACCGGCATTCCTGCCACCACGGCTCCTGTGGCACTTGTGGCGCCCTCGTCGACGGGGTGGAAAGGCTCATGTGCCTTACCCCGATGGCCGGACTCGGGGAAGGCCCCGTCAGGGTCGAGGCCCTCAGGAAGATGACCCATATCGCCGACATCGCCGTCGATCCTTCCCCCCTCTTCGCCGAGATACCGGCCTGGGCCACGTATCTCCGGCCGAGCGAGCTTGTCCATGCGGCTCCGCGGCCGGACGACGGTCATGGAGACGGTCCGGGCGGGCACAGGAACTGGTCCAGGCTCGAGAACTGCATCGAGTGCGGCATCTGCGTCTCGGCCTGTCCGGTGGCCTCTCCCTTCGCCGGACCGGCCGCCCTCGCCGCCGCGGACTGGGATCGCGAGACCAGGCCGGAGCACGAAGCCGCCGACCTCGCCTTCGCCTCAGGCCCTCGGGGCGTCTCTGCCTGCGAGCGCCGCTTTGCCTGCTCGCGCTCATGCCCGATGGCGGTCCAGCCCGGGAGGCGGATCGAGAAGCTGCGCAGAAGCCTTGAGGAGAAGGACGGGGACTAAAATGGTGGGCCTTCAAGAGGCTGCCTGGTGCCTCTTGCCCCCGCACTCGCCTAGCTCCGACCTGATCGACGCGATGCGCGGCTCCCCGTACATGGTCTCCGAGGCAGGCGCAACCACATTGTCGATGATCCACTGGTATTCCCTCGCGCCGATGTCACCCCTCCAGCGGGCCTCGGAAAGGGCATCCATCAGCTTGGCCATGATACCCGATCCCCGCGAGACAAACGCATTACCCATGGCACACCTCCGACCCACAGCGGGTCCCTTAGGCGGACTCCTAGACAATAGTCCTGAAGCTGTCCAATGAGCTGTGAGGGAAAAATCGGGAAAGATGGGAGCCAAGTCAAGGAAAATAAGAGATAAAGGAGATTTTGGCAATATCGAGTATTTTTAATATTTCCCTCTCCATGAGCCTCATCTATGTGAGCTCGAAAGGCTCGGCCTTTCCCAATGTGTCCGCGGCCCGCCAACGCGGGACGGTCTGCTCGCTCGAGTTCCCCTTCTCGGGACGCGCTTGAAGCCCGTCTCTTAGCCCGTCACGTCGTTGATCCACTTCCTTGAGAGAAGGCGCCAGACACCGAAAAAGGACTTCCCCACCTCGTCTGACGAAGTCATGAGGAAGATGCCCCAGGCTGGCAGGCCCCAGACAAATGCGCCCAAGGCGGCCAGGGGGACTCCGAGGCCCCAGACTCCCCCGAGGTCGTAGAGCATGCCAAAGCGCGTGTCACCGCCCGCCCTGCAGATCCCGACGACGAGGTGAAGGTTGAAGGCCTTGAAGGGGACCGTCGCGGCGAGGACAAGGAGCATGAGGGAGGCTTCGGCGAGGACCGAGCTCTCGAGCCTGAAGGCCATGGGCAGGACGAAGCCAAGGGGCAGGAGGACAGCCCCGACCAGGATGCCGAGGAGGGGGGCCATCACGGCGAAGCGCCGGGCGTAGACGAAGGCCGACTCGCGGTCCCCCTCGCCGATCTTCTTGCCGATCATGACGGCCGCGGCGTTGGAGGTTCCGAAAAAGAGGACCATCGCGAGGTTGCCGACTGTGGAGATCACGCTGTAGGCGGCCACCGCTCCCGTACCGGCCCTAGCGAAGACGACATTGTAGGTCGTGATTCCGAGGCTCCAGGTTACTTCGTTTAGCATCACCGGCAAGGCGACGATCCAGAACCGCGCGACCCATACTCCACCCCAGTCCACGAGCTCACGGAAGCTCGCGGCGGTCGGATACCGGCGGGCATAGGACACGACAAAGAGTATGAGGGCCTCGACGATCCGGGCGGCGACCGTCGCCCAGGCCGCGCCCACGACTCCCATTGGCGCTAGGCCGAGGCCCCCGAATATGAGGAGCCAGGACAGGCCCAGGTTCAGGGCGAGGGAGATCGCGGTCGCGACGAGGGGGAGGCTCACCTTCTCCACGCTCCGCATCGCAAGGCCGAGGACGAAGCTCATGGCCATGGGAAGGTAGCTCAATGCGACGATTCGCAGGTAGCGCGAACCAATGGCTATGACCTCGGAGTCCCTGGAGTAGATGCCGATGAGGCCAGCGGGGAAGACGAGGGCGGCAATGGTGAAGAGGGCGGCGACGCAGAAGCCGACGAGAAGGGAGAGGCCGAGGGTACGCCTGATCCCGGCAATGTCGCGCTTCCCCCAGTACTGGGCCGTAAAAACCCCTCCACCCGTGGAGACGCCGAACAGGAATATGAGGAGGAGAAAGTATATTTGGTTTCCCAGCCCTACGGCCGCGAGGGCGGACGAGCCAAGCTGGCCCACCATCACCGTGGCCAGCATGTTGACGCTCGCCGATATGAGGTTCTGGAGGGCGATGGGGACGCCTATCCTGAGGAGGTCGGGAACGAAGCGCCCTTCGGAACTCTCTGTCTTCACGATGCGCGAGGCTACGCGGAAGGCCGGCCCCCGGTCAAGCGCCGGCGTGCTGCCTTGTCCACAGCCCGCCTTAAGTCCGTGCTACAATGGGGCATGGAGCGAAGCCTCGATGCTTGCGGACGCGCACATCCACCTTCTCGACCTCCTCGGCCCTGATCCAGGCTTTCCGGAGCGCCTGTCCGGGGAGGATTGGCTGGGCTGCGCCGCGAGCCACGACGAGGCCGAGTACCATGAGACCCTGGCCCTCCGCCGGCCCGCTGCGGGAGGGCATGGCGGGGAAGGTGGCCTGGACTTCGTGACGAGCTTCGGCATCCATCCCCAGTGGGCCGTCTGGAAGAACGCGGACTTCCTGGCAAGCCTCGCTGCAAAAGGCGAGCTCGCGGCGATCGGCGAGGCTGGCTTCGACTTCTTCGCCGACAGGCCCGAGCGGGTCCGCACTCCGGAGAACGAGGGCCAGCAGCGGGCGGTCTTCGAATACCAGCTGGAACTGGCCGAACGCCACGGCCTGCCGCTGATCCTCCACCTCCGCAAGGCCATGGACCTCGCCTTCGAGTACTCATCCCGTCTCAAGCGCCTGCCCGGAGCCGTCTTCCACTCCTACTCCGGCACCGCACGCGACGCCGAGTCCCTGCTGGCCCGCGGGGTCCCGGCCTGGTTCTCCTTCGGCTGTCCGATCCTGAACGGCAACAAGCGCTCTCGCTCGGCCTGCGTCGCCGCCCCCCTCGACCGCCTTCTTGCGGAGACCGACGCACCTTGGCAGCCTCCCTCGGGCTCTGACTTCTGCCGACCCGAACACCTTCGCGTGGTGATAGCCGGCATGGCCAGGCTCCGCGGCATGGAAGCCCCAAGTCTCGAGGGAATACTTGAACAGAATTTCCGCAGGGCCTACGGACTGCCGGACTAGGACGGGCGGCGCCAGGGCCGCCCGCCGCCGGATTACCAGTTCTCGCCCAGGATCTCGAACCAGGACTGGGGCTTGGTGCAGGCAGGGCAGACCTTGGGGGCCTCGGGGGCCTCGAAGAGGTAGCCGCAGTTCATGCAGCGCCAGACCTGTGCCTTGTCCCGCTTGAAGGCCTTGCCCTCGTCGATGTTCTTCTTGAGCGCCTCGTAGCGCTTGGCGTGCTGCTTCTCCGCGATGGCGATGCTCTCGAAGACAGTGGCCACGGCCTCATAGCCCTCGTCGCGGGCCACCTTCGCAAAGCCAGGGTACATTTCCTTCCACTCGTAGTTCTCTCCGCCCGCCGCGTGCAGGAGGTTGTCGCTCGTCGGGCCGACCGTGCCGGCGGGGAAGGTCCCGGTGACCGTGAGCTCTCCGCCCTCGAGGAGCTTGAAGAGCCTCGCCGCGTGCTCCCTTTCCTGGTTGGCCGTCTCCTCGATTATCGCGGCGACCTGCATGTAGCCGTCGGTCCTCGCCTTCTCTGCGTAGTAGGTGTAGCGGTTGCGCGCCTGGGATTCGCCGGCGAAGGCAGCGAGGATGTTGCCCTCGGTTTTCGAGCCCTTGAGAGATTTCATTTAGAGTACCCCCTGGAGATGTGGCTTATTGCGAAGGCCCGATGGGCCGTGATTCCTTCGACGCGCAGGCCTCACAGAACCCGAACACCTCGACGCGGTGGCCGGTCACTATCCGCCCGCTGCACTGCGCCGCCCTCTGCTCGATGCCGAGGTCAGGGTCGAGGGCGAGGTCCTCGACTGCCCCGCAGCGCTCGCACATGAAATGATAGTGCGTCCTCATGTCGGCGTCGAAGCGGTCGAAGGTGCTTCCCGCCGCGAGCACGCGAAGGAGGCCCTGGTCGCGGAGCACGCCGAGGTTCCTGTAGACGGTCCCGAGGGACAGGGCAGGAAACTCGATCTTGAGACGGTCGTAGAGCCAGGAGGCCGTCGGATGCTCCTTTGTCGAGCGCAGTAGCTCGAGGAGACGCTCGCGTTGCCTGGATCGCTTGTAGTTCTGCTCAGCCATATTAATACTCGGAATGATTCTCACTTTAGACCCGGAAGCGCGATCCGTCAAGGGCGGGGCTGCCCCGGTCCTGACTTAGGCCGAAGGGCGGGTGGCCCCCCTAGCCTGAGGGCGCGTTCGTGCCCCATACGCCAATCACGATCATGGCCGAACCCGCAAGCTGGAGCGGTCCGAATGCCTCGCCCCTGATGAGGACACCGGCTACGATCGCGACGACCGTCACCAGGTTGGCGAAGACCACAGACTGCGAGGCCTTCAGCCGCGACAGGGTGAAGTTAACGAAGAAGAAGGCGAGCACCGAGGAAAGGGCGCCGAGGTAGAGGATGCCAGCCCAGGCCGGGGCGGCCCGTCCGATCAGCTCTAGCGGCCCGCGGGCCCCGGCGCTGGCGAAGGCCCGGACGAGGGCGAGGCCGCCGAAGACCACTGCCCCCGACCACATCATCGCGAAGGTGACCTCGACGGGCGTGAAGCTCCTCGAGGACTTGCGCGAATAGATATTGAAGAAGGTGGCGCTGGCGACGGCGCCCAGGAGAAAAAGGAAGCCCCTGAGGCTTCCGGCCCGGCCGTCTATCGCCCCGCCCCAGATCACGATGGTCGCCACCCCGAGGATCGAGAGGCACAGGCACGCCGACTGGCGCCTTGAGAGCCTCTCATTCAGCATGATCGAACCCAGGACGGCCACGGCCGCGGGGAGGGCACCGAGGACGATTCCCGCCGTGCTCGAGGCCGACTCCCTGACTCCGTAGGTCTCGCAGACGAAGTAGAGGATGGGCTGGAAAAGACAGGCGACAAGGAGGTCGCGCAGGGGCTTGCCCCTGTAGTCCAGCCTCACGATGCGAGTCAAGCCAAGGACGCTCATGATGAGGGCGGCGAGGCAGAAGCGCATGGCAAGCAGCTCGATCGGATCCAGGGCGACCAAGGCCTCCTTGATGACGAGGAAGGAGAACCCGAATATCAGGGCGTAGCCGACGCCGGCCAGGTAGTTCGCGGAGCGGTGCATAGGGGCCGCAGTGTATCGAGGAAGGAGGCGAGGGTGAAGCGGTGCGGCCCTCAGGCGGCGGGCGGCCCGCCGGCGGCGAGACACAGGACGGAGCTAGCGGTAACGGCCGCCTCCGCGCTCGGCGACGATGGCGTGGAGCTTCTTGAGCTCGTCGGCCCGGCCGCGGGGGCACACGAGGGTCGCGTCCTTGGTGTGGACGACGATGAGGTCCTCGCAGCCGAGACAGGCGACGATGTGCCCGGCTTCGGTCGACACTGCGAGGACGCCGGAGCACTCCGCGAAGGCAGCCTCGCCCGAGGCCGAGTTCCCAGCCGCGTCCGAGCGAAGGAGCTCTCCGTACTGGGGCCATGACCCGATGTCCTTCCACTCGAGGCCGAGGGGAAGGGCCGCGATCCTCACCCCGGGGTCCCTGGACGCCCTCTCCATGACTCCGTAGTCGACGCTGATCTTCTTGAGGCCGGCATAGGTCGCGGCGAGGCGATCGCGGAAATCGTCTGCGCCCGCGTGGCTGACGAGCTCCCCAAGCGCGGCGGACATGGCCGGCTCGTAGCGCGCCACCAGCTCGAGGAAGAAGGAGGCCCTCCAGACGAACATGCCCGAGTTCCAGAGGTAGCGGCCCGGGCCTGCGGCAAGGAAGGCGGCGGCGCTCTCGGCGTCGGGCTTTTCCCTGAATCGCGCAACTCGTCTCGCCGCAGGCCCCGCCTCGCCGGGCAGGGGCACGATGCCCTCCCCGCCCTGGGCGAGCTCGAGGTAGCCGAAGCCTGTTGCCGGCCTGTCGGGCTCGACGCCAAAGGTGACGAGGCAGTTATGATCGGCCTCGGCGAGGGCGTAGGCAGCGTCGGCGACCGCGCGGAATTCCTCCAAAGGCCTTATGACATGGTCTGAGGTGAAGACCCCGACGACGGCTTCGCTGTCCTCGAGGGCGATGAGGGAACAGGACAGGGCAAGGGCGGCGAGTGTATCCCTGCCCTCGCTCTCGCCGATGTAGCGGCCGACCTTCCCAGACCCCGCGCCGAGGGAGGGTATGGCCTCGATCACGACGGAGCGGTGGCGCTCGGCAGCACAGACAAAGCGGCGCTCCGGGGGAACGAGGCCCTCGAGGCGGTCATAGGCCTCCTCAAGCAGGCTCTTCCCGCCCAGCACGGGGATGAGCTGCTTGGGCAGAGCGTCCCTTGAAAGGGGCCAGAGCCTCGTGCCGGCGCCGCCTGCGAGAATGAGAGCGTGACGCATCGTTCCTCCGTCAGAAACCCCTGAGATCGGTGCTCGCACGCCTCGGAAGGCCATCCTTCGGCACGCGCCTCAGGACGATATACTCGATCCCGTGTGCCTCGCAATATCCGCGCTTGTCGCCCCTGTCCCCGTCCTCGTTCACGACATAGAGGTCGGGCCCGAGGGCCTCTATCTCCGGCTCGGCGTCGAGCCAGCCCGAGCCCGATGAGATCAGGGCCCGGGCGACATGCCTGACCGAGCCCACGACGTAGCGGCGTTCGGCCTGCCCGAGCAGGGGATGGCCCTCGCCCTTGAGCAGCCTTATGTTGTCGTCGTGGCCGACGACGACGGTCAGCTCGCCGAAGGCCGAGGCTTCCTCGAAGAAGCGCAGGTGCCCGGTATGCAGCCAGTCGAAGGTCCCCGTCGCGATCGCCTTCTTGCGCGTCTTCCCAGGGCCGCCGGTTGACGCGGCCCCCATGGGCGGGGGCTCGTAGGGAAAGCCCCCCAAGGCCTCGGAGCCTATGCTCGCGTAGCCGAGGCCCCTCTCGCGGCACAGCGAGCGCAGGACCTCGCTCGGGGCAAGGGCGGCTCGGCCGAGGGCATCGGTCACGGCGAGGATGCCCGGGCCTTCCCGGGCCGCCCTGTCCAGGGCCTGGGCAATGCCTCCCGGTGGCGAGGCCTCGACTCCATCGACCCATGAGAGGGCCTCGAGAAAATAGCGCCTCTCCTCGAAGCCAAACTTGCAGGTCTCGCCCGAGGACAGGACCTCCTCGTCCCCGACGAGGAGGACGGTCACAAGCCCCAGCCTGCCCACCTCCTGGAGGAAACGGATGTGCCCCGAGCGGATGTCGTCGAAACTCCCCCACACCCATACTCGCTGCGCTTCCATCAGCCCCTCCCCCGCCCGGCCTCAAGACGCACGCGGAAAGAGAGACTCCCGGGCACCTCCCTCTCGGTCGCGATGTAGAGATAGCCGCCGCCGCAGCCTGAATACATGGCGCCGCCGTACTCGTCCTGGTAGGACTCGAGCAACGCGGCGAGATCGACCCCGAGGGCGGGGTGCCTGACCGTCGCGGGCAGGATCCTCTCCCAGCAGCACATGCATTCGTTCATCGAGTCCTGGAGGGCCGCAAGGTCACGGGCGACTATCGCCGAATAGCAGGAGCGGCCCGAGACGCCAAGGCGCCTGATCCACTCCGGCTCAAGATGCTTCTCTATCAGGGGCGAATAGCCCGGGGGCCGCTGGGCGACGGGCAGGATGTGGATGACTTCCTCGAGCCAGGCCGCGACCTCGCTTTCCCCGCAGGATTCAACATGGGCCGGGAAGATCCCTCCGTGGACAGCGGCGTCGTAGTCGATCCGGGAGACCCCGGGATAGACAAGGCCAACCATGTCCTGGCTCCCCGAGGGATCGGCCTTGCCGCGGTTCTCCTCGGCGTACAGCTCGCGCACCAGGTCTTCGCTCCTGCCCTCGGGCAGGCCGCCCTTCCAAAGGCGGGTCGCGATCTTGCGTGTGCTCGTCGCCATCCCGCAGTAGTCCATGAAGGGGAAGTCGGGCTCCACGGACACCACTACCATCGAGCCCGGCGGGCTGGGGTTGAGGGCCGACACGAAGGGCTGGTCGATCCAGCCCCCGGCAAGGGCGAGCCGATAGGGGATGCCGCCGATGAGCAGGGCGATGTCATTGGCCATCGGTCAGGCGCCTAGTCCACGTTGCGCTTGCCGGCCTTGCGGTCGGCGTACTGCTTCTCGATCCAGCGGTAGGTCTTCTCGAGCCCGTCGCGGAAGGAGGTCGAGGGCTCCCAGCCCAGGACCTGCTTGATGAAGCTGTTGTCGGAGTTGCGGCCGGCCACCCCCTTGGGCGCCCCAAGGTCGTAGCTGCGCTCGAGCTTCACGCCGCCGATGGACTCGGCGATGGTCACGAGCTGGTTGATCTCGATGAGCTCCGAGGAGCCCAGGTTGATCGGGGTCGCCACGAGTTCGTCGCAATGCGTTATGCGATCGATGCCCTGGAGGCAGTCGTCTATGTACATGAAGCTGCGCGTCTGGCTGCCGTCTCCCCAGATGTCGATCTTGCCCGTCTTCTTGTCCTTGGCCTCGATCACCTTCCTGGCTATCGCCGCCGGTGCCTTCTCGCGTCCTCCGATCCAGGTGCCGTAGGGCCCGTAGACGTTGTGGAAACGGGCGATGAAGGTCGCCATGCCGCGCTCGGCCCAGTACTCCTGGCAGAACATCTCGGACACCAGCTTCTCCCAGCCATAGCCCCGCTCGGCCATCGCCGGATAGGCGTCGGATTCCTTGAGGGCACGCACCTTCGGATCCTTCTGTAGATCGGTGTTGTAGGCGCAGGCCGAGGAGGCGTAGAAGTAGCGCTTCGCCCCGGCCCTGAAGGCGGCCTCGACAAGGTGGGTGTTGATGAGGATCGAGCGCAGGCAGTCGATGCGGTGGGTCTCGATGAAACCCATCCCGCCCATGTCCGCGGCGAGGCTGTAGACCTCGAACGCTCCTTCGACCGCCCTCCTGCAGTTGGGCTCCTCGGAGAGGTCGAGACAGAGGCTCTCCACCCCGGGTGTCACGAGGTACCACTCGGAGAGGGGCTTCTTGTCGATCGCCCTGATCCGGGTGAAGCCCTTGGCCTTGAAATAGGCCGCCAGGTTTCCGGCAATGAAGCCGCCGCCTCCGGCTATCACGATCAGGTCGTTCTTGCCCGCAGAGGGTATAGGCTCCTTGGCCTTCGGAAATTCGTATTCCATGCTCTTCCTCCTCGAAATACCGCTTTCGCGTCGGTCGCCGCCATGGCCGCATTGGTCCCGGCGTCCTTGATTCGGCCCTAGGGAACACAATAGGCGGCTGGCGATAGGCCAGCAATACTCAAATTGCGTATAATGAATCTCGTTTTGCGCAATACAGACGGGAATAGCCACGAGGATGTATGTCATGAAGAGCATAGCCCTCTGCATGGAGCTCTCAGACTTCTACGAGCATGGGATAGCCCGGGGCCTGATCCGCTTTTCCAAGGCCAGGCCCGACTGGAGGATATTCGGCTACGGCTGGATGTTCCGCCCCCTGACCGACCTCGAGCTCTGGAAGGGCGACGGCATCATAGCTAGGGTCGAGACCGCTCCGGACGCCGACCGTCTCGCCGCCCTCGGCCTGCCCCTTGTCGATGTCGCGGGTGCCTACCGGCGCCCCGGCTTCAGGCAAGTGACCAACGATGACTTCCTCACGGGCCACCGGGCCGGAACCCACCTCAAGTCCTGCGGCTTCGAGCGATTCGCCTTCCTTGGCGTCAAGTCCACCCTCTGGTCCCAGGCGCGGAAGACAGGCTTCCTCGCCGCGACGGGAAGGGCCTCGGTGCCCGTCTTCGAGCGGGACCTCAAGTGGTGGGAGGGCGGGCCCGAGGGACAGGGCTCGAATGAACTCGCGGCCTTCCTCTCGGGCCTCGAGCCGCCCTGCGCCCTCTTCGCCTGCAACGACACGACCGGCCTGCGCGCAACGGAGTTCGCCGGCAGGCTCGGCCTCCTCGTGCCCGAGCAGCTCGCCATCCTCGGCGTCGACGACGAGGACATCATCTGCGAGCTCGCCAGCCCCTCCCTTTCCAGCGTCAAGCTTGACTGCGAGGGAATAGGCTACCGCGCCGCCGCTTGCCTGGACGCGATACTCGGGGGCTCGGGCCCCGAGCCAGGCTCCGGCCTCGCCGTCGCCCCCAAGGAGGTCGTCGAGCGGGAGTCAACCATGATCTACGCCTGCTCTGACCCCATGGTCTCGAAGGCTGCCACATTCATCCGCTCCAGGGCACACGAGGGTATCGGCGTCCCCGACATCCTTACGGTCGTTCCCTCCTCGAGACGGGCCCTCGAGACACGTTTCCGCGCAGCCCTGGGCAGGAGCCTCCACGAGGAGATCCAGCGCGTCCGTCTTGGCAGGGCCAGACGCCTCCTGCGGGAGACCCAGCTCACGGTGGAAGGGGTGGCCGCGGACTGCGGTTTCGGGGCCCTGCAGCGCTTCCACGCCGCCTTCAAGGAGGCCGAGGGGATCTCTCCCGGGGAGTGGCGCAAGCTGAGCCGCAGCCAGGACCAGGGCTAGAGCCTAAGGCCTCGGCAGGCTGGCCCGGCGTAGGCCATGTCTGGTGTGGTGAAGCCGGCGCCCATGCGGCCACGCGAATCGACCGCCAGGATTCCGCCCCTGCCTCCCGTGCGCTTGAGGATCAGCTTCAGTTGTTCCTCGACAGCCTCCTGGGGATGGGCGCCCGAGGCGATCCTCTCGGCGACGGACTTGGCCGCGACAGTCCTGACAAAGGCCTCCCCCCAGCCGGTGCAGCAGACCGCTGCCGACTCGTCGTCGGCGTAGATCCCGCAGCCAATCAGGGGCACGTCCCCCACGCGGCCGGCCATCTTCCCCCGCGTTCCCCCCGTGCTGATGCCGGAGAATAGGTGGTAGCCTGTCCCGGATCCGTCAAGGACGCCGATGACGACCCCGACGGTCCCGCGTTTGTGCGGCTCCACAGCTTCGGTCCCGGGCTCGGTCCTGCCCTCCTCGTCAAACCATTTCCTTGCATCGGGCTTGCCGGCCTTCACCCAGGCCTCGTAGCCCTGGAACTCGCGTGGATGCACGAGGCTCAAGGGTTCGACGGCCTCGAAGCCCTGGGCCAGGGCGAAGCGTTCGGCGCCCTCGGCTATGAGCAGGACGTGGTCTGTCCTCTCCTTCACGGCGAGGGCGATCTCCGAGGGGTTCCTGAACCTGCCTATCGCCGCGACCGCTCCGCAGCCCAGGTCGGCACCTTCCATCACAGCCGCATCGAGCTCGACCTTGCCGTCCTCGTTGAGGAAGCTTCCGGTGCCCGCGTCAAAGGTGGGATCGTCCTCGAGGGAGCGCAGGACATCGACAATCACCCTCATGGGCTCCTTGCCCGCGGCGAGGGATTCGTGCGCTATCCTGTAGGCAGTCCTCACCCCCTTTATGTGCGCCTCACTGAGGGCCGCGGGGATGTTCCAGGCCCCGCCGTGGACCTGGACCCGCCACTTCTCCTCACCACCCTCGAAGATCCAATGTGATGGCATGGGTTGTCCTCCTGATGCGGCTACCCGCTTTTAGGGAGGATAGCACGGTTTTCTTTCCCGCGCGCCCGGCCGAGGCCGGCTTCCTTGCCCCCTGAGTCCCGAATATCACGGCCCCGGCTCGCTCCGGGGATAAGTATATTAGCCTTGTGATTCGAGGGAGGAGGACTGGGGATGATGCACAAGGTGGTCCTGCTGCGCCACGGCGAGAGCGTATGGAACAAGGAAAACCTTTTCACGGGATGGACCGATGTCGACCTGTCCGAACGGGGCAAGGCCGAGGCCCTGGAGGCGGGCCGCCTCCTAAAAAATGAGGGCTACCACTTCGACCTCGCCTTCACCTCAGTCCTCAAGCGCGCGATACGCACCCTCTGGTACGTCCTCGACGAAATGGACCTCATGTGGATACCCGTCTTCCGGGACTGGCGGCTCAACGAGCGCCACTATGGGGCCCTCCAGGGCCTCAACAAGGCCGAGACAGCGGAAAAATACGGGGAGGCACAGGTAAAGGTCTGGAGGCGGAGCTACGACGTCCCCCCTCCGCGCCTCGACGAGGAGGATCCCCGCCACCCCAAGCGGGATCCCCGGTATGCAAGCCTTGCAGCGAAGGAGCTCCCCGCGACCGAGTGCCTCAAGGACACGGTGGCACGCTTCCTGCCGGCATGGCAGAACCGGATCGCCCAGGAGATCAGGGCCGGCAAGAAGGTCATCGTGGTGGCGCATGGCAATAGCCTCCGCGCCCTGGTCAAATACCTCGACGGTGTATCGGACACCGAGATAGTCGAGCTCAACATCCCGACGGGCATCCCCCTCGTCTATGAGCTCGACGCGGGCCTGAGGCCAATCAGGCACTACTACCTCGGGGACCAGGGGAAGGTGGAAGAAGCGATGCGAAGCGTCGCGAACCAAGCGGCGGCGCGCCGCGTTTGAAAGGAGGCTTCACCCCATGAACGACAATCCGCTCAAGGAGCTGGGGAAGCTGGGACAGTCGGTCTGGCTTGATTACATCAGCCGAGACCTCATCGCCGGAGGGACCCTGCGCCGGCTCATCGACGAGGATGGCCTGCGCGGCATGACCTCGAACCCGGCGATCTTCGAGAAGGCAATAAACGGTGGAAAGGTCTATGAGCAAGACATGCGGGCGCTCGCGGCCAGCGGAAAGAAGGTCATGGCAATCTACGAGGACCTCGCCATCAACGACGTGCGAAGCGCGGCAGAGGTCTTCAGGCCTGTCTTCGACTCGACCAAGGGGCTGGACGGCTATGTCAGCCTGGAGGTCGATCCCCGCCTGGCCCACGACGCCCAGGCCACCATCGCCGAGGGCCGCAGGCTCTGGTCCGTCCTAGACAGGCCAAACGTCTTCGTCAAGGTTCCCGCGACCGCCGAGGGCCTGGTCGCAATAAAGAGCCTCATTTCGGACGGCATCAACATCAACGTCACCCTGCTCTTCGGCCTCCCCCGCTACCGCGAGGTGATCATCGCCTATCTCGAGGGCCTTGAGGCCCGAAAGGCGGCTGGCCGTCCCGTCTCCTCGATCCGCTCGGTGGCGAGCTTCTTCGTGAGCCGCATCGATACCCTCATCGACCAGAAGCTGGAGACACTCATCGCCTCGGGCGGCCCGGACGCCGAGCTCGCCGCCACCCTCAGGGGACAGGTGGCCGTCGACAGCGCCAAGGTCGCCTATCTGATCTGGAAGGAGGCCTTCGGCAGCGAACGCTTCGGGAGACTGGGCGCCCAGACCCAGAGGCTCCTCTGGGCGAGCACGAGCACGAAGAATCCCGCCTATAGCCCTGTAAAGTACGTCGAGGCCCTGATCGGTCCCGAGACAGTCAATACCATGCCCCTCGAGACCATCGAGGCCTACCGCGCCCACGGCCAGCCTCGTTCGCGCCTCGAGCTCGATTCGGCAGAGGCGGGTTGGGCCCTCAGGCGCCTGGCCGAGATAGGGATCGACATCGACGAGGCCACAGCCCAGCTTGAGACGGAGGGTGTGGAGAAGTTCATGAAGCCCTTCGAGGCCTTGCTCGGTTCGATCGAGAAGGCCACGGCGAGGGCCGCCCATCCCGTCCCGTGAAGCGCTGCGCCGCATCCGCGCATCGCAGGTTTCCGGCTCGGTTTGGCGTTGACCGACATAGTATTATTAATTATCTTTAACTGGTTCATCTGCCGGATCCGCGCAGCGCGCGGGTCCGGCTAGCTTTATCGGCACTTCTTGCGCAAGCCCGTCGGCTGTTTCCGCGTTCCATAGATCGCTTCCGGAGTGATTAAGGAGGCTCCACCCGCCCGATGCGGGAGGGCGCCTATATGGTGAACGGCGATGTCAAAGACAGGAATGCTTGGCGGCCCGGATTCCCTGCGTATGAGGGCCTTCGTCGAGGATTCGCCGGAATGCATGATGGAGGTCGCCGGTTCGGGCAGCTTCCAGAGGATCAATGCATCGGCCCGGGAATTCCTCGGATACACCAGGGAGGAGCTATCCAGGCTCAGCCTCGACCTCATCGGAGCCGGCTCGGTCAGGCGGAAGGTCCACGACCTGGGCAGCCTGGGGCGTTCCCGGATAGAAGGCTCCTTCGTCAAAAAGAACGGGAGGGCTGTCAGGGCGGTGATGCACGCCGCCGCCGCGGGTGATGGGAATTTCCAGCTCATCCTGGCCGAGATAGCCGCCGCACGCGTGGCCCGGGAGAGGGAGACGAAGGGACCACCGACACTCGGCCTTGTCGCCTCGCCCCTCCTCCTGGCCGATCTTTCCGGGATCAGGAAGCGATTCGAGGAACTCAGGCGCGAGGGCCTCGCCGACCTCGGGGCCTATCTGGCCGAGGATGGGAGCAGGACTGGCCTTTTCACCTCACTGGTCCGCCCACTCGCATTTTGCCGCAATCTCGGAGAGCTCCTGGGCCGGGTGGAGCCGGGAACCGGGCAGGAAGGGATCCAGGATATCCTCGCGAGGCCCGAAATGGATTTCGGGACCATCCTGGTCGGCCTCTGGAGGGGCGGGACCTCAAGCGAGAGCAGGGCTTCCCTCCTGCTCGACGAGGGCCGCCGCTCCTACAGGCTCGTCCTAAAGATCGATCCCGAGTCGGCGCTGACCTGGTCGAAGGCGGCCCTGGCCTTCGTGGACATCAGTGAGGAGACACGGCAGCAGGCCGAGCTCGCCGCCTCCATCGAGGAGAAGACATTTCTCCTCGGGGAACTCAGGCACAGGGTCAAGAACAGCCTCAACCTTGTGGCGAGCATGCTCAGCCTGGAAGCCAATTCACTGAAGGACACGTCCTGCGCCGAGCGCCTCATTGCGGCCCAGTCCCGCATCAGGATGATCGCCCTAAGCTACGGAAAGCTCTCGCATGACCAGGACCCCAGGGTGCTCGACTGCTCCGCGTATATCGAGGAGATAGTCTGCTCGATAAAGGAGACCTACCTGTCCCCCCAGATCCCCGTCACGATACTCACCCGTTTTGATCCCATCCGGACCGACTCGAAGCGGGCTGCCGCGATCGGACTCATCGTCAACGAGATCATCACCAACTCGCTCAAGCACGCCTTCCCCGAAGGGGGGGAGGGGACCATCGAGGTCGAGATGAGGAACCAGGGGGGCGCTCTCGAGCTCAAGGTGACTGACGACGGGGTTGGCCTTGTCGCCGACTTCGACGCAGAGCAAGGGGAGGGCCTCGGCTTCCAGTTCATCAGGATGCTGGCCAGCCAGCTCTCAGCCTCAACCCAGATCGGATGCGTGGAGGGCTGTTCCTTCTCCTTCACCATCCCGCTCGACCCACGGTAGAGCCCGGGAAACGCCCTTCGCGGCGCGTCCCGGGCCTACCTGTCCAGAGGACCAGGCTCCCTATTTCCTCGCGTACAGAGGCCCGAGGGCGGCGCAGGCCCTGTAGTCTGAGCCCTCGCCGTCCATTCCCATGGCGCTCCAGTAGCTCGGCCTGAACAGAGCTGACTCCTCGAGATTGTGCATGCACACGGGGATGCGGAGCATGGCCGCCAGGCTCGCGAGATCGGCCCCGATATGGCCGTAGGCGACGGCGCCGTGGTTCGCGCCCCAGGCCGCCATCACCGAGTAGACGTCCTTGAAGGGGCCCTTCCCGGTGAGGCGGGGCACAAACCAGGTCGTCGGCCAGGTAGGATTGGTACGCAGATCAAGCTTGTCGTGGACATGGTCGGGCAGGGTCGCCGTGACTCCCTCGGCGATCTGGAGGACGGGGCCAAGGCCGCGCACGAGGTTGAGGCGGCTCATGGTCACCGGCATGCCACCCTCGGTCAGGAAGTCCGAGGAATAGCCGCCACCGCGGAAATAGCCGAGGTCGGCGTAGCGCCAACTCGTGGCGTCGAGACAGGCGCCAGCCTCCTGGCTCGTGATCTCCCAGTAGGGCTTCATCGCGGGCTTGCCGCCCACGCGCTGCCTGCCCGTGCCGTCCATGGTGGTCGCGCCGGAGTTGATGAGGTGGATGAAGCCGTTCGCGGCCTCGCTTAAGGGCTTCCAGCCCGTGACCCGCTGCACGGCCTCGGGGCTCCAGTAGGTGCGGACGTCGGAGAAGATCTGGGCAGTGCCAGTGAGCAGGTGGCCAAAGAGCATGGAGACGCCGTTGAGCGCGTCGTTCTCGGTCGCCACGAGGTAGGGCTGCCTTATCCCGTTCCAGTCGAAGCTCGAGTTGAGGATGGTCTCGAGGAAGTCGCCGTTCGGGAAGTGGTCGGTCCAGTGGCGCTGGCCCTGAAAGCCTGCGAGGATCGCGTTGTGGCCGAGGGCCTCCTCGTGGAGACCCTTGCGCCTAAGGTCAGGATTTCCGACCATCAGGTCGCGCACGATGAGGGCCATCTTCACGCTCATGGCCCAGGCCTTGTCCTTGCGCTCGCGTGAGTGCTGGATCTTGGGGTCGTTGACGTCCGGCCCTTCCTTGCAGTTCTCCTTGACCCAGTCCATGGCCCGCTTGAACTCGGCGTCGGAGTAGATCTTCTCCTCGAACCTCCGCACGATCTCGCTCATATCCACGTACTCGTTGCGCATGCCAAGGTAGGACTGGAAAAATTCCTCGTCGACGATTGATCCCGCGATGCCCATCGAGACCGAGCCGACCGAGAGGTAGGACTTGCCACGCATCCATCCCGCCGCGAG
>JANXYO010000070.1 GCA_025356015.1 Spirochaetaceae bacterium
TCATGCTCGCGGCCTGTCCGAACTCCTCGTCCTTCGGAAGCGATCCCTGGTCCAGCCGTGGCCCGAGCGGCGGCCCCGTGGATTTTGCAGCCCAGCCCCTCGCCACCCCTGTCTTTATGCCCTCGGCCGGCAGCTACTCAAGCGACCAGAGCGTCCAGATAAGCTGCGCGACAGCGGGAGCAAGCCTCTACTACACAATCGACGGAAGCACGCCCACGGCAGGTTCGGCTCTTTATGCCGGGCCGATCCCCGTCGCCGGCAATGGGACGAACATGACCATCAGGGTCCTCGCGGTGAAGGCTGGTTCCGCTCAAGTCACGGCTTCGGCTAACTTCATCATCAATTCATCCCAGGTTTCGACGCCGCAGTTCTCGGTCCCCCAGGGAAGTTACGGCTATGACCTCACTGGAGTCTACGCGATCGTTCTGAGCTGCCCTACCCCGGGGGCGACCATCTACTACAATACCGGCACGAGCATGGCTACGACCTCTCCGGCCACTATCCTGTCGACCCCCTTCATAGCTCCGATTCCGATATCCGGTGATGGCAGCACCAGGGCGATTCGCGTCCTCGCCGTGAAGGCCGGCCTGGCCGATGCCACCGCCGATGCTTCCTACACCATCACCTACCCCCTCCTCACGATGGCTGTCACCGGCTCGGGCTACACCTTCCCGACAGCAGGGATGACGAGCCCCCATCCAGGCGCGACGCCAATTCCAATCACCGCGACGCCGATGGGCGGTTCGCACTTCGTGGGCTGGACGAGATCGGGGGGGGCAAGCGTGGATAGCCCAGCCAGCCTCTCCGCCAATGCGACGCTGTCGGCGAGCGGCACGGTGACGGCCAACTATGTCCTCGACCTCTACACCCTCACTCCCAATGTGACTGGGGGTGGCAGCATGACGCCGGCTACGGCCCTGCCGGTCAGCTATGGCGTCCCCACACCCATTACCGCGACAGCGAACCTTGGCTGGCTCTTTGCCAATTGGGGCGCATCGGCCGGCTCGACCGTTGACTTCATGTTCAACGCGACGGGGGCCCACGCGACGCTCACCGCCAACGCCATCGTGACCGCCTTCTTCACCGCAAATACCAAGCGAATGGCGGTGGCGGACTCGGTGACCGGTGGCTATATCTACACCTCGAGCGACGGCGGCGCCACCTGGACGGCGACCATGAGCTCGGGCGCCGGGAAATGGGGAGCCCTCGCAGCCTCAGGCGACGGAATGATCATCGTCGCGAGCACCGGTGCCTACGACCATGTCGGCGACCTCTGGCGCAGCACTGACGGTGGTGTCACCTGGAATCCGCTGGGCAGCATCGGCGCATCGAGTTACTGGACTGGCCTCGGCTGTTCAGCCGATGGCATGAAGATCGCGGTCGCCGAGTACCTTGGGAGCAGGCTGATCCATATCTCAAACGACGGAGGCGCGACATGGAGCACGGCGGGCTCGCCATTAAACTACTGGAGCAGCGTCTCCTACTCCTCCGATGGCACGAAGCTCCTCGCGGGAGCGAGTGGCGGCTCTGCCCCCCTCTACAAGTCGACCGACGGGGGCCTCAGCTGGGTAAGCTGTGGACCCCCCATCGGCTATCAGTTTACCGCCTCCCGGATCTCCCCCGACGGCACCCAGATCTATGGGTCGGAGCAAAACAGCACACCGGGCGTGGGACAGATCTGGACCGTGCCGACAAGCGGAGGCAGCCTGACCAAGCTTCCCGCCCCGACGGCGGCTTCGGCATACTTTCTCCAGATCGCGCTTTCAGGCTCGGGCACGAGGGTAGCTGCCGTGGAATTCGGAGCGGGTGCTGGAGGCTATATCTGGCTTTCCTCGGACAGCGGGGCCACCTGGCAGAGACAGCTCACTCCCGGCCTCGGCGGTCTCGCCCGCTGGAATTCCGTGAGCTCATCCCTTGATGGCATGCGTCTGGTCGCCTGCGCCGACGACCAGGAGACTATCTGGACCTCGACCGACGGGGGGATCAATTGGCTGCCGATCACGATAGGGAGCGGTCATAGCTGGAGCTCGGTGGTGATCCAGCCCTAGAGTGAGGGTCGGGTGGATCCTAGGGGATGCTCCTGATCCTCATGTTGCCTGTGTCGGCGATGAACAGCCTGCCCTTTGAGTCGACCGCGATTCCAGAGGGCCCAAATAGCAGGGCGTAGGAGGCCGGGCCGCCATCGCCTGTGTTCCCGCTGACCCCGAGGGAGCCAGCGATGGTGACCATGATGCCGTCGGTTCCGACCTTCCTGATGGCCTGGTTGTAGCAGTCTGCGATGTAAAGGTTGCCCCATCGATCGACGGTGATCCCATAGGGGTTGTCCATCTGGGCAGCGGTGGCTGGTCCCCTGTCGCCCGCGTTGCCCTGCCCCGCTCCGCCCGCGACCGTCGTGATGTTCCCGCCTAAAAGCCTGCACACCGCCTCGGTTCCCATGTTCGAGAAGTAAAGCGGGCTGCCGCTGGGATCGACCCAGACTCCGTGCGGAACTGCCAGCTCGGCCGACAAGGCTGGTCCATCGGTAGTGCCCCCCAGTACTCCGCTGCCGGCTATCGTGTGGATGATGCCATCGGGTCCGACCAGCCTGATCACATTGTGGATTGAATCAGCGATAAAGACCTCGCCCATCGAATCCACAGCGATGCCGGTCGGTGTGTCGAGCCCCGCCGCTGTCGCTGGGCCGCCGTCCCCGGTGTAGGTGATTGCTCCGCAACCTGCAAACGCAAGGATATCACCCGTCACAGCATCGACTTTTCGGATCCTGTTGTTGCCGGTGTCGGCGATGAAGATGTTCCCAGCCCCATCCACGGCGACGGCTTGGGGGCTGCTGAGGGTCGCAAGCAAGGCCGAGGTTCCGTCCCCTGCGTTCCCGAGGCTGCCCGTGCCGGCGACAACCGTATAGGCCATGGTGGCATGGTCAAGCTTGAGGATCTGTTCGTTGTTGGTGCTCACAATATAGATGTCGTCGTTCGGTGCGACTGCTATCCCCCATGGCCAGTTCACGGGCGCCGTGATGCCCCTGATCTTCGCGGGCGGGCTCGGGCTGTGCCGTCCCCACATGGACGAGAGCCAGCCCTGGGGATCGGAGCAGGCGGCAAGGACCAGGGGAAGAAGGAGGAGGAAGGGCAAAAGGAATAGCTGGGGGCGGCGGCTCATGGGTCCTTTAGGGGTTCGGATTTGGGATCTTGCGGACGAAGGCACCGTCGACCACATAGAGCCTGCCGATCGAGTCCGCTGCGAGACCCGAGATCGAACTGAGCCAGGCGTTCCCGTTCGAAAGGGGCCCGTCCTTAAAGACCCCGTTGTCGCCGTTCCCCGCTGCCGTGCTGATGATGCCGGCGGGATCGATCTTCCTCACGCGGTGGTCCCAGAGGTCGGCTATGTATAGATTGCCGAAGGGGTCAAGCGCGAGGCCCTGGGGCGAGTTGAGCCTGCAGGCCGGATCGCTTGCCAGCCCACCTTCCCCCATGGTGGCCGGATTGGTCGGATCGGGGGAAGTCATCCCATTGCCGGCTATCGTCCGGATGCTTCCGTCGGAATCCACCCTGCGGATTCGGTTGTCGCCTGAGTCCGAGATCCAGATGGGGAAGCCCGAGGGATGGACTGCGATGCCGCCGGGGAAATTGAGCCGTGCGGTGATCGCAGGGCCACCGTCCCCCGCCGGATCGGTGGGCAGGGCGGTGGGAGTCCCATCGCCGGCGACAAGGACAAGGCTGAGCGAGGGCGTGAGCTTCCAGACCCTGTGCCCCCCGGTATCGCAGATGTAGAGGTTTCCCGCTGCGTCCACGGCGAGGGCCGAGGGGTCGGAGAGCCCCGTGGCGACGGTGCTGATGATGCCACCGGTGTCGATTTTGCGGATCGAGTCGATCGAGGAATCGGCTATGAAGACCTCGCCCGCCGCGTTCACGGCGACCCCCGTGGGTTGCATGAGAAGGGCCGCGGTAGCCAGGCCTCCGTCCCCGCTGACACCCGACACTCCCGGTGTTCCGGCCACAATGTAGGCCAGGCCGTTGCTGTGGTTCACCTTGCGCACCGCGCAATAGCCCGTGTCGGCGACATAGGTGTTGTCCTGGGCATCGACGCACAGCGCCTCGGGGCTGTTGAGGGAGACGTTCATTGGTGGGATGCCGTTCGAATTTCCGTCCGGCCCGCCGCCGATGTGCCTCAGCATCCATGGATCGACGATGAAGGTCGCGCTGACGATTGGGGTGTCAAGGTACTTGCTCTGCCGGGCGTAGGCCTTGAGCACGTGGATGCCCGTGTCGGTCTGAGCCACGGTTCCGGCGATCGCGATCGGGCCGGAGTAGACCGAGGAGCTTGGTGTGGGGTCGCTCCCATCCAGGGTGTAGTAGATGGTGGAGCCGGCCTGGGCGCCGATCGGGACGACGATGGCGGCGTTGTATATGCCGCTGTATTTCCCGATCACGGGACTGGCCTGTATGCCCAGGCCGCCCGCCGGGTTCTGCTTCTCACCGAAGTTCCACATGTCCTTCATCCAGGAGGATGGGTTGGAGCAGGCCGACAAGACAAGGCAGAGGAGGCATGCGAAGAATGGAGCGCGGATCTTGCCGCGGTGACCTGTTCCCATGTCATCCCCCGTGCGTTCGTGTTCTATTTTTGTTTGGATAGAAGTATAGGTTTTTGAGATGAGCTGTCAATGCCAGATCCCCCTGCCCGAGCTCGGATTTGGAAAGGGGTCCCCGGCGAGCCATGGTATACTCGGGCACTAGGGGGCAATATGCATGCGACACCCGTATATTCCTCGGTCTGGTTTCGGACAGCATCGCCCCCGATAGCCTTGCTTGCCCTCCTCTTCGCCGCATTCATGCCCCTGGCCGCCTTCGCAGAGGCCCCTGGGCCCCGCCACGCCCTGGTGATCGGCAACGGGGCCTACAAGGGCCTCCCGGGCCTCAGGAATCCCGCCAATGACGCCACCGACCTCGCCGCTGCCCTCAAGAGCCTGGGCTTTTCGGTGAGCCTCCTCACCGATGCCAACCGCAAGCAGATGAACCAGGCCCTCGTCTCCTTCCGCGAGACCCTCGCCGAGGACCAGGCGAGCGAGGGAGTCTTCTTCTTCGCGGGACACGGGATACAGTTCGAGGGCATCAACTATCTCATCCCCGTGGCCTCTGAGATCAGGACCGCCTCCGATCTCGAGGATGAGGCCCTGAGCGCGCAAAAGGTCCTCTCCTCCCTCGCCGAGGCGCGCAACCGCGTCAACTTCGTCATCCTCGACGCCTGCAGGGACAATCCCCTGCCCTCGGCCCTGCGTGGCGCGGGAAGGGGTCTGGCGGTTGTTGCCGCCGCCCCTCCCGAGACAGTGGTCCTGTACTCGACGGGGGCGGGACAGAGTGCCCAGGACGGAGAGGGGCGGAACAGCCCCTTCGCCGCGGCCCTGCTCAAGTACATCGGCGAGCCCGGCGACATCACGCGGACGGTCAAGCTCGTCACCGCCGAGGTCAAGGCCGTGACAAAGGGCGCCCAGACTCCCTACCAGTACTCGAGCCTCGACATGGACTTCGAGCTCAACGCGGGGAAGGTCGCCGTCATCGTCCCCAGCCTCTCCGAAGCAGACACCGAGGTCTTCAAGACGGGGGACCTAAAGGCGGTGAAAGCCCTTCTCGCCTCGGGACTCAAGGTCGATGCCCACGACAGCGACGGGGTGACTCCCCTGCTCTGGGCTTCCTTGAGCAATCCCCATCCCGAGGTGATCAAGGCCCTCCTGGCTGCGGGGGCACGGGTCGACGAAGGAAAGGAGCTGGGAGCGACTGCCCTCATCGCCGCCGCCGCTGGTGGACAGGGCCAGGAGACGATCAAGCTCCTCCTCGCCGCTGGCGCGAAGCTGGGCGAAAGGTCGAGCGAAGGGACCACGGCCCTCATGGCCGCAGCCTCCTCTGGCAAGACCGAGACCCTCAGGTTCCTCCTCGGGCTCGGCGCCAAGGTCGGCGACCGGGACAACGAGGGCAAGACGGCCCTGCTCTACGCCGCGGGCGGCCGCGCCGACCTCGCCTGCGTAAAGGCCCTCGTGGCCGCCGGAGCCCGCTTCAGCGCCGAGGAAAGCTCGAAGCATGCACCCCTGGTCGTCTCGGCGAGGTCGGCGAGCCCCGAGGTCCTCAAGGCCCTGATCGCGGCGGGAGCGAAGGCGACCGAACGGGACAGCGAAGGCTGGAGCCCCCTCATCGCCGCGGCATACTCCAACGAGGACCCGGCCACGGTGAGGTACCTCCTTTCAAGCGGGGCCTCGCTGGCGGAGAAGAACAACGAGGGCATGACTCCCCTCTTTGCGGCCCTCAGCGGGAACCAGAACCCCGAGGTGCTGAAGGCCCTCATCGGCGCGGGCGCGAAGGCCTCCGAGCGTGACCCCAATGGCCAGAGCGCCCTCATGGCCGCCCTGCACTCGGAAAAGGCGGGCGAGTTCGTGAAGATCCTCGCAGGAGGGGGAGCGAAACTGGACGAGAGGGACGAGGGAGACGAGACCCCCCTCATGTACGCGGCTCGCTACTGCGCGCCTGCCGCGCTCAAGGCCCTTTTGGCTGCGGGGTCAAAGGTCACAGAGAAGACCAATGAGGGCCTGACCCCCCTCATCGCCGCGGCATCCTCGACGGAGTTCCCCGAAGTTGTGAAGATCCTCCTCCAGGCCGGCGCGAAGATCGCAGAGAAGAAGGACGACGGCGTTACCCCCCTCCTCGAGGCCTCGGGTTTCAACGAGCACAACGAGGTCATCGAGACCCTGCTCGCCGCGGGCGCTAGGGTCACCGAGATCGACGACTCCGGCTGGACGCCTCTCATGAAGGCGGCCGCCTTCAACCCCAACGAGGGCGTCATCGATGTCCTCCTGGCCGCCGGCGCGAAGGTCGGCGCCAAGGCCGAGGATGGCTGGACGGCCCTTTTCAACGCGGCCTACTACAATGACAAGCCGGCCGTGGCCATGGCCCTCATCAGGGCAGGGGCGAAGGTTGGCGAGCGCAGCGGAAGCGGATCAACAGCCCTCATCGAAGGCGCGGGGGGGAACTCGAACAAGGAGGTCCTCCAGGTCCTGCTTGATGCGGGGGCGAAGATCGATGAGCGCAACGACGAGGGATGGACGCCCCTGATCAACGCGGCCTGCTACAACGCCTATCCCGAGATCATCGGCTTCCTGGTCGAAGCCGGCGCGAAGATCGACGAGAGGGACAAGGGAGGCCGGACCCCCCTCCTTGCCGCGGCCCAGCACCAGGGAAGCGAGATCATCAAGGCCCTCCTCGCGGCCGGCGCCAAACCGGGCGAGCGCACGAAGGAGGGCATGACTCCACTCATGGTGGCAGCGGCCAACAACGAGGACCCCGAGGTGATCAGGGTCCTCCTCGCCGCCGGCTCCAACGCGAAGGCCCGGACGGCGAAGGGCGAAACGGCCCTGGACTTCATCAAGCAGAACGAGAAGCTCAAGGACTCGGACGCGTTCTGGGAACTGAGCGACGCCATCCAGTGACCCCTGTTTGCGACTCGCGCCGAAGGCCTAGGGCGCTTCAAGGACCAGTAGGGTCCCTAGACGGGCTCGGCCTTGCCCCTGCGCAAGCCCAAGGAACACCTCTGCCGCCTCTGGATCGAAATGGGACCCCGCCAGAGACTCGATGTGCTCGAGGACCCTTTCCCCGGGCCAGGCTGCCCTGTAGGGGCGGTCGGAGCTGAGGGCGTCCCAGACATCGACGACGGCGAAAAGGCGGGCAGGCAGGGGTATCGCCGTACCCGCAAGGCCGCAAGGGTATCCGGAGCCGTCCCATTTCTCATGGTGGCTATAGGGGATGTCGAGGGACTTTTCCATGAACCGCAGCCGTGAGAGCAGGTCCCTCGCGATCACGGGATGGCGTTTCATGACCTCGAATTCCTCGCTGCTCAAGGGGCCGGGCTTGAGCAATATGGAATCGGGTACGCCCATCTTCCCTATGTCGTGGAGCAGGGCGCCGTGGCGAACCCGATCCAGTTCTGCCCCCGAGATTCCGAAACGCATGGCGAGGTCCAGGGTGAGCGAGCTCACGCGGCGGCTGTGGCCCTCGGTCTCGCGGTCGCGGAGCTCGAGAGCCTCGGCCCAGCCCTCGATGGTGGCTTCGTTGGCCGCAAGGAGTTCCTCGTTCGCGCGGACCATGTCGCGGAGAAGGGTCGAGTTGTCCAGGGCCACGGCGGCCTGGCCGGCGAGATTCGCGAAGAAAAGTTCCCAGCTCGGATAGTGCCTGAAGGGGCTGCGGCGGTAGAGCTCAAGCACGCCCACCCTCCTGCCCTTCACGGTCAGCCTCCGGCCCGCGTAGAAGAAGAAGCCCTCGGCAGCGAAGGCCGGCGAGCGGCGGAATCCCTCGGCGTTCCTGTCCAGGTCGGAGACTATCACCGCCCACTCGCTCTGCAGGGCCCGCCCCGCGAAGCCCTCCCCCGAGCGCAGCCTCGTGTGCAGGAGGGCGTCCGTCCTAAAGCCGGTGCGGGCAGCGAAGTTCAGGGTGTCGTTGTCGGCCTCGAGAAGCAGGATATCGGCCGCGTCGACGCCGAGCTGGGCCATGGCCTGGGTCAGGATCACGTCGAGTACCCTGTCCAGGTCGGTGCTCGAGGCGATTGCGAGATCGATGGTGTGCAGGGACTCGAGCTCGCGGTTCTTCTGCATCAGGTTGTCCGAAAGGCCCTCAACCTCGCGGAAGGCCTTTGAGAAGACCACGGACAGTTGGAAGCTCTGGGCGAAGATGTAGAAGAAGACCCCGTAGGATGCCAGGAAAGAGGTCTTCTCGATGAGGCCGACGGAGAGCAGGACGTCGTTCGCCGCCGTGCCCACAAGGACGAGCATCCCGGCGAGCACGATGGGCGCCCCCTCGGTTCTGTGGATCGAGGCCGCGACCATCACCCCAAGCATGTAGACCCCTGCGACCAGGAGGAAGACCTCGTACCAGTGGAGGAATCGCTGGTAGACGATTGCCGGGGTCGAAAGCATGAGGACAGCCCACAGGGCCGAGACGGCGAGGATGACCCAGACCGGCTACCGCCTGACCTCCCTCGGAAAGAGGCCGCGGAAGAAGAGGGCGAACAGGAGTACGGTCATGTGCGCGGAAAAGTGCTCGAGCTTGAAGGCCCACTCCCAGGCGGCTGCGGTGAGGGGAAAGAGGTCCAGGAGGAGCCTCTCGTCCATGATCATGTTCCTGGCTGCCATGAAGAGGCATATGAGCCCGAACAGGAGGGAGGAGCGGTCCTGCTTGCGCAGGAGGAAGAGGCCCAGGTGGTAGAGGCCCATGATGATGAGGGCCCCGGTGATGAGGGATGTCCGCTCAACGTCCCCCTGGCGCTTCGCGAGCACGGCAGGCGAATCCCCGAGGATCGGGCTGTCCCATGTGCCGATGGTGGGCGAGCTGAAATTCGTCACCTGCATGAGGATCTCGAGCTGCCCCGTGGCGGAGCGGAACCGGGCCAGGGCGATGGCGTTGGAGGGGATGTAGGCCTCCCTCGAGGCCGAGACCCTGCCGATCTCGGCCACCTGGGAAGCGTTTACGAAGACACGCACCGCGCTGAACGCGTTGGGTACGCGCAGTGCCCATTCCCGGTCATCAGCGGGGATCCTGACCCTAAGCCTCAGGGTTCCGACCCCGGTGGGGGCCGTGGCTGGGCTCTGAAAGCCGTTGACAGTCGTCCATTCGCCCGGCACAGCCTGCAACACTGGATCGGGAAGCCCTCCCCTCGCGAAGTCCTCGGGGAGGAGCAGCCTGTCTCTCCAGAGCTCCCACTGCCCGTCGAGACGGACGAGCCCTCCTCCTGCCAGACTCCTCTCCAGGTCTGCCTTCCCGTTTCGGGCGTTTACCGACTGAAGGGCCTAGTTCGAGCAGCCCGTGGACAGGAGGACAAAAAAAACGACCGCCGCCACCGCGGAAACCGAAAGGCGGCAACGGCTTTGGAACCGGTCCATCTAGCTCCATGATAGCGCCACCTGGAGCTGGCATCAAGAAAGACCGACGCGAAGGCCAATTGGCGATCAGAGCGCTGTCGCCGCCGCATAGCCCGACCTCACCGCCTCGAAGACCCTACCTGGGGAAAAGGAGTCGCCGATGTTGCGGATCTCGGGGGCGCTCCGTGCCTCGACGAAGGCGCGATAGGCGGAATCGTCTGGCCTGGCTCCCGCCGCGAGGACAACGAGGTCGGCGCCGAGCCTCTCCCTCCTCTCCTCCGCCTTCAGGCTGCGGGCAAAGGGGTTCTCGATGTTCTCGGGCAACAGGGGGGTCCAGGTCACCAAGGGGTCCGGGAGCCTTTTCGAGACCTTCCTGATGAGGCAGACCTCGCCGTCCCCGACCGACGCGAGCCTCGAGCAGTTGAGCATGCGCACCCCGCGCTTCTCGAGGTTATGGATGAGCCAGCCGCGGTTAGCCGTGCACACGCCCGTCATGAAGGCCTCCAGCATCTCCACCAGGACCACCCTCTTGCCGAGCTCGTGGGCGAGCCAGTATGCGGTCTCGCAGCCCAATGTCCCGCCGCCAACGACGACGATGTCCCTCGCGCGCGCCGCAAGCGAGGGATCTCGCAGGAGGTCGACGGCGCATATCGCGTGGCTTATGCCTCCCACGACGGGGCGGGTCTGCTTCGAGCCCGTGGCCGTGACAATGGCGTCGAATTGGGCGGCCTTAAGCTCCTCGGCCGAGGGGGCGGCCGAGAGGACGAGCCGCATGCCCTGCTCGTCAACGGCCCGGCCCAGCTCGGAAGAGAGGTAGGCGAGGTAGTTGGCGACGTCGAACTTGATCGCAGGCCGCGAACCGGGCACGAGCATCCCGCCGACCTCGCCCCGGGCCTCGTAGAGGGTGACGCTGTGGCCGCGTCGCGCGGCGACGCAGGCGGCCGTGATGCCGGCGGGCCCGGCTCCGAGGACGGCGACTCTCTTGGGCCTCTCGGCCCTGCGCAGCTCGCTCCCGTCGAGGATGTCCTCCATGCCAGCACAGGGGTTGACCGAGCACTTGATGTGCCCGCCCGCGATGATCTCGCCCAGGCAAGCCTCCTGGTCGCCGATGCAGGGCCTGATCTCCCTGACCCTGCCTGAGTAGGCCTTGTTGGGCCACTCGGGGTCGGCGAGGAGGGGGCGGCCGAGCATCACCATGTCGCAGTCCCCCTTGCGGAGGGCTTCCTCCGCGAGGTCGGGATAGCCGAGCTTTCCCACCGCCACCACCGGCACCTCGAGACCCGCGTTGGACCTTATTCCCTTGAGCGCGAAGCGCTCCTTCACGATGCGCGACACCGAAAGGAAGCAGCCGGGAGGCATGGGCCCGGGCGGATGGGGAAGCCACCAGTTGTCGTAGCAGCCAAGGTCGACGTCGAAGAGGTCGACGCCCGCCTCCACGAGGGCCTCCATGTACTCGAGGCTCTCCTCGATGCTGCGCTCGCCGCGGAACTTCCTCAGGCTTTTCACGCTGTCCATTCTCTCCCCGTAGGTCTCCTTGAGGACCAGAGAGAGGTCGATCCTGTACATGATGGGATAGTCCCCACCCACCCTCTCCCTGATCTTCTCCACGAGGCCGATGCCGAAGGCCTTCCAGTCGGCGAAGGCGCCGAGGCGGCGGCGGTTGAAGGCCCGGTTCGCCATCTGCTCGAGGAGGTAGCCTTCGTGGCCGTGGAGGTAGACGCCATCGATCTGCGCCGCTTTCGCGTCGGCGGCGGCCTGGCCGGCGTTCCTGATGATCCTCCGGGCGGCGGCGTCGCTTAGGGGCCTGCATGGCAGGGCGGGCATGTAGTAGTTGGGGTTCCACGAGGCCGAGACCGGAAGCCTCCTCTTCGTGAGCAGGCACTCGGGGCTGCCCACACGGCCCAAGCCGGGAGTGAGCTGGATGAAGAAGTGCGCGCCGTGGGCATGGCAACGGGCGGCTATGTCCCGCCAGCCCGAGAAGACGCTCCTCGAGCGGTCGATGCGCGGAAAATAGGAGAGGCTCCCCGGCTCGGTCACGGTCGGATCCACTCCCTGGCTGATCGGGACGAGACCCGAGGTGATGAGGCCGCAGCCCCCCCTCGCGCGGGCCGCGAAGTACTCGACCATCTTTGCGCTCGGCCTGCCGGTCTCCTCGCACATGTTCGTGTTGCCCATGGGACCCATGACGATGCGGTTCCTGATGGAGAGGCGGTTCACGCTTATGGGCGAGAAGAGGCTGTCGTAGGGATAGAGCCGGCTGGTGAAGCGGGCAGCTTCGATCCGGCCCGGGTCCTCGTACCAGGTGCCGAGCCCGTCGACGAGATCGCGCACGCGTTCCTGGTTGTCCATCGCTCCTGTCTCGCTCATCTATGGACCTGCCTTCGCGGTGACCACGACCGCCCCGTCGCCGCCCTCAAGGCGGACGAGCTCCCTCGCCCCGAAGGCCTCGCCAAAGCGGACCACGGACTCCAGGGCCTTGCGCATGGCCTCTGCCCGGCTGCCCGCGAGCATCTCGAGCTCCTCTCCAGTCAAGCGCATGGTGGTGGCATACATCGCATACTCCAAGACGCGATTACATGCTACTATTTTATTACTCTATCCATCCCTGTCAAGGCCGATCGGAGCCGCCTCCTGCCCTCACCTCTTGACCGGCGTGAACTTCGAGCCCTTGAAGGAGGCATCGACAAGCAGTCCCCTGACCCCCACGATGAAGCCCACGATGGGTTTGTTGATCTTGGTCACATCCACAGAGGCCCCCGCGCCCGTGTCGATGACCGCGATGTTGCCGTCGACCCCTGCCTCCCAGCCCTTGCTCGAGCGGAACTTGCGCAGGGCCTCCTCGCTCAGGAACACGATCACCATGTCCTTCACCTCGCCGCCGGCGGTCAGCCCGATCGAGGCCGAGGCGACGCTGTAGTAGGCGACGGTCCTCGCGCCCACGCGGAGGCTTCCCTCCCCGTACTCCCCGCCGAGGACGAGGCCGCCCTTGATCACCTTGGGCAGGACCAGGACGGCGCTGGCCCTCGCGATGAGGGCCATGCCGCCCTTCACTTCCTTCTCGAAGCGGCCCAGGGCGGCGTCGACGCTGGCGTCGATCTCCCTGGCCGTATTGGCCATGAGTCCAGAGGGTGCAAGGAGGGCGATGAGGAAGGCCATCGCCAGGACGGCTGCCTTGTCAGGTTTCATGATGTGCTCCTTCTGGGAAACAAGCCTAGCATCAGAGTATGCGCTCGCGCAACTTCTGTCCCAGGACCGGCTTCCTATCGCAGCAGCAGGATCTGGAGGTCACAGACATTGGTGTTGGTGGGCCCCGTCTTGAGAAGTCCGCCTGTGGCCTCGAAAAAGCTCCAGGAGTCGTTGTCCTCGAGGAAAGCCCGAGGATCGAGGCCGGCCTTCGCTGCCTCGGCAAGGATCCTCGAGGAAGCGAAGGCCCCGGCCGCGTCGGTGGGACCGTCAGAGCCGTCGGTCGAGGCGGCAAGGAGGCAGATTCGGTTGGCGGCCTCGGCGGTGCCGGCGCGGGCCCCCGGGAAGGCCCGCTCGAGGGCGCACAGGAAGGCGAGAGCCATCTCCTGGTTGCGTCCGCCCCTGCCGCCTCCTCGCAAGGTCACCGTCGTCTCGCCGCCGGCGAGGAGGCACAGGGACCGCGCTCCGGGCCCTCTCTGCGCGGCAGCGGCGATACCTGCGTCGCACAACGCGGCACCGGCGGCTCTGGCCTCCCCCACCAGTCCCTCCTCCCAGACCCGTGTCTCGTAGCCGAGCTCCTCGGCCCTGGCCCTCGCCGCCATGAGGGCAAGGCCGTTGCCGCCTATGAGGAGGGTGCGGGTCCTCGCGAGGCTCGGATCGCCCGGCTTGGGCGTGTCGGGAAGGGCGCCGGCCGCCCCGCGTCGCAGGGTGGAGGCCACCCGCTCTGGAAGCCTATCCTCGAGACCGTGGCGGCGCACGACGGCAAGGGCATCCGACCAGCTTGAGGGGTCGGCGACCGTGGGGCCCGAGGCGATCGCGCCGAGATCGTCTCCGACCACGTCGGAGAGGACAAGGGAGAGGACCGTGGCTGGGGCGTAGGCCGCGGCGAGGCGGCCGCCCTTGACGCCCGAGAGGTGCTTGCGCACGCAGTTGACCTCTCCTATCGCCGCTCCCGAGGCAAGCAGGAGCCTGGTAGTCTCGGCCTTGTCCTCGAGGTCGAGGCCTTCTGCCGGGGCGCAGACGATGGAGGAAGCCCCTCCCGAGACGAGGACGATGACAAGGCTGCGTTCGTCGGCGAGGGCCGAGAGGCCGAGGAGCTCGGTGGCCGCGGCGAGGGAGCGCCGGTCGGGCGTGGGGTGGGCGGACTCGAGGAGTCTAAGGTGTTTCAGTTCCTCGGTGTAGCCTTCCTTGACCGCGATCACTCCGCCCCAGATGCGGTCGCCAAGGACGGCCTCGAGGCCGAGTGCCATGCGGGCCGCGGCCTTGCCCATGCCCGCGACCAGGACGCGGTCGTAGCGGCCAAGATCGTAGGAGGCCTCCTCGAGCTCGGTCCTGACCCTGAGGACCGAGCCCTCGAGGGAGAGGATGCGGCCAAGCATCGCCACAGGATCGACCCGGGCGAGGCCGGCTCGGAAGATGGCCTCGGCCTCAGAGCATGCCGTGTGCCTTAGTCCCGGAATCTGCATGTCTTGGAGTGTAGCAGACCTGGCCTTCTTTTGCGGAGCCGGACTGTTCGGACCTGTAAGTCCATACCGCAGCTGCGATAAGGCCATTCCCAGCCTTGCGAGGCGCCATTTCGGACAGTAGACTTGGCTTGTCCTCTGATCGCGAAATCGGCGGCGTTTTGAAGAGCTTCAAGGTCGAGGCTCCATCGGTCAAGAAGATCCAGCAAAGGGCGGGCCCCAATGAGCGAAACAAGCGGCATCAGGGAAGTGAAGCCACCGGACTTGGGCCAACTGCCCGACGACGGGAGGCCGACAGAGCAGCAATACAGGGCCTTGATCGAGTCAATGGGTGAAGGGGCGGCACACCTGGCAAGCGACGGCACGATCCTCTACTGCAATGCCAGTCTCGGGCGAATCCTGGAAAGGCCCCTGGAAAGCATCATCGGAACCAAGCTCAGCGTCTATGTGGGGACGCAGCACAAGGGCCGCTTCGAGGCCTCGCAGGAGACGGGTCAGCTGGAGTGCAGGGACGAGGAAATATCCTTGATATCAAGTAGCGGGCGCGCAGTCGACCTCGTGTTTTCCTGCAGCCCCATCGACACCGCCGCGGGGCTGATCCTCGGCCTCGTCTTCGCCGACGTGTCCGAGATCAAGGGCCTCGAGAGGAAGGCCGCCCAGCTCAGCCAGCTCTACGCGACCCTGAGCGCGGTCAACCAGGCGATTGTCTGCACCAGCGACCAGGCGAACCTGTTCCGGGAATGCTGCAGGGCCGCCGTCGAGCAGGGCGGCTTCCATCTGGCCTGGATTGGCGCGATCGAGGACGAGACCCAGCTCGTGCGCAACATCGAGTCCTATGGAGAGACGGGATATCTCGAAGGAATACGGATCACAGTCAAGAACGAGCCGGAGGGCCTTGGCCCCACGGGTCTGGCGGTCCGCGATGGATCCTACCATGTCTGCAACAATTTCCTTGAGGCGGACTACACGAAGCCATGGCACGAACAGGCCCGCGCCCACGGCATCAGGTCCTCGGCCAGCATCGTCCTCAAGCAGGGGGGAGCGAGGTTCGGCGCCCTCACCCTCTATTCGGACAAGAAGAACTTCTTCGATGCCGAGCATGTCGCCCTCCTCCTGGAGATCGGAGAGGACATCTCCCTGGGCCTCGACCTGCTTCGTGACAGGCAGCTGCGCATGGCGGCAGAGCGGGCCCTGAGGACCGAAGCCCTCGCGCACGAGCGGACCCAGGCCGCATTGAGGGACAAGGAGCAGGCCCTGATCGACCAGAACCGCCAGGCCGAGATGGGGGCGATGATTGGCAACATAAGCCACCAGTGGCGTCAGCCCCTGAACGTGCTCGGCATCACGATCCAGAAGCTCCTCATCCTCCATGACCTCGGCAAGTTGAGTCGCGAAATCCTGCAGACGAGCGTCAAGGAGTCCATGGACCTGATCATGCACATGTCGGACACCATCAGCGACTTCATGGACTTCTTCAAGCCCAACAGGGAGAAGATGAAGTTCAGCGCCTGGAAATCGGTGACAGACGTGCTCTCCCTCATCAAGGCCAGCCTTGACGAGGCCGGGATCGTGGCGAGCGTCGAGGTGATCGAGGACACCGTGCTCTTCGGTCACCCAAACGAGTTTTCCCAGGCCCTGCTCAACATCATCCTCAACGCCAAGGACGCGCTGCTGGAGAGGAAGACGCCCGAGCCTCGGATCGACATCTCCCTGCGAAAATCGGGAGAAAGGGCTCTCATCTCGATATCGGACAACGCGGGCGGAATCCCGGGGGAAGTGCTCTCCAAGCTCTTCACTCCCTACTTCACGACCAAGGGTCCCGGAGGGGGGACGGGAATAGGACTGACGATGTCGAAGGCCATCGTCGAGCGCAACATGGGCGGCTCCTTGAGCGTCAGGAATTCGGAGAAGGGAGCCGAGTTCCTGATAGAGCTCATGAGTCCCTAACTGGCTGCCCTTCCCCCGATAACCGCGGCACTTTCCCTGGCCTGGACAGAGATCTCTTTCCTGACCAAGCTCTGGCCCGCCGGCACCTGGATCGAGCACAGGATGGCGCGGTACTCCACCTCGCTAAGCTGGCATTGCCATCGCGCCTCTTCGAGGATCTCCAGGAGCTTGGGAATGAACGTGCTGGCAATTCCAATGGTCGCGGGAGCCATGCTAGAACCTCCATCTTTTTGCTCTGTCTGCCGGCGATGCATATCATCGCGGGGCGAAACCGTGAGTCCATAAGATGCAATTGAGGGCCCGTGGCAGGCAAGAAAAAATCGCTACACATCCATTCATGGATCCAGGCGACGAGGCTGGGGCATCTCACATTGGCAATATAGGGAAATCTTATTATTGACCGATTATTCAACTGCACCGGTTTACGGAACTTGACAGTCAGTATTTTTTATATAACTTTTACCTTCTCGAGTGAGGAGGCCGTCATGATCGGAGACCTGGGCTGCGCCGATGTCACCGCGGTCGAGACCTATGAGCTGTTCTGCCACAAGCTGAAGATCGATAGCTCGGCATCAAAGAGCTGCCAGATCTTCAGCACCTACCTGCGATACGGAAGGATGCTTTCCGACGATGATGTGAGGGCTGCCCTTGTCCAGATCAAGAGAACCCACAATTTCGGGGCCTGCGCCTGAAAGGCTCGGTCCTGGAGGGCAAGGGCGGGGTTCCTGATCTGGGCGGCAAGGGCCAGCTTCTGTTCCATGAAGAGGAGGAGGGAGCGAAAAAGGTGCTCCTCGAGCTCGCGAAAGTGCTCTCCGCGGCGCAAGTGGTTGCGGTGGGCACTCTGGCAGAGCCAGCCGAGCTCGCCCTCGTCGTCGCTCAGCTTGAAGCTGAAGGGAAGCCCTGCCCCGCCCCCAAGCTCGAGCCAGAGGCAGACTATCTCCTGGCGACTGCCCGGGTCGAGGGTCTCGCGGTGGACGACTCCCGGAGGGTAGACGAGGAGGTCGTAGAGGGCGACATCGAGGGTGTCCCCGGCCACCGGGACCCTCGCCTTTCCCTCGATGAAGTAGATGATCTCGAGGTAGGGGGGGAGTGCTCCTTCAGGTTCCAGATCTTGCTCTTCTCGTCGAAGCGCTCGCAGAACCGCAAGGATATGGTCCCCTGCCCGCCTCCGACAAGAAGCGGAGCACCTCTTTCTTCGTGTCCTCGGTCAGCATCCTGGTCGGCGGCTGACTCTGGAGCAGCGCAGCAGGGCGGCGAGAAGGAGGATGACGGCCGCGCTGCCGGCAGCCAGCCACACTGCCCTCGAATATACGGCGTCGGTCTGGACCCGTTTGAGCACAATGCCTGCGTAGGCCCAGACGATGACGAGCGGGGCGGCGAGGGCCCCGCGGAGAAAGACCAGCAGGAGACCTATCGCGAGGCCAAGCACGATGACAGCCACGGTCCAGACCCGGGGATCTATTCCAAATCCATCCCAGCCAAGCTTCACGAGGAGGGCAATGACATTCGCGATAGTCGCCACGCAAATCCACCCAAGGTAGACGTTGATCGGTGTCGAAAGGAAGAAGCGCGAGAGAGCAGCTCCCCGGGATGGCGCCGCCCCGCGGGCCGCGGCGCCCTGCCGCTCCTCCAGCCAGAGAAGGCTGGCCAGTATGACCAGCATGAGGGCAAGGGACAGGCCAACATGGCGATAGTGCCAGGCGAGGATCCAGGCTGAGTTGGCGGCCATGTTCAGCGAGAATACCAGGCCGTCCCCCGCATCCCAGAGCGCGGAGGGCCTTCTGCCGAATGCACCCGCGATGGCCGCGATCACATATCCCAGGAGGAGGACATAGATGAGGCCCCAGATCGAAAAGGTAAGGCCCGCTGGCACAAAGAGGTTAGGGAGCTCGTCGGAGAGCTGGCCCGTGCCCACGCCGTTGATCGGCAGGATGTTGGCAAGGGCGTTGATGGTGATGGCGATAGCGAAGAGGACCAGGGAGATGAGGGCAGCGGCCCTCCGTGGGAATGATGCGCTGCTGCTTGCCATGCCCAATACTAGGCGCAGGGACCGCCGCAGGCAAGGGGCGCTCGCGATGGCCGGCGGAACCACTGGATGGCCTAGCGGATCCCCTGCTCCCGAAGGGCCAGTTCCGATCTCATGAGCTTGAGGGCGACCTGATCGAGCATCGCCCCGGCTTTCCTGTACCTCCCCTCATCAAGGACCACCCCCCAGAGCGATTGCAGGTCCAGTGCGAGTACTCGGCACTGATAGCGGAAAGAGAATACGAAGGCGCAATAGTCCCTGGCGAGATATGATCGAATCTTGTGGGCGGAATAGTAAACGGACGTTCTTTCTCGGTAAGGTTTTGTCGCCAAACAAGCCTGCCGGGAAGGGGAACGTCCGTGAGCAAGACTATCATCGAGACTCAATTCGAGGCAACGCCCGAAACCGCGAAGACCCTCGAGGACTT
>JANXYO010000073.1 GCA_025356015.1 Spirochaetaceae bacterium
CGGCGAAGCTGCCGCTGCCACTGACGACGGAGGCGTAGAAAGCCGTCCCTATGGCAGCCGTGGCGTAGCTGTTGTAGCTCTTGCCCATGCCGCCGATGGGCAGGAGGGTCCAGGTTCCGCCGCCAACAGGCCTTGAGTAGACCATGGTCATGCGGGCGAAATAGCTCGTCCCGTCGCTCACCACGCTCGCGACTCCCACCCTCTTGAACACATCCGAGCCCGTTATCTTGGATTCGTCCTGGATACTGTTGAAGATGCCATAGGAATTGTCGCAGGCCATCCCCAGAGTGGCAGCCAGGAGGGCCGCCGCGAGTGCGCCCGCGTGGAAGCGCCGTATCGTCTTCATGCTCATGGCTCCTAGAGGTGGTAGACAGCCGACATCGCGACTTCGGTGAGTCCGCTTGTGCGGCTGAGGCTCGAGTTCGAACCGGTGTGGATTTCGGGGACGATCCAGAGGTAGCCCTTCACGCCGACGCTCCAGCCCTGGGAGATGCGCCACAGCACCTCGCCGCCGACCTTCGCGAAGGGCCCGAGCATGCCATGTGTGTCAAGGCGCATGAGGTAGCCGCCGGCCTCGGCCGCCGCGCAGAACTCGAAGGGCATGGCGGCCCACCAGTATGCTGTCCTGAAGCTCAGTGGCGCGACGAAGAGGGATCGTCCGCCTATCGTGCCATTGAAGGCGCCGGCGAGGGAGCCGCCGAGGGCGATCCCTCGGGCGATGAAGTACTGGTAGCTGAAGCCGAAAACCCCGCCCACGAGGAGCTTGGAGTTGTTGTCGGTCGCCCCGGGTGCCATGAAGAGGGGGATCTGGGCTCCGGCAGAGAGGCCGATGGTCTGCTCGCCGGCAAGGAAGGGATTGGTGTCGCCGAACTCGCCGGAGGCGGGGCTCGAGGGGCCGGAAGGGGGAGTCGGAGGTGCAGGAGTCTCGGGGCCGGGGACTGCGGGCTGGGCCGGGGGCGGTGAGGGTGGGCCTGCTGCCTGCCCTCCGTTGTCCTGGGCCAGGACCGCGGGCGCTGCGGCAAGACAGAGCAGTAAGGCCAGCGTGAGCGCCGCGGCCTGCGATGACTTCATGATGCCTCCGTTGGTGGCAGGAATATAGCACGATGGAAAAGGCTTGAGAAGCGGCATGGTTACTGCGTTTCCCGGCCGGGATGGGGCTGGCCAGGGTTTTCGCTCCGGGAAGGGGGGCCAGAGCGTCGTGGAGCGCGGGCTTCCTCGCTCCAGGACAGGGACGCCCATCCATCCCTGCCTATCCAGATCCGGCACAGGACCAATGAGCAGTCGAGGAAACTGCCCCGAGGGGGCTCAAGGGAAGCGATCTTCCTGATTCCTTCCTCATCGCTGGTCCCGGGAAGGGGAAAACGGCACAGGGGGAAGCCAAGACCGCAGGGAATGGGGGGTGGCACGAGGGCCTCGATCCCCAGGCCACCAAGGATGGGCCCCGCTGCCTTGAGGAGCTCCGGAAAGGGGCCGCCGAGCCCGAGACAGAGACATCCAGGGCCGGAAACGAGGCCGCCCATCTCGAAGCCAGCCCTTACATCGGGCCAGCCCTCGCAGAGGATACGGCTGCGCTGGCCCTTATCGCGGACCGTGGGGGCAGAAGGGCTTTTCGCCGGGCCCGATCCCCTGCCAGCGAGACCAAAGGCGAGGGGCAGAAGCTCGGGCCAGGCCAGGGCCGAAGGCTCGCCTAGGCGTGAGAAGACACGGCGCCTGAACAAGGCAATGTCCCTCGCGATGTTGCCGCCCGGCGCGAGGGCCAGCATGTGAAGGCTGCGGCCAGAGAATCCATCCAATGTTTGCAAAGCCACTGCGGCATGATACAATTTGGCAGAACGATCTGTAAAGGAAGCACAATGCGCCGGAAGGTAGAACGACTCGCGAACGGTCTCGCTACGGTTCTCTCGTCTTGGCAGACGGTCGAATGCGTCACCCTCGGCGAGCATTCCGAGGAGGACATCCTCGATCCCTACTTCGCCCTCGTCGTGGACGTGTACCACCGCGAAGCCATGCCCTCGCCCTCCGAGCGGCAAGACGCCTTCGCCAAGGCATTCGGCGACCCGGGAGCCTTCGAAAGCGCTGCCCTGCAGCCCAAGGACCGCTTTTTCATCGAGGGTCTTCCGGTCAGGGTAGAGTACAAGAGCGCGGCCTCCATCGACGAGTTCCTGGACCGGGGCACCGACCTTGTCTGGATCCTCAAGAATTCCGGGACCTATATGTTCTATAGGATCCAGAAAGGCAAGGTCCTGTTCAAGCGGAGCGACTGGATAGAGAAAGTGAGGGTCCGCATCTCGGCATTCCCCGTCGAGTACTGGGCGGCCCTCCGCGAGGCCTTCACCGCCAAGATGGAGCACTACCTCTCCGACCTGGGCGCTGCGGCCCTCAGGGATGACGGCTTTTTCTATCTCGAATCGAGCGCCGGTTTCGCGCGTTCGGCTGCAGCCACCCTGTTCATCATCAACAGGCGTTTCGAGCCCTCCCACAGGGCCTTCGAGGAGCAGGTGGAAAAGCTCCACCGCCTGCCCGACGACTTCACCGGCCGCTGGGAGACCCTCCTGCGCTCCGACCTCGACATCAGCCGCTCGCAGAAGTACGAGGTTGCCCAGCTGATAGCGCGGAGCATAATCAAGCTCGCATGAGACCCGGGACGAAGACAGATCCTCGCGCACAGGATCTGGCGGCCTTCCTGCGGGCAATTGCCCTGGCTGCCGGTCTCCTTGCCTCCTCCTGCGCCCAGGCGCCGGCCGTCGACTCCTTCGCCTGGACGGGTGGAGGAGGAGAGAGGCTGGCCTTCACCCAGGAGAGGGGCTGGGAGCCAGGGAGCGAGGCCGTCTTTGGCGCGGACCGCATCTCCAACCGCTATGTCCTCCAGAAGCCCCTTTCACTCAAGGCGGGCATGGCCCTGGAAGTGAGCATTGGCCTTGTTCGGGGTCCGGACGAGGCCCGGCTCCGTCTTTCCCTGGGCGGGACCGAGCGCAAGGCCGCCCCCCTCCTCGTCGCCGATTTCCCCATCAGGGACGGTACAAGCCAGCTCGTCCTTCCCCTGGACTCAGACTCAAGGATCGGGAGCCTTTCGGTCGAGCTCGGGCAGGGACAGGCCAAGGGCGCCATCAGGGTCGAGGCCATCGCGGTGCGTCCGGCCTTCAGGGGTATCGAGAGGATCGAGGGCGGGGTCAGGGTCTCCTCGGGTTTCTCGATACGGCTCGAGGGGGGCCATCTGGTCCTCGCTCTTTCCCGGCCCTTCGTCTCAGTCCCCCCGGGGCCTGGCCAGAGGCTCGCCCTGGAATTCCGCTACCCTCCCTTCACGGGGGCGGCAACTGCGGAACTTCGGGGCGAAGCCGGGGCGAAGCCCCTCCACCTCCGCCTGCGCGAGGCCGGCGGGACCACGGTCTTCGGCCCTGAGCTTTTCCCGCCGGGCCTCGCCAGGCTCGAGATATCGGTTCCCGAACGCGTGGGCGTCCCCGCCCTCTTCGCGGCCCATATATCCGAGACCGAAGCCGAGCTCGCCGACCTCGGCCGAGTCCTCCTCTCCGCCCCCGCCGATCCCCTGGCCGACTATTCCATCTACCGCTGGGACATCCTCCCCTCGGTGATAATCATCGATTTCCGCGACTACTCCACCCAGGACAGCTACCTCAAGCGCCTCGCCTTCTTCGTCGAGAAGGCGGGATTCAGGGGAAGGCTGGCCGGGGATGCCGAGATCGCGGCCCTCCACGGCTGGAACGCCCACGACTACCGCAGCGAGGACCTCGCCGCCTTCTTCGAGGCGGCGAGGTCCAAGGCCTTTGTCCTCGGCAAGGTGGAGCGCGGCCTCGAGGCCCTCCTGCTCGAACGTGGCATCATCGCGAGGAGATCGGGCAGGATCGTGGCTGGCCAGGGCGCCCTGATCTCGATCTCGCGAGAGTCGCCGTCCTACCAGAGGCTGACCCTCCTCGTCCACGAGTCGACCCACGGGATCTTCTTCTCGGACAGCGCGTATCGCGACTTCGCCCGGTCCCAGTGGGCCTCAGTCCCGAAGGACGAGCGCTGGTTCTGGCGCCTCTATTTCGACTGGGCGAACTACGACGTGAGCTCGGACTACCTCATGGCCAACGAGTACCAGGCCTACCTGCTCCAGCAGCCTGTCTCCCGCGCCGAGGACTACTTCACCAAGACCCTGCCCGCGAGGCTCGTCGAAAAGCATCCCGAGCGCCAGGCGGCCTTGGACGCCTACATGGCACGTTTCGGGAAGCGCTTCGCCGAGGGCGCCATGGCCTTCGAGACATGGCTGGGAAAGAGGTACGGAATCTCCGCGGGAAGGACCTGGTTCCTCGACTAGCTCCGCTCGCCAAGGGCCTCTTCGACCGCTGCGATTGCCCATGACCTCGTCGTCTCGAGGAGGTCGGCCGCGCCGATCCCGCGGTTGCGACCGGAGCGCTGGAAGGCGCTGGCCGCGGGCAAAAGGGTCGTCCAGAGGTCCCTCTCCTCGGGCCGCAGGCGCCCGAGGTAGGGCAGCGAGGGATCGCTCGGGGCGGGGAGGGCGCGCACCGCGGCGATGTAGCCCTCGAGGAAGGATGCGGCGTCGCCCTTGGCCGGGCCGGCCGCGAAAAGCCTGCGCTCGCGTCTTCTCACTTCCGTCTTCTTGCTGATCCGCAGCTCGACGCCCTTGCCTCTCAAGGGGAGGATCTCCATGTCAGAGGCGGCCGCGAAGCGCTCAAGGTGCTCCCGGTAGGACATGAGGGGCTTCGTGAGGTAACGCGCGTAGCTCTTGCCGTCGGGCCTCGAGTCTTCCTCGCGCTCGACCGAGGTGTTCTTGAAGACAAAGCCCGAGAAATGGCTTTCGAGGGGAGCGAGCCTTTTCTGGAACCTGCCGTAGTAGCCGTAGATGTAGGTGCCCCTCGCGTAGCTTTTGCCGTCGGGGTAGGAGAAGTCTGCCCCGGCGAGGATGGTCGATTCTGCCCCGAGGGCCTCGGCAAGGGAGAGGGCGGCGTGGGTCACGTTGCCGCCCGAGGTGTCCAGGGCCGGGAAGGCCCTGAAGCGCGAGGAGATGTAGGCGCAGAAGGGATGGCCCGAGGAGAAGAAGCGCACCGAGTCGCTCAGGCGGGCGAGGCGGCTTGGCGAGGAGAGGTCGAGGACGAGGGGCAGGCCCCGGGGAAGGCCGCCGAGGAAATGGTAGTAGCTGATCTGCTGGCAGTCGATCGAGATGACGGCGTCGGGCAGGAGGCCCGAGCCCAGGAGGGCGGGAAGGCTCGTGTCGGTCGCGATGATGAAGGTGCCGGAGTCCTTGGCTTCCCTCAGTGCGGGAAGGCTTTCCTCGAGCGAGGGACCCGCCGCGGTCACGGCAGCCCGGCGGATCGAGGGCAGGGCTGCGCTCGGCTTCTCGGCGAGGAAGAGATTGCGCGCCGCGTTCTTGAACCAGAGCTTCCCGAAGAAGGCCTGGACGCTGTAGTCGTCGGAGATGCGGCCAAGCACGTCGCGTATCGCGTCGGCGGCTTCGCCGAAGGAAGCGGGATCGAGGTCGACCCTTCCGCGCAGCGGCAGGCTCCTTATGTTTCCCGCCAGGGGCGGGACGTAGGCAGAGAAGAGGAGGGCCTGGATGTCCTCGGCCTTCGGGTCGAGGGCCAGGGTGAAGCGCTCGTCGAGGAAGAGTTCCGAGAGGTCGACCTCCTCGAGCAGGGAGCGGAGTAGGGGGGCCGAGTACTCGATGGCGAGGACCCCGGTGGTGGCGGAAGACCTGAGGAAGCCCTGGAGGAGGTAGCCTGCCCCCAGGCCAAGGGCGACGATGAAGCCATCGGCTGGCTGGGCCTCGATTATCCGCTCAGCCTCGCGCTGGGGGTCGATCAGGGAGTGGAGGGCGGCTTCGCGGCCATCCCGGCTGATGACGGGGACTGGGGAGCCGTTCCTCGCCGGCCTGATCCTGAGGGAGGGCTCGGGTTCCGCCTCGAGGAGGCGGTCGCCCAGATCGGGCGAGGAGCGCGAGAGCGCGAGCAGGTTGCGGCGGAAAATCAGGTCGCTCATCCGAGTAGCCTCCTCTGGAGCTCGCCGAGAAAAAGATCGACGCTTGCGGCGAGGGCCATAGCGGCGGGCCGGGGGTCGCCGCCACAGATCGCCGCCCTCCGCCCCGCGACCCAGTCGGGAAGGTCGATCGATCTGAGGAACTCGCGCGTTCTGGCCTCGCTGGGGAGCCTTCCCTCTGCGAGTTCGAGCGTCGACTCGCGTGCCTCCTCCCGCCAGCTCTCGAAGCGCCGTTCAAGGAGGGCCTCCCGGACAGGACCGCCTTCCAGGTCCGGCTCGCGCACGCGCGCGACCAGGGGGCCTGTCCCGCTCCTGGTCTGCCCCCGGCCCATAATCGCCGCCAGGCCAGCTGGATCGATGCAGGCAATACCCTCGAGGGCGATGGGGGAGGGCCTGAGCCTGAAAAGTCTGCCCGACAGGGCGCGGGCGTCCCCGGCGAGGGCTCCCGCATAGGCTGACAGGCTCCTTGAAACCCGCCACCGCCCCGCTTCGAGGGCGATCGGAGCGTTCTCGAGCCGCCTGCCGATGGCCCTGCCTTCAAGAGAATCAAGACGTCCCGAGCCCCGGTCCAGGAAGGCGTCGAAGGCGTGGGGGGAGGCGTGCTCCCTCTCGCCCTGGGCCGCAAGGTCGAGGCCGGCCAGGACGATGGGGCCGGAGCCGAGGAAGGCCGCCAGCTGTATCGCGGTGCCCGCGACCGTGCCGTGGGGAGGCAGGCTGATTCCGCCCCCAAGGAGGGGGGCGAGTTCTGTCTCGACAAAGGATCCCTGTATAAGGGGCAGGATGGGGAGGTTGGCGTAGATCGAGGACGAGGGCAAGGAGCAGAGGGTGGCGGCGAGAGGCGCTGGCCTCGAGGCCAGGGGATAGAGGTGGGGACGGCTCCAGGTCCCGCCGTCGCTTGCGACGACAAGGTCGGGCTCGAGGCCGGCGGCGCGGCAGGCGGCAAGGGCCGAGGAAACCGCGATGAGGGCGAAGCTCCCGCGATGGGGCTTGAGCTCAGCCAGGCTGGCCCCGAGACTTGGCCCGGCCGCTGCGATGGCTATGGGAAGGGCGGTCCTTGCGGGTTCGGCGATCCGCCTGACGAGGAGGAAGGACCTGCAGGCGTTCGCGAACCAGCGCCTGCCGCAGACCTTCACGGTCGCCGCCGAGGAGCTCAGGCGATCGAGGGAAGCGCCGAGGGCCCGGGCGCAGGCCCTGGCCGCCTCGGGAAAGGCCTCCTCGGCAGGAGTCCACTTGAGCACGAGGAGGCCGGAGACGGCGTCCTCGTCGATGGCCCCGTCGAGGAAGCTCTCGAGGGGAAGGCCCGAGTCGGGATACCAGGAGACATCGGCCGATCCGAGTTCGTGGCCCCTGAAGGCGGCATCGTACTGCAGGGAAATGATCTGGCTTCCCGGGAAACGGATCCGCAGGAGGGGGCTCAGGTAATCGAGACAGGGACCGAGGAGGACTATGGTGCCAGGTCTCTTCCCCTCCTCGATGGCCGCGACGAAGCGCTCAGCCTCCCTTTGTGGCGAGTAGGGAGAATGCAGGTGGATAAAGCCCGCCTTGCAGGAAGGGGAGCCATCCCGGGAGCTCTCCATCAGGAGGTCCATGGCTTACTCCGAAAGGAAGGCTGCGAGTCTCTCGGCTGTTCCCTCTGCTGATAGATCGAGGGCGATCGCCCTGCCCTCGGGAAGCTCTACCCCCTCGAACAGGGCGAGTGATCGCTTCACGGACTTCCGGAACTGGAAGAGGGCAAGCTCGGCATCGAGGGGGACGGACGAGGCGAGGAGGCAGGCGAGCCTGGAGTTTGGGAGGACGCTCACCGCACCTCCCGGCCCCAGGACGCGGCGGGCACCGTCCTCGACCGCCGCCATCAATGTGGGGACGGCGATGCCTGGAACATGCTGTCCGATCGCCTCGGGAAGGAAGGACAGCTCGAGGATGAAAGCAGAGACATAGGCAGCGTCCCCCACCGAGGCGAGGAGCTCGGCACCGGCGGCCGATTTCGGGATCTCTCGGTTGGCCCTGGCCGTGCACCTTGTGGCCGGTGCGGCTAGAAGAGCGGCAAGGGCGGCGAGCCGCTCCGGAGAGGCGGTCTGGAGCGATTCCTCGGAATAGACCCACATGCCGATCACCCCGGCTTCTGCTAGAAGGGAGACGGATCTGACCGGCCAGGCCGGGGATATCCCGAGCAAGGGGGAAATCAGGGCCCGCGCCTCGGCCTCGAGCTCACCGCCTTCGATACCCACGGCCGTGGCCAGGGAGAGAGGGAGGAAGTCATCGCTCGAGGCGGGGAAGCCAAAGGAGGCCGCGAGCAGGAGGCGCTCGCCTTCCGCCAGGAAGAGGCCAAGAGCCTGGAATGGGATGACTTCGGCGATGCGGGCGTAGCAGGCCAGGACATAGTCAGTCGATACCCTGAGGGCGAGGAGTTCGTCCCTGAGGGAAGCCAGGTCACCGAGGCTGAGGGGGAAGTCTGGCGGCGCCTCCTCGGATTGGGCAAGTTCACCAGGAAGAGGCAGAGCCTCGGAAAGGCCCGGCTCCTCGGAAAGAGCCGCCTCTTCGGAAAGGGTCTCCGCCTCGGCAGGGCCTGGGGCCTCAGCCGTGGAGGCTACTTCTTCCTGGATTGCGGCTTCGGCCTCATTCTGGAATGGCGCCTCTTCGGAGGGGGGCAGGGCTTCATCGTAAGTGGCAGTGGCATCCGCGGGTGGAGGCACCGCTTCATCGTAGAAGGTAACTTCTTCCTCGTAAGGAGTCGATGCTTCCTCGTGGGAGTCTTCGTCTTCCTCTGGGACTGGCGTGCTCATCTCAAGGATGACAGGCCAATCATTCGCCGCTGGGGCGGCCTCTTCGTGGACAGGCTCGGCTTCCGCGGGAAGCAGTTGCGTCTCTTCAGGGAGGATGGGCCCGGCTTCTTCCGGTGACGGGGCGGCCTCTTCGTAGACGGGAGCGGGCTCTTCGTAGATGGGAGCGGGCTCTTCGTAGATGGGGGGGGCCTGTTCGGCCGCCATCTGGCTGGGGACCAAGGCGGCCTCGTCGTCCTTGTGATCGGTGGGAACAGCCTTGACCGCGACGAGGGCAGCCTCTTCGAACGCGGTAAGGGACTCCTCGAGGACTGGCCTTGCCTGAGCCTCGACGAGCTCCATGCCCTCAAATGGAAGGGCTCCGGCGTCGGGACCGGGGCTGGGAAGGGTCGAGTCGGGCGGCCCCTCCTCCCGGGGCTGGAGGGAAGCTATGGCCTTAGAAAAAAGGCCGCTGCGCCTCGCCGGGGGGATTGGTCCCCCGGTTCTGCGCACGGCCTTTTCAAGAAGTCCCATTTCAGACCAGGCCCAGTTCCTCGAAGAGCCGTTTGTAGGTATCGAAGTATTTTGAGCGGGCGAACTCCTCAATCTTATCCTCGGGCAGCGAATCGAGCAACTTGTCGAGGTAGGCGAGGACGCTCCGGATCTCGGACTTGAGGCGGTCGGGCTCCTCTCCTGCCTCGGTCTGCTGCGCCGGGCTGGAGACGGGGAGGGGAGAGATCGTGTCCTCTTCCTCGGCCGCCGGTATCTCGAACTCGGTCTCGGGCTGTGGGGCTTCGGGGCTGACTTCGTCCATGTCCGAGAGCAGGAGTTCCTCTTCGCGTTCGACCGGCGCGCCAGCGTCATCCAAGGTGGACTCTCCGACAAAATAACTGTCATCAAGGCTGATCGAGACCTCGTCTGGATGGAGGCTGACGGGCAGGGCCGGCTTCACGGTGGCCTGGTCGATCCTCTCTGCCAGCAGCTCCGCTTCGTCCTCGCCGCCGAGCTCTTCGAGTCCTTCCATATCCTCGAGCTCACCCTCGGCCTGTCCCTCGTCGTGGAGATTGATCTCCCCGAAGGCGTCTTCCTCGGTTTCGGGGATCGGCTCGAGTGGCTCGAGCTCGGAGACTGGCTCGGAGTCTGCGAAGTCCAGTCCTGCCTCGGCCTCGAGGATGAGGTCCTCGGCGCTCGGCTCGACCACGGGAAGCTCTTCTTCAATCTCGGAGATCGCCCCGCCTCCGAGGTCCTCCTCCTCGACATCGAAGTCGGTGAGGTCGGGTTCGACGAGGGGAGCCTCGTTCATGGGGGCGTCCGAGAGGCCGAGCTCGCCGATATCGGATTCGAGGTAACTCGTGTCTTCGGGTGCCGATGTCAGGGGGCTGATGCCTTCCTCTGCTATCATCCCAATTTCTTCGAGGGAGGGTGTCGTCTCTTCGCCCTGGTCCTCGATGGCGAAATCCAGATCGGCCGCCTCGGTGGTGTCGATCCTGACTTCTTCGATGCCAGGCGCCTTGGCTGCGCTGTAGTCGCCGTTTTCCGGCAGGAGGCCGTCGTCGAGGAGGGACATGTCGGCGGGAGAGTGGGCGGCCTCGAGGTCTTCGCTGGCCTCGAGCTCCTCGGGGGCCTCGGTCTCCGCGACTTCCTCGGTGAAGTCGGCGGTATTGAGGATGTTGTCGAGTTCGTCCCCGGTGAGGGCGATGGTCTCGTCCTCCTCGTCGTCGAAGAAGCCACCGGAGGCCTCTTCCTTGGGGGCTTCCTCGCCCTCAAGGATAGCCTCGGCAAGCGCCGGAGCTCGGGCCTTTAGGGATCCAAGCTGGCTCTTCAGCGATACCAGCTCACCCCGGATCGATGAGAGCTCGTCGGCTATCTTGAGGAGGATCTCTGTCGAGAGGTCGCTCCCGCCCTTGGCGGTCTCCCTGGCTTCGGGTTTTTCGTAGAGGTCCCGCTCCACGGCCGCAAGGTCGTCGAAGCTCTCGCCCTCTGGAGGGGCTTCATTGGAGGCTTTGCCGTTCTTTGCGGAGGCCTCCTTCTCGGTCCTGAGGAAATCATCGAACTCGGTGACCGGCTCGAAGCCCGCCGCGTGGCTCTCGTCCCTGCCTGAGGAGACCGGGATCGTATCATCGAACTGAAGGTCGATGTCGATGGGCTCGAAATCGGGAGAGGGTGAGTTCTCGGCCCCGGAGCCGGTCTCTTCCTCGAAATCGAGGAACTGCGAGGTCACATCGTCGGCCCCGCCGGTCTCGCCCGTCCCGCCTTCGGCGCCGGAGGGGGAGGCCGAGAGGGAATCGAGGAACTCGGAGGATACATCCTCCATCGAACCGCCTGCAGCCACGCCTGATGTGCCGCCGCTTGTCTTGCTCTCCTTGTCCAGGCCGCGTACCGTGGACATGTCGAGATCGGTGTTGGGACCGATGTGCGAAGTATCGAAGGGCCGCTCGATGTCCTCGAGCTGGATGTCGATCGTGGAGGCTCCGAAGTCTTCGATGTCGGAACCGGAGGAGCTCGCGCTCTCGAGCAGGGCTTCCTCGAGGGGAGGCATGTCCTCGATGTCGGGCAGGGTGCCCTCGTCCATGGGGGAGCGAGGAGGGGATTCCTCGAAGCCCGCCGTCTCGAACTCCGAGTCGAAGGAGCCGAGCAAGCGTTCCTCGTCCTCTGAGAGGAAGGACTCCTCAGGGATGAGGTCGGATTCGCCATGCAGCGTCGCGTCGAATTCCGCGGCGAAAGGAGCAGGCGCATCCTGGATGATATCTTGCGGCTCCGCCTTTACCCAGACTCCGTACTGCTCCAGTTCGCCCTTTGAGCTTCCAGGCTTGGGTGCTTCACGGGTGGGATCGGTTTCGGGACGTTTAGCCATGACAACTCCGTTACGGGCGATCTTTGTAAAGTATCGGCAGGTTGACTCTACGCATT
>JANXYO010000087.1 GCA_025356015.1 Spirochaetaceae bacterium
CTCACGAACGACATCGAGATGGTCTACAACGCCCTCTCCCAGGCCTTCTCAAGCCTCTTTGGCGGGATCTTCTCGATGATCGGGGTCCTCATCGCGATGGCGGCGCTCAACCTGCCGCTGACGCTCTACATGCTGGTCGCAGTCCCCGTCATGGCGGTCGCAGCGGGGACGATCGGCAAGCGCGTGCGCGCGGCCTACAAGAGGAACCAGGAGAGCATCGGGGCGCTGAGCTCCTCCATAGAGGAGTCGGTCTCTGCGATCCGCGTCACCCAGTCCTTCCACAGGGAGGAGGCGGAGTTCCGCCGCTTCGAAAGGGTCAACGCCGAGGCTCGCGACGCGAGCATCAGGGCTGAGACGGTGAGCTCGGTCATGATGCCGCTCATGAACGTGATGAACGCCGTCTCCCTGGCCGCCGTCACCGGGATAGGGGGCGGGCTGATCCTTCGCGGATGGGGGGGATTCTCCATCGGACTCCTGGCCTCCTTCATCATGTACACCCGCAGGTTCTTCGAGCCCCTCATGCAGCTGACAAACGTCTACAACGTCCTGCAGTCGGCGATGGCTGGCGCCGAACGGGTCTTCGAGGTGCTCGACGAGGGCGAGGAGGGGGGCTCCGGGGATCCTGGCCTGGCCGTCAGGCTCGACGGGGCCGTGGAGTTCCGCGAGCTCAGCTTCGGCTATGTCCCGGGCAAGAGCGTCCTCGAGTCGATAAGCTTCCGCGCCGAGCCGGGGGAGACCGTGGCCATCGTGGGGCCGACTGGTGCCGGCAAGACCACCCTCGTCAACCTGCTCTCGAGGTTCTACGAGCCTGACTTGGGCTCGATCACGATCGGCGGAACCGACATCGGCGACCTCGACATCGACTCCCTGAGGCGGAGGATGGGAGTCGTGCTCCAGGAGCCCTTCTTCTTCTCGATGAGCATCCGCGACAACCTTCTGTACGCCCGCCCGGGGGCGACCGAAGAGGAGATGGTCGAGGCCGCGAGCCGAGCAAACGCGGAGCACTTCATCAGGAGGCTTCCCGAGGGCTTCGATACCGTCCTCAGCGAGAGGGGGATGAACATATCCCAGGGCGAGAGGCAGCTCCTGGCGATAGCGAGGGCCCTCATCGCCGATCCCGACATCCTGGTCCTCGACGAGGCCACCTCGAGCATCGACTCGCTGACCGAGGCCAGGATCCAGGCGGGCCTCGCCGAGCTCACCAGGGGGAGGACAAGCTTTGTCATCGCCCACAGGCTCTCGACCATCAGGAACGCGGACAGGGTGGTGGTGATCCACGGCCGCCGCGTGGTCGAGCAGGGGCGGCACGAGGAGCTCCTCGCCCTTGGAGGCCTGTATTCGAGGCTCTGGAGCATGCAGAAGACCATGGACGAGATCAGCGAAGAGAGCGTCGCCTCATGAGGGCCGGCCGCAACCGCATTGGCGCAGTCTCTCTCGCGATCGCGGCCGGCGGATTCCTCGCCGTCCTTTTCCAGCCGTGGATCCCGCTTGACCGCTTGCCGATCGTCGGTCCCTTAAGCCTCGAGGGCCTTCTCCTGGCCCTCTTCGAGGCTGCCCTGGTCGGCGCCGTCGCGGACTGGTTCGCGGTGACTGCCCTATTCCGGAACCCACTCGGCATACCTTTGCCGCACACCGACATCCTCGCCAGAAAGAAGGACACTGTCGCCGAGGCCGTGCCGCGCTTCCTCACGAGCTTCATGAACGACGAGAGGATCGCCTCGGAGCTCTTCCGACTTGATTTCGCGGCCAAGCTGGACGAGGCCTTCTCCCGCGAGGGAGTCCGCGAGACCTTCCATGATTTCCTCCGCCTGAGGCTCGCGGGCTTCCTGTCCAAGGCGGGCTCGGCCCCTCAGGCGGCCGAGCTTCCCGGAGGGCGGCCAGGAGGCGCTCCCGGCATAGTGGCAGACCTTTGCGCCTTCGCGGCGGAAAAGCTCGACCTGGCCTCGGCCTTCGCGTCCCTGCTCCGCTGGACGCGCCGCGAAGGCTTCGACGATCGTCTGATCGGGGCCGGCTCTGAGCTTCTTCGCACCGAGATGGGGAAGAACCGATTCAGGATCGCGGCCGCCATCACGCCGCTCGTGAGGCGGAACGCCGGATGGCAGGGGCTCTTCATCGGCAAGGGCACGATAGAGGGCCTGCTGCGCGGCATCGAGGATGAACTCGCGGAACTGCGGTCCGACAGGCGCCACGAGCTCAGGCTCTACCTCTCTGGAGCCCTCGAGACCTACGCCGCGAGGCTTGCCGGAGAGCTGTCCGACTCGTCAGGGGCGCGCGGGCGCTTCGCCGATGCCGCCCGAGGGATCCTCGCGGACGAGGGCTTCCGGAGCGGACTCTCGGACTTCGTCACCGGCATCCTGCGCGACCTCGGCTCCGACCTTGCTAGCCCCGACAGCCGCTTCATCGAGGCAATGGGCAGGCTGGAGGACGGCGTCCTGGCCCAGGTGCGCGGCGATCCCGCATTCCGCGAGCGCTTCAACCTCGGCGTGGCCGGGATCGCCTCGGGCATCGTGGTGCGTAGCCACCTCGTCGAGGCCCTCACGGGCTACATCATCTCCATGCTCAAGGACACCGACCCACGCTATTTCGTGCAACGCGTCGAGGATGCAGTGTGGAACGACCTCCAGTACATCCGCGTGAACGGGGCCGTGGTTGGCGGCCTGGTCGGGATGCTGCTCGCCCTTTTCACCGCGGCCCTGCGCCGCTAGGCCTGCGGCCCGGGGAGCCCCATGCCACCCTGCCCTAGGCCCCGACCATGATGAGGGCGGAGACGACGTGGCAGGCCGCCCCGGCGAGGACGAAGAGGTGCCAGACCGCGTGGAGCCAGGGTACCCGCTTCATCGAGTAGAGGGCCGCCCCAAGGGTGTAGGCCGCCCCTCCCGCCGCCAGGAGGGCGAAGGCCGCCGGCGGCATGGCGGCCCGCACCTGGGCGAAAAAGGGCGCTATCAGCCAGCCCATGACCACATAGCCCAGGGTCGCCAGAAGACGGAAGCGGTCGATGAAGAAGGCCTTGAATATGATGCCCGCGAGGGCGAATGACCAAGCGAGGACGAGGAGGAGGAGGCCCGAGGGCCCGCGCAGGGCTGTGGCGCAGAATGCACTGTAGGTCCCCGCGATCAGGACATAGATCGAACTGTGGTCCAGGACCTCGAACACGCGCTTGGCCCGCGGCGCCCTGAGCGAATGATAGATGGTCGACATTGTGAACAGAAGGACGAGGGATGAGCCGAAGACCGAATAGGCCGCGATGGTGAGGGCGTCCCCTCCCATGGCCGCTGAAAGGACGAGGAACACGAGGGCGGCGATGGATAGGATCGCCCCCGTCCCATGGGTGACCGCATTCGCTATTTCCTCGCCCGTCGAGTAGCGGCGTTCGTTGTGAGTCTCGAATTGCCTTGATTTCACCGTTGATGCTCCGAAGGTCGAAAAAGGCTCCCGGCGCATCGGCGCCGGGACTGCCCTATGGAGGCTGCGGGAGGATAGACCGCGAAAGCGGCCAGGGGGTTGCGGGCCCTTTGCCCAAGACCCCCTGGCGAGGTGGCGGGAGCTAGGCTGTGGCTAGGATGGTGTCCATCGCCGTCTGGTTGATCCTGAAGACGAGGGTCCTGAGCTTCTCGAGCCTCTGCTCGTCGTTGTTTCCCGGCACGAACATGAGGACGTGGATCGGCGTCTCCCCCTCGCTGCGGGTGGCGGCCACGAAGGCATCTGAGCTGATGCGGACACCCTTCACGGTGAGGAGGACGCCGCGCACCACCGTCCCGACCTTGAGGCTCGTCTTGCCGTCGAAGTGGACCGCGAAACCCGCCGAGCTCAGGTCGGAGATCTCGCCGTTGAGCGGCGAGCCGTCGTGACTGATGCTGCAGTGTCCGATTCCCTTGGCGCAGAGGGCCCTCACGAATTTCCTTCTGCCCCGCGCCTCGTTCGCCTCGAGGGTCCTCACCAGGATCTCCGTGGTCTTCGCTGCGCCGATCTTCAGTATGACGAAGCCGCAGGCGACCTGAATGTCCATGAGGAACTTCACCCGGACCTCGGGACTCGGCTCGTTGAGGGTGAGGATGCCGACACCGGCTGCCGTCGTCGCCTCATCGCTCCGGATCGACCTGACGTAGGCTTCCCACTCCGCCTCGTCGAGGGTCCCGTCGTCGATGTTGATGAAGACGATCGATTCAGGTTCCTGGGCGAGGACCTTGAGCAATTTCCTGTGGGATCTCGCGGTGTAGACCTCGAATTCCCTTTTCGCGAGTTCCTCCATGATCTCGGTCAGGACCGGTGGAGGGTACAGGAAGAAGACCTTTTTCCCGAGGGCGCCGCTTGCGTTCACGTCTTCAACCCTACCGCGAGCATTGCGCAGCCGCAATGGCCGGGGAAGGGAAAGCCGAACTTTTTCAGGCGAAGAGCCCCGAAAGGCTTCCCAGCCCTTCCTCCTCGAGTCTTGCCACGGGCACAAAGCGCAGCGAGGCCGAATTCAGGCAATATCTGAGGCCGGTGGGCTCGGGTCCATCGGTGAACAAATGGCCCAGATGGCCACCCGAGCCCTTGGCCCTCACCTCGACCCTGTGCATGCCCATGGCATCGTCCTCGACGAGGACCAGGTGGGACTCGTCAAGGGGCTGCCAGAAGCTCGGCCAGCCCGAGCCTGACTCGAATTTCTCACGCGAGGAGAAGAGGGGAGTTCCGTCGATGGCGTCGACGTAGATCCCTGCCTCATGGTTGTTCCAGTAGGGATTCCTGAACGGAGGTTCCGTAGCCCCCTTCACGAGGACAGCGTACTGCTCCGGCTTGAGCCGCGCGCGCAGTTCCTCCGTCGGCTCGATATAGCAGACGCTATCGGCTTCTGCCCGCTTCATGACCATATCCGCTCCTTCGCCCGCTTCCACTGCCGGGCTTCTTGTGTGCTTGCCATGTCCCCGCGATGCCCGCGGCCCGCAGGGCCAGCTCTGCCATCGTCGCTGCCCTTGCCGCGGCGCGCTTTAGCGGATTGCGCCCCGCCTCGCGCTTGAGCAGCCTGAGCCTTAGCCCATAAAAGAGGAAGATGAGGAAGGTGGACTCGCGGCGCGAGCGCCGGTCGGGGCACTGCCTCAGGGCCGTGAACAGCGAGGACATCGTCGACTCGGCCAGGTAGGCCAGGTCGCCCGCAGCCCGGACAGCGCCGAAGGCAGCCTCGTGATAGGCGGACAGGCGCGCGCAGTCCAGCTCGAGGAGGGCGTCGGCGACAAGGTACTCCCTTTCCTCTCCCAGCACCGCCTCGGAGGTGGGGGACAGGGGGGCTCCGGCGCAGAGCCCCCCTGCCTCGGCCAGCGCCGCCTCGGCCTCGCGCAGGAAATCGAAGAGCTCCTCGCAGGAGCCCCGCCTCTGTTCGAGGCGCTCGGGCAGGGCCTTCCAGGGGTCGCCCCAGTCTGCCGGCGGCCGATCGACCGCGGAACGAGCCTCTGGCAGGAAGAGCCCGGTATCCCCCGGCTCGAGGTCGAGATCGATCTTCCAGGCGGCCTCGAGTGCCACCCAATAACGGTCCATCGCCTCGGCCGCCGGGCCGTAGCTCAGGGCCGACCATTCTGCCATGAGTGCCGCGCTCGGCCTTCCCTGCCTCGCGATGAGGCGGCCAAGGAGCCAGGGATTGGGCCTCGCGGCGAAGGGGAGCCGCGAGCCCGCGCAGAGGATGCCGACGGCGTCGGCTCGGCTTCCAGCGCCAGGGGAGTGGTCTGTATAGGCGGCGACGTCCCCGGCCATCGTGGCCGAGAGGGGCGGAACAGCGCCCTTGAAGAGGAAGGCGTCCTCCCAGTACTCGAAGACCGTCACCCTCGCTCCGCCGGCCCTGGTCCATGCCTTGGCAGCCGTCCGGAAAGCCCCGAGGGATGCCGCATTGAGGGCGATCCCCGGCTCTGCGAGACCCCCTGCCCAGGAGCGCATGCGGGGGGCCCAGACAAGCTCGAGGTTGCCGGGCAGGCGGCCAAGGTTCGCATCCTGGAACTCAGCGCTGTCATGGTAGGCCAGGAAGGAAAGGCGGGGATGGCCGGGGAGGGGGGCGGCCGCGGCCGCGAGGG
>JANXYO010000111.1 GCA_025356015.1 Spirochaetaceae bacterium
CCGCGGCGCGCTCGATGTCGGGCTTTGAGTCCTCGAAGAGTACGAGTGTCTTGATCCTGATGGTCGCCACGGAGGCCAATACTATTCCCGCGCACCTGCCCTGTCAAGTTCGATGCCTCCAAAGCTTCATGGTCCGGGGACCGGGGCCTCCGGCGCTGGGCTCTGGCTTCCCGGGGCTTCTGGGGCGACCTGGTGCCGAGGCCTGGTCTTGGCCGCGTGGATCACCGCGTCGATGCCACCAATGACGAGGGAGAGGACAAAGGCCGCACCGAGCCTCGCCACCTGCTCCGAGGTCCCGGGCGAATAGGACGAGACTGTCTTGAAGGGCCAGGGGGCGTAGGCCTGGTTGAACCCGTGGCTGGCATAGAGGCCGAAGTCGGCCCCGAACTGGGTGTAGAAGAGCATGATGGGGAATGAGCCAAGGGAGACTATCTCGAAGCGTCTCCAGGGGTTCTCGGGCGCGGCCTGGCTGGGGCCGAAGCCCGGTGGCATGGCGCCAGCGGCGGCGGCGCTCCGGGAGGCGGGCGCGGTGGCGAGGCCGCCTGCGGGCTGACTGCCAGGCTGGGTCTGGCCGCTACCTGGCGCCCCGCTGGTCTGGCCGAAGAGGAGGCCGGTGGCCAGGAGGCAGAGCAGGGCGGCGAGACCGGGCTTCGGCCTCATGGCGCCCTCTCCCCGAAAAGAGCCGTGCCCAGACGGATGAGGGTCGATCCCTCCTCCACGGCGAGCTCGAAGTCCCCCGACATGCCCATGGACAGGACATCGAAGCCGGGGAAGGCGAAGCGGTTCATTATGGCCTCGAAGGCCTCGCGGAGCATGACAAAGGACTGGCGCACGAGGCCCTGGTCCGGGCTGAAGGGGGCCATTGTCATGAGGCCCCTGATTGAGATCCGGTCCAGGGAGGATGAGGCTTCGCAGGCCGCGATCAGAGCCTCGAGGTCGCGGAAGCCCGCCTTGGACTCCTCTCCGGTGTGAAGCTCAAGAAGGACCTCGAGTCGGGCGAGGAGCCTGCCGCCGTCTGGAGCCCCGCAGGCGAGGGCATGGCGCGAATTCAGCTCGGCCAGAAGGCGGCTTGAGTCGACGGACTGGACGCGCGTGAAGAGGCCAGGAACCTTGCGCGCCTTGTTCGACTGGAGCTGGCCGATCATCTCGAGCCTGGCACCGGGATGGGAGGCCAGGAAGGGGGCGTATTTCGCCTCGGCCTCCTGGACCCGGCTCTCGCCAAAGAGGCGGCAGCCAGCCTCCCAAGCAGCCAGGACAGCCTCGATGGGATGGAATTTCGTCACGGCCATGAGCTCGACGGCCGAGGCTTCCCGGCCCGAGCGCGCGGCCGCGGCCCCCACCCTCTCGAGCACCGAGGCGAGCCTGGGGGCGACCTGGTCGTAGGCGCTCATCGCACCGCCATCTAGAAGAAATCCCGCAGGGACTCGTCGATGCCCTTGCGCATCTCGAACCAGTAATCAAAGGCCGCCTCTGCGGCGTCGGTCTCGAATCTGGCTATCCACGAGGCGAGCACCGGCCCCGCATCCCCGTCGACGTCGCGGCGGCGGATGAGGAAGGTCCTGATGAACTCTATGTTCTTCGCGCTCTCCCAGAATACCGCGGCGTTGCGGCTGTTGATCCTGCTCGCCGCTATTGCGACCGATGCCAGGTAGCGATCCTTGAGGCCATAGACCGAGCCGATGGCCTCGGCCATCATCTCCTCGCCCCAGGCGCGATGGAAGCGGCACAGGCCCGCGTTGTCCATCCCTAGCTCCTTGCGAAGACGCTCGGCGCAGAGCCGGCCCAGCTCCCGCGGGGGGAGGAACTCCGTGCCGTAGTGCATGTAGTACTTGCCCATGATCGCCATGGGGGCGAGCACTCCCGGGGTCCAGTACTGGTTGGGCACCATCCATCCGCGCCGGCCATTGGCCGTGTAGACGAAGCGGTCCAGGATGCGCCTGCCCTTCTCGCGCTTTATGCTCCTGCCCCACTTCCTCGTGCCCTCGGAAAGGTCGACGAGGGCCTTCTTCTCGAGTATCGAGTCGATGAGCTCGAGGCCGAGCTCGGCGTTGTGCTCCGAGTCGGCCACGGCGTCAAAGCCCTCGACGGTCCAGCGCGGCTTGCGCGTGACACCAAGGTCGGCCGGCTCCAGCTCGCCTGAGTCAATGCAGTCCATCATCCATGAGAGCACCCCCCCAAGGGAGATGGCGTCGAAGCCGCCGGAGTCGGCGGCGCGGTTGAGCTTCTCCGCCGCCCTCTGGTCGAAGATCCCGCACAGGGGACCCAGGGCCTGGTAGGGCTCGTAGTCCTTCTTGAAATCGCCCCTGAGCTTCTTGCACACGGCGGAGCAGGGCTCGCCGCAGGTCGCCTGGCTCTTGGTGGCGATGGTCTCGGCGTTGAACTGCTTGAGGTAGTGGTCGACGATGAGCCGCTTGTGCATGGCCTTGCGCTCGGCCTCGGTCCAGGTAGTCGTACGGTAGTTGAAGGCGATCATGCGCCCTCCGAGGCTCGCGTAGTTGACGCCGAGGGTGCCTCCGGTCTCGAACTTGGGATCGAAGCGGTACTTGGTAGTGGCCTCGAAGTCCTTGACCGCGAGCTTCTGCTCGTACTTGGCCTCGAACCATTCGTCGGCGACCTTGCGGTCGCGGAAGTCCTCGTCGACGACGGTGCCGCCGTAGATGACGGCCGCGATGCCGTGCTCCTGGAGCATCTTGGAGCCCAGCCCTCCCCTGCCCGCCCAGGTGTCCACCGCTGTGGCCTTGCCGCCCTGGACCGGCGCCGAGAGGATGGCGCCGAAATCGGTGGAGGCCGCCGCCGGTCCCACGGCGAGGGCTCGGTACTCGCCCTCGTATCGGGGTCCGAAATGGGCGAGGGCGTAGTCCATGAGGGCATAGGAGCCGAGGCGGGAACCGCCATGCCCGTCGGGATCCGCGCACTCCGCGCCGCGCCAGATCGCGTTGAGGTCCACGGGAAGGAGCTCGACCTCGATCTCCTCGCCGTGCTGGCGGTTCAGGTAGAGGATCGAGGGCACCGGTGCCTTGCCGACTAGGCTCACGAGGTTCAGGCCCAGATTGTCGAAGACGAGTCCTGCTCCCCCCATGCTCGACACGAAGAAGCTCCTCCAGCAGGGCGAAAAACCCGTGATGAAGAGCCGGTTCGATCCTGGAAGGATGGAGCCCGCGAAGAGCCCGACGCCAAAGTTCAGGCTCATCGTCCGACCCGAGATATGGACACCGAGATCGATCGGACCGAAATAATCTCCGACCTTGTAGCGCCTCACGCGGTAGAACCCCGTCGCGGGGTCGATGAACAGGACCTTCTGGCTGGCATTCACTTTTGCACCTCTTCTTCGCGGCCTAGAGGATCTGCCTCAAGGCTTAAGACTCTAGCCCCTGTCGGACTTCTCCCCAAGAGCGGCTAAGTGGCTTCCTCGCGACCAGGGCCATGACATCACCAAAGCCGGCCCTCTTGGCCAGGAAGTCCATGGGTTTCTTGATGAATGCAGGTCTCTGGCCCCTTGCCCAGCCTCCCCAGGTGACAAGCCTCTCGCAGGAGAAGCCCCGGGTACCGAGGAGGCGGACGAGGCTGCGTCTCGAGAAGAGGTAGAGGTGGTCGTAGATCGCGCTCCTCCACCGGGATGCAAGGAGGCGGGCCTGAAAACCGTCGACGTTGGGCGTCGTCAGGACGAGGGCCCCGCCAGGGACGAGGACCCGGGCCACCTCGTCGAGGAATGATCCCGGCTCGTTCAGGTGCTCGATGAGGTGGGAGGCGTGGACCATGTCGAAGGATGCCTCGGGGAAGCCGGCCGATTCAAGGGTCCCGGCGTGGATGGGAAGGTGGTAGCGCGAGCGTCCGTATTCGGCGGCCGGAACGCAGAGCTCCACGCCCATGGGTTCCCAGCCCAGGGAGCGGAAGGAATCGAGGAGGGCCCCCGTGGCGCAGCCGATGTCGAGGACCTTTTGGGGCTTGGGCGGGTGGCTCCCCTTCCCCCTGGAGCCGTCAAGGATCCCGAGATCGGCGAGGG
>JANXYO010000119.1 GCA_025356015.1 Spirochaetaceae bacterium
GTGCAAAGATTCCTTGCAGATTTAGAGGCATGGAAGCGCATCATTGACGCAGCGGCGGCTGACGCACCAAGTGAGCTCGATGATACGACGAGGAGGAATCAGGGCAGGGGGGTGTATCCCCTGCCCTACGAGCTGCTACGAGCGATGTATAGCGGGTGCGACAGGATATGGAAGGATGTGCAGACAGTGGGCATCGCAGCCAAGGATGAAGAGAGCAACGGGCAGTACGTACCAGATATCGGTAGACCTCAGTATTACCAAATAAAGATATCGAGATAGATATTCAGCGGGCAGGGGAATACCAGTTTCTTTTATATGTCCCCCGACTTCCTAGGGTCATTATGCTAGTCCCGAAAAACCAAAATCCGTATTGCCAATTCAATCTTGGGGATCGAGAAAATGTCGGCATAAACCGCGACTCTGGAAACCACATTGCGGAATGAATATGCGTGCGAAGAATTCCTCTCAAGACAAATTCCTCCGAGGTGAGGCTCACAAGCGCTCTGCCTAATCGTGTCGTGAATAACAGTCCGAAGCCCTCCAGGGCTTCCCTTGCGCCATTGGGAAGGAACAATTGGAGCAAGCTGACCACAAACAATAGGTTGGACAGCACGGAAAACTCTCGGCGGCTGTCTCGTCACCCGGAAACACCATGACAAGGTCAGGGCTGCTATGCCGATATGTCTGCTCGGATTTTGCATGAGCAACGGATCAGATATGCGGAATGCGTCGATAACCGATGATACGCATCGAGGTGTCGACCGGCCAAGGCTTCCAGATCAGGGCGTTGATGGATATGCGGTTTTCTTAATGAATAGAAAACTATCTTTCCTTGTCGTCAATTAGCAGAAAAGAAAAACGCACACCCATGGAGTGTTCTTTGGGGGAACGCCCGACGGGTGTGCGATCGGTTTGATTACAGAAGCCCTTTGTCCTTGAATTCTGAATACAGTCTGACGTACTTGAGAAGGTACTGGGGATTCGAGCGAAAAAGGTCAATGAGCCGCTTCTCGTGGTTTGCGACAATCCGGAAGACATGCGGGGAGCCGCCAGCTAGCGGCCCGAGTTGCTGATCTGTTCGATCATCGGCGGCACGAGCTTCGTTGAACTCGAATAGCAGAGTGCGCGCCTTCTGTAGTCTGGCTGGTGACATCTTGTTCTCCGCGAAGTGCTTCTCGTACTCGCGGTGTTGTGCGAAGTAATCCCACTCGGCCACTGTGGCGTCCGGTCCGAAATACCGCCAGAGAAGCGCCTGCTGATCACCATGATTCTTGATAGCCAGGGCAAGAGCGTAAAGCTTTGAGAATTGAATCTCAGTAGCAACCGCGGCGTGCCGGAGAATCGTCGCCTCGTACTTCAAGTAATTGCGACCAATTTGGCAATAGCGATAGGTATCGAAAGTAAGTTCGAGCGCCCTAAGGAGGTACTCATGGACGGTATCGTACCCGAGAGCCTTCCACTGCGCTGAAAGGACCGGCTCGTCCTCTAGCCGGGCACAGATTGCCGCGCAGACGAGGCGATGGGGGACACCTTCCGCTAAGTGGTGGAGGATCATGTACTTGGCATCTTCCAAAGTGCGGATGTCGAAGAAACTCGTGCACTCCCTGCCGGTGTTGATGAAATCGGGAACTCTCGCGGCAAAAACAGCATCGGCCTCTTTCCGGCGATTGGCGAGCAAAGCCATCTCGATGTATGGCGCGTCCTTGGGGTCCTTGAGACCGGCGATGTAAACATCGAGTCCAAGCTTGGTCGCATCGACGATCTCCTTCTCGAGATCTGAGCTAACCACGACTGTTGGCTTCGTGTTCTTAGGCTGATGGCGCGTTGCCTTAGCGGCCTCGATTTCTTTGGGGGTCGGGATCTTCTTGCCCATCACCAAAGCAATGAACTGAGCCGGTTTCATATTGATGAAAGGCTCCTTGAGCTTTTCGAGGGGAAAATGGCGGTAAATGCCAGTCATGAAATAGGAAAGCTGGGGAGAACGTTTGGCGACGTCGTCTATCGACATGCCCCATTGGCCCATGAAAGTTGTTATCAAATATCGATCGAGCGTATCGGCCTGGGCGAGCAACCGGTACGCGTAACTGACACTGATGCCGATCTCCTTTGACTCTATCTTGAGCCACGTCGTGAAATCGAGGTAATTATCCTGAGTAAAAAGGCAGCGATCGCGAATCTCCATAAGGGTGAAGGCGACGTTGAACATCGAAAGCCGGTCGTGATGGAGATGCTGCAGTATGAGGTCTTTGGCGACCTGAAGATCTATGGTTTCGAGCTCGGGCTCGATACCGCGAAGGAATCGCCGCTCATGCCGATTCAGTTGCACCACCCTCCGGAAACGTCCGTCAGGGCCGAACACGATGCCAGGCATCGGCTCAAACATGGTTTCTGGAATGGGAACGGGTTTCATGGGTTCAAACACCGCCCCTGGATCGGTGGAGTCGGGCAGAATGGAAGCAGCTGATTCCTCATCGGCCGATTCCAACTGGAGCGATGAGACTGCCACTGAGTCGGTCGGTGCCGGAGGAACGGAGGTGAGCGAGGATTGGTCGCTTGATTCCGATTTAGCCGAGGAGATTGGCGCCGATTCGTCAGGTTCTGTGTGGGATGAGGAAATCTCTGTCCTGTCTCCCGGTTCTGGCTGAACAGAGACTGTGGTGATTGTGTCGCCGACGTCAAACGATAGGGGGACGAGGAGTGGTCGTTCAGAAGGCATTTGCTTGTCCAAGGGGAACAGCGCGCGTGTGAGGGTGGGCTTCATGGTTGGCCCGCCTTCCCCGTTTCCCTCGTTACGATGGTCGCGTGGGAATGAATCCACCGAAGGACTTCGGCGCGATCGAAAATCAAGCGCCCGCCTAGCTTGTAAGCTCTTAAGCGTTTGGCCTCGACGTTGTGATATACTGTTGACTTCGCGCACCTGCAAAGAGCAGCGACTTCGGGGACGGTCAAGTGCTCGAAAGCTAGATGTGAAACCAACGGGAGACTCGACCCATCCGGATTGTCTATGGTTTCCAATTTGCCACCTCCTGTAAGAAGATGGCTCGTAGTAAGGCATATTAGGCCTTTTTATAATTCCAGTTAAGTTCCAGATTAGTCCCGGAATATTTGAAGCGGGGAAGGGAAAATCCATGGATAGTCAACTATTCAGGTTTGAAATCTTTCGCAGCCTCATTTAGAGATACTATTTCTGATGATGTCGTGTGGGAGATGTCTTCCCTACCTGCATCAGAGACAGCACCTTTCATACTCTTGCCTCCCTTCCCAGAAAAGTGACGTTCCCATTCAGCGGGAGTACATCCAAGATATTTCTGAAGAATAATGTACACCCTGCCGAAGTTCGACCTTCCACCCTTCCAAGGAATTCGACTTAGTTCTTTCTCAATTGGGGATGGTTGATCATTGAGGGAGACATTGGCTGGCAGATTTTCCTGCAACTCTTGAATCAACGCCAATAATGCAGCCTGTTCCTGAAATGGCTCTGATAATTTCTTTGGTGTTACGTACTCCGCGTGGCCCATGTAAAGGACGGAAGGGTCAAGGAAACGCGATGCGGTTTTCGATCCTTCCTCCATCTTTCTAAGTTGAAACTCAGCCCGCTGAATTGCGCGAGCGGTATCCCTATCTTTGAGCCATTGTTCCTTTATTTCCACTGCTGTCCAATTGAGGGGGATCATCGGTCTGTCAGTATCGCCGTTACTCATTGCTCTGCCCCTTATAGCAGTTCCCGTAGTTATTCTCGCGCTTGCAGAATGATCACAATAGACATACGGAATTGCACGTCATTGCTTAGTTGTGTCGCCTTGCACTCCATCAGAGGATGCAGCCTTTCTCTTGCGCCGCATAGATGGACAATGCTCGGAGTCCCGCCAAGCATCAATCTCATCCTTTATGAAATATGGGTAGGCACCGGCATGTGTGCGATGAAACGGAATGCGGTTATCCATCACATAATGGCGAATCGTAGTTTCGGCCATACGGATATATGCCGCGACCTCTGCCGTGTTCATGTCATTCCTGGCGACCTTGGTCGGCAATACGGCACTTGCGGCACTTATTAGGGGGGCAGGCAAAGGAGGGATGACAATCGCTTCCATGACCTCAAGGTCGAGATGGGCCAAGGCCCGCATTAGGTACTTCTTGGTTCTATCTGCCGCCTCCAGGTAGGCGACGAAGGGAGCGGGATTGTCAATGCTTCGCCAATCCCTGAGAAACCGATACATGGCAGTACTTGATTCGACAATGTAGTCGAAATCGTCGATTGCCACCCTGATGTAACTCTTCTTGTCCTCGAGAGTCTTGGCTTGATCGACCTTACGCTCAACTTCGTTGATAACGCGCTGGATATCAGGAAAGCACTCCTTCTTTCCGAGCTTGTCACGAATAGCCATCACTGCCGCTGACAAATCCTCCTCGGAGAGAGCTTCAGGATTGAGTGGAGGCTGTAGCTGTTGCGCGACCATGCCAAACTCCTTGGATCATTATAACACAGATGAAGACTTCGAAAGAAAAGCGCCATATCTCGGGCTACTGTCCGGAAAACTTGTTTGGTTTCCCTGGGCCTTCTTCAGGCTTCTTGCCGAGCTTGAGGGCCTTCCTCCCCTTCTCAAGTAGCTCTTCGGAGGTATGCGCCGCATAGCCCTCGAAGGCCGATGCAGTCCGGTGTCGCGTGAGTCGCGACGCCGCGCGCTCCCCTATCTCATCGGCAAGACGAGTAGCAAAACCATGGCGTCCGGAATGAGGCACAAGGTTCCTTCGCTTGCGCTCCTCGTCGGAAATGCCGATGGCCTGGAGTGCCCTTCGATAGCCTCGGGCAATAGTAATCTCATTGACGGGAATGCTGGGCCTGGCCCCCATCAACACGTAATTGTCAGGGCCGTCGAGCTTGAGCTGCTTGGCGATGTCCTTGAGCTCCTTCAAGACGGGGCGAAGGTCCTCAGAAATGGGGACGGTCCCGACACTGCCGGTCTTCGGCTTCTTCTCGCCGTCGCCTGGAACATAGTTGTCAACAACCTCTATGCGTCTGCGCTCCAGATCGACTGCCCCCCACTTGAGTGCACGGATCTCCCCTCGACGTAAGCCTGCAAGCTCGGATAGCAAAAGGGCGGCCTTCTGACGAAGATCGATAGGAGCCGGGCCTTCGTTCTTCTCACCCTTCGCCCTGCGGGGGCGAGGACGGACATCGACATGGACATTCTTCTCTTCGTTGCTGACCCAGACAGACTCGACAGGCAAAGCGACAAGCGCGGTAACCTCTTCGTCGGTGAGCACACCTCTCTTGCGAAATGTTGTCTTCGGCCGATCGATCGCGGAGAAGCTGAACGGGGAATCGATGAGACCACGCTTCTGCGCCCAGGAAATGGGAGAGCGCAGGGAGTCGAGGGCGACATTGCGCGTGTTAGCGGGCACGCCCTTGTTGCGGAGATAGTCACGATAACCTTCAAGGAGGAGTAGCGACGTCGCCCGTAGGGGCGTCCGCTGGAATTGAGGGTATAGAGCCGCATATCGCTTCACCGACGAGCGCTTGTTCGTGATGTACATACCGGAGAGCGGCTTCCCTGCTTCATCACGGGCACGCAGGTAGGCCGACCCTTCGCCCCAGAATTGGGTGAAGAAAGTCGAAAGCATTGTATCCCGCAACCGCTCCGCCTCGGAGAAGTCTGCGGCAGCTTGATCCTCACGAGCCCGCACCATCGCATCCAGGGGAAGCTCGGCGAGGAGCCTTCCAGCCTGTGCGGCAGCTTCCCGCTCATCATTCGTCCCTGTGGAACGCTGTGCGAGGATCTGACCTGTCTGCTTGTCGATGATTCTGGCGTAGATGACCGAGGTGCCGGACTTGGTCGCCCGGTTGAAGAACGTGAATGAAAACCGGCTCTCTTTAGGCATCTTCTTGGAACTCACGATGACCTCCCGAAAAGTCACAGTTCCAAGTCACAGTGGGCTTTCAGGGAGTATTGCGGCGCCCTGGTATTCAAGGCGCCGCAAGTAACTCATTCTGGCATAAGCAAGAAGGACTGATGGGCGATACTGGGATTGAACCAGTGACTTCTACCGTGTGAAGGTAGCACTCTCCCGCTGAGTTAATCGCCCATGCGATCGACCTTTCGATCAAATCTGATGCGGATAGTAGCACCGGCTCAAGACCATGTCAATATTGGGCCTTTTTCCAAAAGACCATGGGCCAAAGCGTCTATTAATAGATACACTGACATGTAATGCCTGATGAGTCCCCAGCCCTTACCCTTCCGGCACAAGGACATACATGATCGCTACAGGCCGCTTGAAACTGGCATGATTCCTGCAATAAACTAGGCACAGACGGAAGCATGATGGAAAACATCGCAATTTCGAGAACCAGCTACCCTGTCCGAAGCATCCGGGGCCTCAGCGAAGAAATCAGGATAGAACTACTTCGAAAGGGAATCCACCTCCTCATCGCCTTCGTGCCTGGAATAGCTGCCTACAGCCTGCAACTGGCGGTCTTCCTGCTCACGAGCGGGATAATCACCTACACAATCCTCGAGAGCCTCAGACGGGCCGGCGTAACCGTGCCCGTCATATCCCGCATAACCGCGCTCGCGGCGCGCCGGCGCGACGCGGGCAAGTTCGTCCTCGGGCCGATCACCCTCGGCTTCGGCGCCCTCTGCGCCCTCCTGCTCTACCCCAATCCCGCCGCATCGATCGCGATCTATGCCCTCGCCTTCGGCGATGGCCTCTCGAGCCTGGTGGGAAAGAGCTTCGGCACCATCAAGATACCCTTCACGGGCGGCAAGTCCGTCGAGGGCAGCCTTACCTGCTTCTTCGCCGTCTACCTCTCCTCCTTCGCCCTCACCTCCGACATGGCGCGGTCCTTCGCCCTCGCCCTTATCGCGACCATGGTCGAAGCCGTCCCCATGAAGGACATGGACAACATCCTCCTGCCCGCGATAACGGGGGCCGCCGCCATCCTCCTCTTCCAGCTCTAAAGCCACCAGCAGCTCATGCCCCAAGACGGGGTGCCGCGCGATTGAAGCGAGGTCGCCTCGCCTGTTCCCGCGCTCCTACTGCCAGAGGTAGTAGGAGTGCAGGCGGGATACGAAGAGCCAGGAACCTGAGACCAGGAGAGCGAATCCCAGGACAAGGATGAAGGCATTGGACTGGCTCACGAGGAGCCTGTGGCCGACCAGAAGGGCGGCGCTGCCAAGGGCAACCAAGCGGTAGGAATGCTCGCCCGAGTAGCCTGCGGCATAAAGGAAGTTGGCGATGGTCACGAGGCCCACAAGGATGGCAAACACATCATTGAGCTCGGAATAGCCTGGCTTGAGCTCGAAGGTCGGGGCGAAGGAGCCGGTGTTGACCGGCATCGCCGAGGCTAGGGCGAAGGAAACCGCGACAATCAGGGCGATCGCCGTCCCGAGCTTCTCGTTTCTGTAACCGGCCGCATGAAGTCCCGAGGCCAAGAGGCAGAAGTTCCCGGCGTAGCGGCAGAACAGTATGGTCTTGGCCAGAAGTATCTGCCAGTTCACCGCGGCCCCCCCGGCCCCGAGGGTGAAGGAACCCAGTCGCAGGACCTCGGTGCCGACTGTCAGGACCCAGAAGGCGAAAAAGAAGACCTCGGCCGAGACGGTCTTCCTGAAGGAGTAGAGGATCAGGCCGAGGGCAAAGGCCGAGTAGAGGGCGCAGAGCCCTGTCCCCGCCGCGACGACCAGATGGGTCGATAGGCGCAGGTTTGCTATCCGGTATTCCCCGAGGGCGTGGGCGCGTTCGAGGAAGGAGGGCGAGACAGTTCCGCGCGCGATCGGCCAGAACAGGAAGGCGAAGAGCCCAAGGCTGGCGCACGCGAACACGAACAAGCTCCAGTAGACTCGGCGGCGGGCGGCAATTGTCACGGTTGGAGCATAGACCCCATGAGGTGGCTTTGGAAAGGGAGCCGCTGGGAGCGACTGGACAGAAGTTCTTCGATCAGCTAAAGTATCAATGACTATTTAGCTTTATATGGTCATTGAGGTATCTATGCCGCGTGCGTTTTCAAACCAGGAACGGGCCCTACTCAAGGCGAGGCTCATCGAGATCGGCAAGCGGATGATCAACCGCTCGGGCATGAAGAGCCTGACCATCGACGACGCCGCAAGGGAATCCGGCATCTCCAAGGGCAGCTTCTACGCCTTCTTCCCTTCCAGGGAGGATTTCATCCTCAGCGTCTTCGAGTCATGGGAGGAGGAGTTCCGAACCAGCCTCTTCGAACAGGTGGCCAGAAATCCCGGCTCTGCGCGTGAGAGGCTCGAGGCCTTCTTCACTGGATTCATGGCGATCATGGAAAGGGAACCCGGGCTTGCCCGGACCGGCTTCAAGGAGATCCAGCAACTTGTGGAACGCCTCCCCGAGGAGCGCCTTCTCCAGCACAGGGCCAGGGACGAGAGGGTGATAAACTCGCTCGCCCTGTCCTGGGCCAGCGAGGGGATCATCTCCAGCCGTGACATTCCCGCCCTTGAGGGCGCAATCGATTCCCTCTACATCCTTGCGATGCACCGGGACGACTTCGGCCCCGAGACCAGGGGACCGACAATGCAACTCATCGTCGAGGCTCTCGCCATGCGCCTCGCCCAGGCTGCCTCCACATGAGCGACCCTACGAGGGACAGGTCGACGAGGGACAGGGCCGAGGTCGTGATCGAGACCAGGGGGCTCACTTAGCGTTTTGGCAGGGTCCTGGCGGTTGACGGCATCGGGCTCGAAGTGAGGCGGGGAGAGGTCTACGGCTTCCTGGGCCGGAACGGGGCGGGCAAAACCACTACGATAAGGATGCTCCTGGGCCTTGTGAAGCCGAGCGAGGGCGAGGTGCTGATACTGGGCCGATCCCTGCAGGCCGAGCCCCTGTCTGTCCTGCGGCGCCTGGGTTGCCTCGTCGAGTCAGCGACAGCCTATCCGAACCTCGATGTGGTCGAGAACCTTGACCTCCACCGCCGCCTCGTGGATGCCCCGCCGGCTGCTGTCGCCGAGGTCATGGCGGAACTCGGCCTCGAGGAATTCGCGAGACGTCGGGCTCGCCACCTCTCCCTTGGGAACCTCCAGAGGCTCGCCCTGGCCCGTGCCCTCATCGGCTGGCCCGAAATCCTTGTGCTCGACGAGCCGGCCAATGGCCTCGATCCCGCGGGGATGCTTGAGATACGGACACTCCTGCGGCGCCTCGCCAGCGAGCGGGGCGTCACTATCTTCATGTCGAGCCACCACCTAGCCGAGGTCGACCAGCTGGCCGACCGCATCGGGATCGTCCACCGCGGACGCCTGGTCGAGGAGCTCGACCACGATGAGCTCCTGTCCCTGCGGGGACAGAGCTTGGAGATCGAGGTCGATCAACCGCTTCGCGCCCGAGACCTCCTCGGCTCTGGCCTGGGGATCGAGGACCTCGTGGCCTTTGGGGCCTGTTCCCTGCGGAGCTCCGACCCCCGGGCCATCCCCGAGGAGGTCGCCCGAATCCTCGTGGACGGGGGAATTGCCCTGCGGCGCCTCTGCCCGGTCGTGGAGGATCTCGAGGCCCACTTCATGAGGGTGACGGGAGGGGAGGCATGATCTATCTGAAGGTTCTAGACGCAGAGCTGCGCAAGCTCAGCCACAGCAAGGGCACCGCCAAGACCATGCTCTGCCTTCCCCTGGGCCGCGCCTGGTTCGTCGCCGCGAAGTTGACGGTCTCGGCGCTCTGGTTTCTGGTCCTGAGCGCCTCCCTCCTGGCCGAGAGCCTCCTTGTCGGCGCCTTCATAGGTTTGCCGGGCTTCTCCCTCCCCCTCTTCCTGGATACCTGCGCCCAGGTCCTCATCGTGGCCGCTGCCCTCCTGGCCCTCGCCCCAGCCGTGGCTTGGCTCGCCTTGGCCTCGGAGGGCTTCATGGCGCCAACGGGCTTCACGATATTCATGCTCGTCGTGGGGACGATCCTTGGCCACACCGATTGGTCGCGCTACTTTCCCTGGTCGATTGTCCCCCTGGTCACCGGCATCGCCGGCCCGAGGATCGAGCACCTCGGAACGGAAAGCTACGCCGTCCTCGCCGCGACCTTCGCCGCATGCCTGGCCGGAGCGATCCTCCATCAGCAGAGAGCCGACAATACGCAATGATCAGGTTGGCGTTTTTGCTGAGCTTCCGGCCTAAGGGGGAAAAGAATTATGCCCCCTTCTGGTTCAAGCCGAGCTGGACGGCGGCCGATAAGGTAGCAGGAGCTTGCCATGAAGAAACGGATCCTCATCTCCGCCATCGCGATCCTCGCCGCCTGCATCCCGACCTTCGCCGGGGACGTGGCGACCTTCGTCGACCTCGGCTTCAGTTCCGATTCGGCCTACTTCATGTTCGGCCAGTACGGCGCCGACTTGGGCTCAGGCAAGCCCTACGCGGAAACCTACCTCGTCGACAATGGCAAGAACAACTTTGTCGCCCAGGGCGTCGCGCGCAAGGTCTACGAGGCTGTCCTCGAGCCCGGCCTCGACGGTGTCGGGGCCTTCTACTCCCTCTTCGCCGACCAGGTCCCCCTCGCGAGGAAATACAAGATCGACCACCTCAAGCCCGGCCGCCTCCTCTACGTCCTTCTCGACGGACAGGAGCCCCCGGCGACCCTTTCCTTCCGAGACTTCAAGACCGGAGCGGCATACGAGATCGCGCTGAACCAGAAGACCGACGAGGCCAAGGGCGGGATTTCTTCTTCCTTCGGGATCGCCGTGAGCGTGAAGCTCGGCGAGAGCGCGACAAAGCGCGTGACCGGGGGCAACCCCGACATAAAGCGCCCCGGGGTGAAGGCCTATGTCATCCGCCGCATCATCGCTGCCCCCGACGGGAAGACCCTGGTCTTCATCGTCGAAAAGCGAATGGCGAACAACGGCGACGGCGGGATCCGGTACATGGTTGAAGTGCTGAAGCTGCCCTGAAAAATCCAGACTTGGGACACTGATGCCCGGCCCCGTGGGGCCGGGTTTTTCATATCAAGGTCACCGGCGCGTTGACAGCGAGACCAGGGTGCTCCTGGTGATCTCCCTGTACAGCTCGTCGTCCTCCCACTTCCCCTTCCTGCCGAGAACAGCTGGATCGCATGAGGGCTCGTGGTAGATGGAGAGGTCGAACACGTTCTCGGTCGAGAAGAGTCTGCTGTGCTTGCCTATGTAGGATGCAAGGTCGCGGAAGAGGCTGTACTGGTCATTCCTGATTGAGTAGTGCAGATAGCGCCGCATCGGCATCTGCACAAGGGTGTAGGCAAGGTAGCTCCCCAAATCCCCCTCGAAGCCGGTCGGACAGAGTCCGCGGCCGCCACCCTGCCCCTTCACCCGCTTGAATATGAGTTTCGCAAGGTCCTTGACCTGGTCTAGGAAGGTCTCGGTGTGCTCGAGGTCCTCGTTGCTCGTCACTATGTAAATCTCGCTGTCGATCTCCAGAAACTCGAGCTCGGTGTGGAAATGGGCTTCCCTGTTCTCCAGTCGTTGTCTGACCTTCTCCAGGCAACTCATCTTCCACATGTTCGCGTGGCGCACCGTATCCAGCAGGGTCCAATGCTCCAGACTGCTCCGGTAGCTCGAGGCGTAGAGATGGCTGATCCTCCGCTCAAGCGCAAAGAGGGAAGAAGCCGTGTTCTCGACCTTTGATATCAAAGTTGCCTCTTAAAGCCCTCTGGGGGATCGGGGGTTCCAGGCTGGCCCTCCCCGAAGGGCCGGATCGCGTCGGCGCGACGGCTGGACGCAGCAAGGGAATCACAAGCCGAAGTATAGTCGATAACCACTGCCTCGTGCGGGGCAAGGCCCAATGCCTTGCCTCCCCGCGGACTGCGCTCTACGATATGTTCCAGCCTGTCCGAGAATGCCGCGGTCCGGACAAACAGCGCAAGAGGCCGACATGCTCTATTTGCGACCAATGAAGGAAGACGAATTCCCCGCCTACAGGGACTGCTTCGTGGCCGACTACGGAGAGGAAATCGCAAGTACTTACAGGAAGGACAAGGCGCAGGCGCTTGTCACCGCAAGCAAGGAAATCGAGAAGGACCTGCCCGACGGAGTGGAGACGAAAGACAACACGCTTTTGTGCATCGACCTCGAAGAAAGGGGAGAGACCAAGCTCATCGGATATCTGTGGTACGCAATCAACGCGGAGGAACACAGCGCCTTCATCTATGATTTCTTCATCCATCCCGGGCGCAGAGGCCAGGGATATGGCAAGCAGAGCATCAAGCTGCTTGAGGAATCACTGACAAGGCAGAAGATCGGGCAGGTAAAACTGCGTGTCGCCGCCGGCAATGACAGGGCCCTGGGTCTCTACAAGGAAATGGGCTTCTTCATCACCGGCATCAACATGGCCCGAAACCTCAGGGACTCTTGATGGGCAGGGTCTTGTCCATGAGCTTCCTCAACTGGTCCCTTTCCTCATTGCTCATCGCATCGAGGGGCTTCAGGCGCTCGTGCACTTCCTTTTCCCAGAGCGGGTTGCTCTTGATCTGTCTTTCGCGTGAACCGTGATAGGTCTTTTTCACATCAAGGACGATCTTTAGATTCGCGGACTGGAACAGGTTGAGGTGGCCAACGAGAAGATGGTGGTCTTCGCTGGGCTTCCCCTCTTCCTTGTCGCAGAGGGTAATGAGATTGCGATCATCAAGCTCGAGGTCTGGCCTTCCAAGCGCGATGCAGTAGTGGAAAGGGAAGATGTGGTGGACTTGGACCGGGGCGCCCGAGTCCATTCCCGGCTTGCAGCAGACACAGGTCGGCTCCTTCTGGCGATGGGCCTCTTCGGCCTTGGGCCAATCAGGACTTCTCTGATAAGAAAAGCGTTTTGCCTCCGCGGCTCCTCGGTCGAATCCTGCCATATCCTGCTCCTTTTGCGAATACGGGATACTTGGTGGAACTTTGGCTTACTATGCAGGGATAATCCTGAACCGTAAAGTATTATTGATATAACCGTGAATGAGAGCGGCCCTGGACAAGGGGGGTCGGGCGCCACCCTCCCTGGGTCAATGGAGCTTCTCGCCTTTCTCCAGCATCGCGATGAAGGAGTCGAAACGCCGCTTCCTTGTCTCATTCTTCTTGGCGGTCATCAGTCTCCACGCGATGGCATATAGGTTGGCCCGGTTCAGGGATTCATAGGTTGCCTTTGCCTTCTCGTTTTTCTCCACGGCCTCAAGGAAATCCTGGGGGACGGCCATGGCACTAGGCGGATCATAGGCTGCCTCCCAGCGTCCATCGCGCTTGGCCGCTTCGATTTCAGCCAAGGCCAGGCAGCCTCATCCTCCCCGCGGCGCCAAGCCTCGCCATATTCTCGATGTTGCGCTTCGACCACAGGCTCCGTGGCCGCCGCGGCGTGAATTTCTGCAAAAACCATTCTCCATCAAAGGGCTTCTTCTGGCCGTCGATCCAGCCGTAGCAGAGCGCCACGTCGAGGGCCTCCTCGTAGTTCACCGAGGAGATCCCCGCAGCCTTCTTGGCGATCCTCAACCATAGCCCAGCCGAGGCTGCGTGATGCTCCGACAACCAGAGCTCCCACGCAGCTACCGTCGCGAAGCTCAGAATTGGAAGTTCCGAAGTCGTCCCCCGAGGCGTCTTCGCCATGCCCACTCCTCATACTGGTAGATCAACACTAATAAAATACGGAGCGCAAAGCCGGAAGGGTGACAGGAATCGTGGACCGAGGCTTAGGCCCGGCGAGATGGCGCCGTCCAGGCAAGCTTGACGAAGTGCTTCGGGATTGCCGAATTTAAGATGGGGCAAGGTGGCTCTGCCCACCAGAACCCATCTCTGGAAATCTCGATTAAGGAGGATCCACATGCTCCGAACAAGAGAGAATCGCAGCGCTGCCCTCATCCTTGGCCTCATGCTCCTCATCGCGGCGTCAAGCGCCTTCGCAGACAACCCGCCAGCGGCCACCGTCAAGGACCTCAATGAGCAGACAGTGATGGCCCTCGCCTGGATGCAGAACGCGGCCGAGTACCGCGAGCTCTGCTACCAGGCCTACAACCTCGCGCAGATGATCGTCGACAAGGCGATCGCCACCAAGAAGGTCGGCGACAAGCCCCTGGCCGTCATCGCCGACGTGGACGAGACCCTGTTCGACAATTCCGCCTACGACGCGGGCTTTATCGGCAAGGACGAGGGCTACTCCGGCAAGACCTGGACCCAGTGGGAGATCGCCGCCCAGGCCCTCGCGATGCCTGGAGCCACGGACTTCCTCAACTCCATCGCCAAGAAGGGAGTCGAGGTCTTCTACGTCACGAACCGCGACCAGGCAGGTTTCGAGGGGACGATCAAGAACATGAAGACCCTCGGCTTCCCCTTCGCCGACTCCAAGCACCTCCTCGTCAGCACGGGCGTGAGCGACAAGCAGCCACGCTTCGACCTGGTATCGAAGGACTACAGCGTCGCCGTCTACATGGGCGACAACGCGGGCGACCTTCCCATCGGCAGCTATCACAAGAACCAGAAGGACCGCAACGCCCTCGTCGACCAGAACAAGGACAAGTTCGGGACCCAGTTCGTCGTCCTCCCCAACCCCGATTACGGGGACTGGGAAGGCGCCCTCGCCGATGGCTATTTCGGCCTGACGCCCCAAGGAAGAAGCGAGGCCCGAAAGGCACCCTTGAGGACCTGGTCGGCGGTGGCCGGGCAGTGATATCTGTAGTGACTAGGAGCCACTGCCAAGTGACTCCGAGCCGCTCGTTTGGGTATCTTCTGCATAAGGGCCCTGATTTCGGCCTCGTCCAGATAATAGATCACACCTGCCATCATGATCATCACATGGCTCTTGTTTTCAACCAAGGAGACCCAAGCGGAATCAAGCGCCGACCCATTATGAAAGTCCTGTTCGCGGTCTCATGCAGGAACCGCTTCCTGATTTCCATGACATCGGGGAAATCCAGTTCGTACCACCGAGCGCTTCCGTTGTTGGTCCGCTCGTAGGTCGTATCAAGGCCGCAGCCGAGGTTCACGATCGATGCGTCAGGATACCGAGCGAGGAAATCCCTGATCTCCCTGTCAAAATAGACGCTCCTTGCGATCCAGGCCGCCCGCGTCAGGGGATGAGTGCTCCGCCTTGGCCAGAGCTGCCTTGATCTTATCCAGGTAGCGTCTGTCCACGGCCCTGTTGTGCCCCGAGAGGATTGTCCTCGGAGCGAGACCTGCGTAGGTATCAAGGGTCTTCCGATAGTCTTCGACGCATGAGGCGAGACTGGGGACCATCGCCTCGTCGCTGTCGCCAATGTTTTCGCCCGCGATCAGGAACCCGCCATCTCTGCAAAAGACGCTCAAGCTGTCGTCGGAATGCCCCTTCGACGAGAACAAGGGGATGCCGTCGTCCTCGAAGGAGATGGAGCCCGCGACAAGGATGGTTGGCAGGACGAGCGCCACTTCTCCGCGGACGTACTTCCGATTCGTTTCGAGCGTGAGATCCCACTTCTCCCTCGCGAGCTTCGGGAGCCCTTCCTGCGCGACGATGTCGCAGTCACGGAAGCCCCAGTTGCCCCAGATGTGCTCCCAGTGATGGTGGGTGTTCACGACGATGGTCTGCTTGCCGCGGTCGAGATTGGACCTGAGCAACTCAGCCGTTTCCGAGCCGAAACCGGTATCGATGACATAGTGGGGTAGCGAAGCCCACCGCAACCGAGGCGCCAAAGGATCCTGGACGCGCCTCGGCGAGGAGGGCGGTGCGAGGGGGAACAGCCAAGGCCGAGCCCGCCTGATGAGGTGGATGCCCCGCGAGCTTCCCCCCGGCATCGACGAGGCAAGCGAGGAGGGCGGGACGACGGCGGAGAGGGGTCGAGCGATTCCGCAGCTCTGCGCCACTGTTCTGACGGAGCGCAGAGCGAGGACCTAGCGAGATCCCTCGCAGCCGAGCTGGGGCCCGCCCTCCTCGCTTGCCCGCCCGTGGCTGGGTGGGCTCGCGGGGCCCCCTGCCGGTGGGTGCTCCCCCCTTTTGACGGTCCTCCCCCAGATCGGCTATAGTCTCGAGATCCGTCTACTACCGAGGTTAGCCGCATGGCAGAGAAGATCACCCCCCGCAGCGTCGATTACTCCCAGTGGTACATCGACATCGTCATCAACGCGAAGCTCGCGGACTACTCCCCCGTGAAGGGCTGCATGGTGATCAGGCCCCACGGCTACGCCATCTGGGAGCGCATCCAGGCCGAGATGGACAGGCGCTTCAAGGAGACCGGCCACCAGAACGCCTACTTCCCCCTCCTCATACCGATGAGCTTCATGAAGAAGGAGGCCGAGCACGTCGAGGGTTTCGCCCCCGAGCTCGCCGTCGTCACGATCGGCGGTGGGGAGGAGCTCGAGGAGCCCCTGTGCATCCGGCCCACGAGCGAGACGATCATCTGGTCGAAGTACAAGGACTGGATCCAGTCCTGGCGCGACCTGCCCATCCTCATAAACCAGTGGGCGAACGTCCTGCGCTGGGAGAAGCGCACCAGGCTCTTCCTGCGCACCGCCGAGTTCCTCTGGCAGGAGGGCCACACGGCCCACGAGACCGAGGCCGAGGCCGTCGAGGAGACCCTCAAGATGCTCGAGGTCTACCGCGATGTCTGCGAGCGCCACCTCTGCCTGCCCGTGATCGCTGGCCTGAAGAGCGAGGCCGAGAAGTTCGCCGGTGCTGTCCAGACCTACTGCATCGAGGCGATGATGCAGGACAAGAAGGCCCTCCAGGCCGGCACGAGCCACTTCCTTGGCCAGAACTTCGCGAAGGCCTTCGATGTCCAGTTCCAGACCCGGGACGGGAAGCTCGACCATGTCTGGGCGACCAGCTGGGGCACCTCGACCCGGCTCGTGGGCGCCATCATCATGGCCCACAGTGACGACAAGGGCCTGGTCCTGCCCCCGAGCCTCGCTCCCGAGGAGCTCGTCATCGTCCCGATCTACAAGAACGAGACCAAGGCCGCCGTACTCGCATACGGTGACCAGCTCCTCGCCGCCATCAAGGCCGCGGGGATCAGGGCCGTCATGGATACCGACGATTCCTCCTCACCCGGCTGGAAGTTCGCCGAGTGGGAGATGCGCGGGACCCCGGTGCGCGTGGAGATCGGTCCCCGCGACCTCGAGGCGGGCAAGGTGATGATGGCGAGGCGCGACACGGGTGAGAAGGTCCCGGTGGAGGCAGCTGCCGTCCCCGCGAAGGCCCGGGAGCTCCTGGACGCGATCCAGAAGAACCTCTTCGAGCGGGCCAGGGCCTTCCGGGACGAGAACACGAGGAAGGTGGCGAGCAAGGCCGAGATCCTCGAGTTCTACGGGGCCGATTCGGCAGGCACAGCCGCCGCCCACGGGGGCTTCGCCGAGGGCCTGTGGTGCGGCTCAAGGACCTGCGAGGCGGCGCTCAAGGCCGAGAGCAAGGTGACGATCCGCTGCCTGCCGCTTGGCAAGCAGGAAGACATCTCGGGAAAGTGCTGTCTCTGCGGTGAGCCCGCGAAGCACACCGCCGTCTTCGCGCGCAACTACTGATGCGATTCCTCAAGGCAGCGGCCGCCCTCGCGGCCGCTGCCCTCGCCACGGCCCTCTTCTCATGCGCCGCCCGGCCCGCGGCCAAGGACGGCTTCACCTTCAGGACGGACGCGCCCGTGGTCCTCGTGGCCACGAGCTCGGGCCTCAGAGCCCCCAGGCCCGGCCAGCTGCCCATCGAGCTCGCCGGGGCCGTGGCCCCGGCAGCCCTTGCCCCCAACGCCGATGTCGTGAGCGCGAACGCGAACATGGCCCTCGTCGCGGTCAACAGGATCGGGATCGCCCTTCTTGTGCCCTCGGCCGACGGCTCCTCCTTCACCCTGGCGAACAGGCCCGCGCCCGAGCACTTCGCGAGACGCACAGCGGCGGCTGCCTGGCCACGCGGCGAGGGCTTCCTGGTGCACCTGTACCGCGACCCCTTCGCGGCTGAGGGTGGGACAGAGGCTCTGTCCTCGGCCCTCCTAGCCCTCGACGGGCACGGGACCGCCCGGCTTGTCCTGGGACCGGGCGCCGGCGACACGGGATCCACCGGAGCCCCGGCATTTCAGCTTTTCGCCCTCTTCCCCGTCCCGGACGGGACCTGGCTGGCCCAGCTGCGCAGGGACGGTGCCTCGAAGGTCGAGCAGCGCTATCTGCGCAGCACTGTCCCCGGGGGCCCGGGATCCCAGGATTCCGACATCGGCAGGGGCGAGTTCGAGCGCTCCCTCGAGCCCCGGCCCATAGCCCAGGCGGCCCGGCTGGGATCTGGTGCCGCGGCCCTCGCGCCGACCCTCGCCCTCGCGGCGGGCGGCTCCTACCTCGCCCGGGTGCGCTCCGACCGCGGATCCGATTCCTGGTTCTTCGCGGGAGATCGGGCCGAGGAAGCCCCCGGAGCCACGGCCTGGATCTCGGGAGAGGGGAGCGTGATTGCGATAACGGCCTCGGGCCGGGGCGCCTCATCGCGCGACGGCGCGCCGGTGGCCTTTAGCCTCGAGCCGCCGGTCAAGGGTGCCAGCTTCGTCGCCATCACCGCGGTCGGGCGCTTCGCGGTGGCCTCCTGGGACGCCGGCGACTTCCCCTTTGTGTCCTGCTCGGGTGTCGTGGTCTTCACGGCCCCCTAGGAAGGCGCGCCTCGTTGCATTGGCGGCCGGACGCGGTATAGTGAAGGGGTGCCAACCATGAAAAGCCGGACCGGGCTCGCTGCCTGCATCGCCCTCGCCTGCCTCTGCCCGGCCTCGGCCCTTCCCGCGCCTGAGTCGATCCGACCCTCCCTGGGCGTGATCTTTGTCGTAAACGCCGACAAGGGCGCGGGCACCGACACGACAGACCTCATCACCAATGTCCTGGGTTCGGGCCTGGTCTATCCCCTGGCCTGGGGTCCGCGCTGGTCCTTCGATCCCTCGGCGGAGTTCTACTGGTCATACTACGAGCTCGCCAACGGCAGGGCCCTGCCAACAGGCGTCGAGAACCGCGACGCCTTTGTCCTGGGCTTCCTCATCGAGGCGCCCATCGTCTATTCGGCCCAGGTGAGCGACAAGGTCGCCCTGGGCGGTGGAGCCGGGCTTGTCCTGAACCTGCGCTACGGCCTGAGCGCCGCGGCCGAGGTCAAGCAGTCCACGGTCAACTCGATCAACGACTACCTCTGGGGCCAGGGCCGCTTCATCATGCCGAGCAGCTTCCTGCGCATCGAGTACCGCCTCACCCAGCGGGTCGCCTTCGGATTCACCGCCCGCGCGATCTGGCCGGTCTTCAACCTCTGGGCGGGCGAGGGCCTGCCCTTCCTCGACCAGGCGATATTCGGCGGAGTCCTGCAAGTGCGCTACCACCTCTAGTACCTTAGTCAAAGGCGCATCAATGACGATCCCCACTCGAGTGCTCTTTGGCCTCTCCATCGCGACCGCGGTGGCGGCGGCGGTGACGGTGGCTTTTGCGATAACCGTGTACCTTGGCATCAGCAAGGACACCTCCCTACTCGAGCAGTCGGGCCGGATCCGCGGCACCGTGCAGCGCCTCGCAAAGAATGAGCTCAGTGGATCGCCCCCGGCCCGCCTCATCGCCGACGTGGATTCTGGCCTCGGGAAGCTCGAGCTCGCTGTGTCAGAAGGCCGGGAGTATCAGGCGAGCCGGGACTCCTTGCGCGCCCTCGATGCCAAGTGGCAGGACTTCAAGGTCATGCTGCGCTCCTCGCAGGGTCTCCCACAGGACGAATACCGGGTCGAGCTGATGGCGATGAGCGAAAGCCTGTGGTATCTCGCCGACTCCGTCGTGGCCCAGATCAGGGCCTCCTCGGAGCTCATCCTCTACCAGGCCCGTTACCTCCTCGTCTCCCTGGGCGCCCTCCTGGCCCTTGCGGTCTCGGTGGCCCTCCTCGCACGCTCCCATGTCGCGGGCAAGCTGGAGGCGGCCTCCTACACCGACCACCTCACCGGGCTCTACAACCGCCGCTTCTTCGCCGCCGCCCTGCTCCAGGAATCGAGGAGGGCCGAGCGCTCGGGAGCGGCCTTCAGCCTCATCTTCTTCGATCTCGACGAGTTCAAGCAGGTCAACGACAGGGCCGGCCATCCCGCGGGCGACCGATGCCTCGTGGCCGTGGCCGCCGCCGTGGCCGCCCGGATGCGCAGGAGCGACCTGCTCTTCCGCCTGGGAGGCGACGAGTTCGCCGCCCTCCTTCCGGGCACAGGAGGCACTGAGGGTGTCGCAGCCGCCGAGATGGTCCGCCTCGCCGTGGTGGAGCTCCCGCCGGCGGCGGGGGGCGCGGGAGTGACGATCAGCCTCGGGGTATCGGCCTGGCGCCATGGACAGGACGCCGAGACGCTGCAGAAGGAGGCCGACGAGGCCCTCTACCTGGCGAAGCAGTCGGGCAGAAACCGCACTGTCCTCTTCGGCTCCACTTCCGCCTAACGCTTGCGCTCTGCCTCGCGCGGCGCGCATACTGTGACTCCCATGAAATCCGCAAGCATACGGCCCCGGATCCTGGTTCTCACCAACGCGGTCTCCCTCCTGGCCGCGGTCTGGATGCAGGTCTTCAACTCCCTGTTCTTCGTGCGGAACCCCGCCGAGATCATCAGGGGCCTGCCCTTCTTCCTCACTGCGGTCTCGGTGACCCTCGTCATCGCCGACCTCTTTCTCTTCCTCCGCCTTGGGCCCCTCTCGCGCGCCGTACATGCGGTCGCCCAGGGCCAGGACCTTCCCCAGGTAGAACGCCGGAAGGCGAGAGAGAGGGTCAAGTCCATCCCCCTGGCCATCGCGATGATCAACGGCCTTGGTTTCGGCCTGGGCCCCCTCGCGAGCTTCCTCTTCGAGGCCGTCCTGCCGGGCGTCCCCTATGTCCTCTCAAACTGGATCGCCCTCCTCGCCATGAACTTCGCGATCGGCCTCGCCACGACACTGCTCGAGATCGCCCTCGCGGAGACGATCCTGATGGATTCGCTCCACGTCCTCGCCGTCCACGAGTACGAAGGCGAGAGGAAGGACCTCGGCATCGCCTCCAAGCTCAATCTGGCCGCCCTCGCCGGCTCGCTCTTCACTGGCGCCATGTGCTCGATCGCCGCCCTGGGCTACGCGCGCTTCCAGAACCTGCCGCCAGGCGTGGCCGACGGTGCCAACGTTGCCCCGGATACCCGCATGGCCCTTGAACTTACCGCCCTGGTCCTTTTTTCCATGGGCCTCTCCTCGGTGACGACCGGGGCCATCACCCGCGGCCTCCGGCGCCAGATTTCCCTGCTCTCTGACACGATGCGCGGCGTAGCTTCGGGGGGCGGCGACCTCACTAGAAAGGCGAGCGTGGTGCAATACGACGAGCTGGGCTTCCTGGCCGACACGGTGAACCGCTCCCTGTCTGAGCTGCGCCTCCTCCTTGTGCGCTTGCGCGGGCTCTCGCTCCAGGTCTCGCTCTCGGCCGGAAGGGTCGGCGAGTCTGCCGAGACGGCCAGGTCCTCGGTGGAGGCCTCGAGGCAGGAGCTGGATCTGGTGCGCCAGGCCGTGGAGAGCCAGACCCATGCCGTGGGCTCGGGCGACGAGGCGATGGTGCGGCTGGCGAGCTCCTCGGGCGCGGTCACCCAAGACCTGCGCAGCCAGGCCAGGCTGGTGGAGACGAGCTCGAGCGCCCTAACCGAGATGGCCGCTTCCATCTCCTCGGTCTCGCTCATGGCGGCCGCGGCAGACGAGCTTGCCAAGGGCCTTGAAGTGGTATCGCGCTCGGGAGGCGAGAGCATCGGCACGATGATCCAGGCGATGGGCGACATAGAGAAGGCCTCGGCCTCGGTGGGCGAGATCGTCGACGCGATCTCCAAGATCGCCTCACAGACCAACCTCCTCGCGATGAACGCGGCGATCGAGGCGGCCCACGCCGGCGAGGCGGGCAGGGGCTTTGCCGTCGTCGCCGACGAGGTGCGCGGCCTCGCCGAGACCGCGGGCAGGAGCGCGAGGCAGATACGCGACCTTATCAAGGACATGAAGGGCAGGATCGGCCATGGCGCCCTCATGTCGGCCAGGGCGGGCGAGGCCTTCTCCTCGATCGACGCCGACATACGGCGGGCGGGGGAGCTCGTGAGACGGATCGCCGAGGCCATGGCCGAGCAGAAGTCGGGGACCGACGAGATCCTCGGGAGCGTCCATGCCCTCATCGAGGCCACAAACCACATCGAGGGTCTGGCCGATGATCAGGGCCAGCAGTCTGCCTCGGTCGAGGCGGCGATGAAGAGCATCGTGGGCGCCTCGCGGCGGATTGACGAGGCCGTGCGCGCCCAGGCCTCCACGAACGAGTCCCTCGCCTCCCTCGTGGAGGCCGTCGCCTCGGAGGCGCGTGCCAACGCAGCCGCCGTGGGCGAGCTTGGAGTCGCCGCGGCGAAGTTCAAGCTCGACTCGGCCTAAGAGTCCTGTGCCCTAGCGCTTCCCCATCCGGATGTAGTCGCCCGCGTTGACCGATTGCAGGAGGGCCGGCGTGGCCAGGGCGACCCAGCTGATCCTTCCCTCGAGCACATACTTCCTGAACGCCGCGGCGACCTGGGCCGCCGTGACATCGGGGAGGCTCTCGGCCTGGAGGAGGTAGTCAGCGCTATTCCCCGAGGCGATCATCGATTCGGCGATGCGGGTGGCGACCGAGGCGTTCGACCTCCAGGATTCGTAGAGCTGGCCCTCGAGGAGGGCCTTGTACATGGGCAGGGCATCCTCGAGGCTGGTGCGCCGATTCTCCCCGTGCTTCGCCTCGGGATCGTCGGTGGCGACCTCTCCCGCTGCCATCGAGGCGGCCGCCTCGTCTATGTAGGCCTTGATCTTCCCGGGGGAGCTCGTCTTGAACATCGCTATCGTGCCGAAGTTCGCCGCCCTTGACCGTATGTAGGCGCCGGGGGTGTAGACGGCGCCGTACTTGTCCCTGACGATCGCATTGAGCAGATCCTCAAACATCATCATCGACAGCCGCAAGGGGAGGTAGTCCGGATGGGAGGGCCCCGGCGCGGCGAAATTTCCGAGGACATAGCCGACGCCCTTGGCCTGGGGGAAGGGGAAGGTCTGGAGCCCTTCGTCCTCGGGCACGAAGGCGGGAGCCGCGGCGGGCAGGGGGAAGAGCCGGTCAGGGATCCGCCCAAGACCCCATTCGAGATCCCAGCGCAGCTTCCAGGGATCGAGCTTGCCGACGGCGACCACGAACATGCGGTTCGCCGAGAAGGCTGTCGAATACCAGGCCTTCACGGACTCGAGCTTCACATTCTCGATGGACTCAAGGCTGCCTTCGGGATCGACCGAGAAGGGATGGCCGCGGAAGAAGGCCGCGTTGGCAAGGTCGGTGGTCCTCGACCAGGGGTCCCGGGCCCTGCTCTCGAGGCCGAGCCGGGCCTGGGTCACCATCTGGGTGAAGTCGGCCTTCTCGAGGGCCGGGGCAGAGAGGGTCTCGGCCCAGGCGGGCAGTGTCCGCTTGAGGTACTTATCGAGGGTGTTCAGACTGTAATAGGAGGCCTCGAGGCTGGTGCTGACCTTGATGCTCGTGCTCGTCTCGTCGAGCAGGGCCTGGAGCTCGCGGTGGGGATAGCTGCGGGAACCGCGCGCCATGGTCTTGAGGGCGAGGGACTCTGTCCCCGCCGACTCCCTGGATGCGACCAGGGATCCGCCCCTGATGACGAGGAGGATATGGGCCACATGGCTCGAGGGGTTGCTCTTCACGATGACGGGGATGCCGTTGCTCAGCTTGAAGGTCGTGAAGGAGGGGAGGTTGTCCTCGACATACTGGGTGAAGGCGGACTCCGAGGCCTGTTCCTCGGGACTCTCGAAATCCTCTCCCAGGTAGACCGGTGCCGGGCGGCCTGGGCTCGCGCAAGAAGCAAAGCCGAGGAGGGCCAGGGCGATCAGGGCCGCGGCGCCGTGCATGGTGGCGCTTCTCATTTCTGCCACCAGAAGGCGTTGTCCGCGCCCACCTTCTCGTAGGCTCCTTGCCCGGGCTTCGCCGTCTCGTTGGCGGCCAGCCAGGCCGAATCAACCCTGATCGCCACGGCCTCGGGCCTGTCGGCCAGATAGCGCTTGAGGAACCTCACCAGCTGGTCCTCCTTCACCTTGAGACAGTTGCTCTCGTAGCCGAGGAAATAATCGGTCCCGGCGACGGCCCACCAGAAGCTCAGCACATCGGTGATGAACCTGCCCGTGTCCTCGAGCATGATGGCATTCCGGTCGACGAGCTTGTTTTTGGCGCTCCGCAGGGCGCCGGCGGGGAAGAAGGCCACGGGGTCCCTGGCGACGAGGGCCAGCTCCTCGTCGAGGGCCAGCCTGAGGCGCTCCGCACGTTCGCCCAGGGGCGCGTCTGTGGCTGGATCCCCAAGCTTGAGGACTGCGGAGAAATAGAAGGTGGAGCCGTCCCTCGAGGTCGGATAGTGGAAGCTGATGTACTCGGGGTTGAGGAGGTCGGGATCCTTCTTCATGAGGTCGATCTTGAACCTGCCGATGGGCGAGGCTATGAGGTTGAAGAGGACGTCGGCGATGTAGGTGTCGGAAGCCTGCTTGATGACATCGGGGGCCCGCCAGCGGAACTGCACCTGGGCGAGGCCCTTGTAGAAGCTGTCATCGGGATAGACGATCTCCACCCTGGAGGCGGCAGGCTCCTGGCCCGCCGTGACGAGGGTCGGGGCGCCTCGTCCCTTCCATTCTCCGAACCATCGCTGGGCGAGGGCAAAGACAGCCTCGCTCTCCACGTCGCCACCGATCATGAGAGCCGCATTCTGGGGGATGTACCAGGAGTCGCGGATGGCCTCGAGCTGGGCGACAGTCGCCCCTTGCACGTTGGACTCCGGGCCGTCGATGTTCTTGCGCCAGGGCGCGAAGGGGAAGACCCGCTTCGTGACCGCGTTTTCCATGATCGCGTTGGGGTCGGCATGGACACCGCGGATCTCGTCGAGGACGACCTTCTTCTCGACCTCGAGCTTGGCCTCGTTGAAGACTGGCTTCTCGATTGCCCATGACCAGAACTCGATTCCCTCGCCGAGCCTCTCGGAGGGAATCGAGATGAAGTAGTTGATGAATTCGTCGCTGGTCGCCCCGTTCCAGTCCGAGGCCCCGAGCCTGTTGAGGCCCGCCCTGAATGCGGCCTGTGAGGGATACTTCTCGTTCCCGTCGAACATCATGTGCTCGTAAAGGTGGAAAAGGCCCGCGTTCTTCTCGTCCTGGGCGATCGCCCCGCCCCTGAACACGATGCAGACCGTGGCGAGGGGGACTGAATGGTCGGGCACCACGAAGACCTCGAGGCCGTTGGCCAGGGTCCTGTGGGCGATGGAGCCTGGGGCCCTGGGCGGCGTCCCCTTCGCCACGCCCTCCTCGGAAGAAAGGTAAGGAGAGGAAAGCCATGCCAAGGCGAGGAGGATCGCCCCGAGGCGTCCGACCGCCCTCATGCCGTGAGGGCCTTCAGGAAGCCGGTCCTGTCTATGAAATTCGTCGCCTTCACGAACTTCCCGCTACGGTAGTAGCGGACATAGGGGACCTCCCTATTGCCGAAGGTGTCCTCCTTGAAGGCCATAAAGGGCTCGAAAAAGTCCTCGTTGTCATATTCCACAAAGAAGATCTCGCGGCCCGGCTCGTCGCCGATCTGCTCGAGATAGGACCGCATCCACTGCCATTGGACGCACCAACTCTGGGTGAGGACAACGGCCACTGCGGGCGCCGCCCCCGTGATCGATTCCGGGAAGTCACCCTGTTCCACTGCGTCGAGACATTCCTGGGACTTCAGTTTCTTCACGCTTGCTCCCTTGCGGCTTCGGATCGGTCAGGACGCCCAGCGGTTTCGGCCACGCCCCACACGGTAGTATAGGCCCTTTGAGGGAAATGGTCAATTTCTCCAAAATATCCTCAAGCCAGACCCTAGTCCTCACCCATCGAGGGGTGTCGCCAGGCAAGGGGCGGATCGAAATTTTCCTTAACCACGCAGGCGCTTGCCCAGCGGAGGAGGTTCCCCGCAGTTCCAGCCTTGTCGTTGGTGCCCGAGGCCCTCATCCCGCCAAAGGGCTGCCTGCCAACGACAGCCCCCGTGGGCTTGTCGTTGACATAGAGGTTGCCAGCCGAATGCCTGAGGGCCAGTAGGGATGTGGCTATGTCGCGGCGATCACGGGCGAAGACCGCCCCGGTGAGGGCATAGGGCGAGGTCGTGTCGACGAGCCTGAGGGCCGAGGCGATGTCGCCTTCATCGTAGATGTAGACCGAGAGCACCGGGCCGAATATCTCCTCGCTCATCGCCGCGCAGCGGGGCTCGGCGCAGACCAGGAGGGTCGGCTCGATGAAGAAGCCCTCGGAACTGTCCCCCCTGCCGCCGGCCAGGAAGCGGCCGCCGGGTCGGACGGCCTCGATGCGGGCCATGATCGCTTCGAAGGCCGTTTCATCGATCACCGCACCGAGGAAATTGCGGAAATCGGTGACCTTGCCCATGGGAAGGGCGCGGACCTCCTCGGCCAGGCCGTCGAGGAAGGCCCTCGCTGTCGACTTGGGCACATAGAGGCGGGAGGCGGCCGAGCACTTCTGTCCCTGGTATTCATAGGCCCCCCTGATGATGGCCACTCGTGCGGCCTCGAGGTCGGCACTCGGATGGAGGAACACAAAGCCCTTCCCGCCCGTTTCCCCGACAATGCGGGGATAGGACCGGTATCGCTCGAGTCCCTCGCCTATCCCCTTCCACAGACCGCGGAACACCGCTGTCGAGCCGGTGAAGTGAAGGCCAGCGAAAAGGGGATGGGCCAGGACGACTTCCGATATCTCCTTGCCGCTGCCGGGCAGGAAATTGATGACCCCGGGGGGGAGTCCCGCCTCCTCATAGATCTGCATGAGAACCCAGTTCGAGAGAACCGATGTCGAGGCGGGCTTCCACAAGACGACGTTGCCCATGAGGGCGGGGGCCGCGGCGAGGTTCGCTCCGAGGGCGGTAAAATTAAAGGGGCTGACCGCGTACACGAAGCCCTCAAGGGGACGGTAGCTTGTGCGGTTCCATTCGGCAGGGGCGTCGGCGGGCTGGTCGGCGTAGGCCTCGGCCATGGCGGCGGCCCCGAAACGGAAGAAATCGGCCACCTCGCAGGCCGAGTCAATCTCAGCCTGGCCCACGGTCTTGCACTGGCCCAGCATCGTCGCCGCGACGATCCGGGCGCGCCGGCTCCCAGACACAAGCTCGGCCGCCCGGCGGAAGACCGCCGCCCTCTCCTCCCAGGGCAGAGCTTCCCACTCCTGCTTCGCCGCGAGGGCGGCCTCGATCGCGGTCTTGGCCTCGGCAGGGCCAGCGGCGTGGTAGCTGCCGAGCTCTGTCCCCCTCTCGTCGGGACGGATGATGGGCCGTTTCCGACCCGTCCATACGCTCCTGCCGCCTATCAGGCAGGGGATCTCTATGCGTGATGCCAGCACTGTCCCCAGCTCGGCCTCGAGAGCTGCGCGCTCGGGGGAGCCGGGAGCATACCCCAGGGCCACCTCGTTCCGGGGGAGGGCGGGCCTGTATATTGAGTCGTTCATCGTATGCGCTGCCTCATATATAGAAGATACACCTCAAGGCCCCCACTTCTACGACACAAAACACGAGAGCCGGGGCCCGTGATCCGCGAAAAAGTTCCGATGTTGACAAGCCGGGCCTACCGCGCGATCCTGAGGGCCATGAACACCACCACCTTCTTCACCCGCGCCAGCATCGCGGCCCTGGCCATCGTCCTCATGGCCGCCATCGCCGGCGGAGCCGTGCTCGCCCAGGCCGCTTCGGTCAAGGCGAGCGTCCAGTACCTCGACGGAAACGTGAAGATCAACGGCAAGCCGGCCGAGATCGGCCAGGCCCTTGGCGCCAAGTTCAGCGTTGAGACGGGTCCGGGCTCTGCCTGCGATGTGGTATTTGGGGGCAGGAACAGCTTCAGGGTTTCCCAGAATGCCTTCGTCACGGTGGACTTCTCGAAGCGGGCGCCAGAATTCGAGCTCAGGAAGGGTGGCCTTACCTCGGTCCTCAAAAAGCTCGATGCCATCGCCGGGCAGGACAGCTACAGGGTGCGAACGCCGACGGCGATCGCCGGGGTCCGTGGTACCTCCTTCTGCATCTGGGCCGACGAGACCTCGACCTATGTCTGCGCCTGCAACGGCACGGTGCGCACCCTGGACGCCAAGGGGGGGCACGAGCTCGGCCTCACTGCCGCCCACCACACGGCCCGCATCTATTCGGTCGCGAACGGAACGACCAGCGTGGCCGAGGCGGGCGTCCTCCACCACGACGACGCCCTTGTCCAGGCTGTGGCCAACGAGATCGGCTACACGGTGGACTGGACAGTGGCCGACTAGAGCTCTCGGGACCCTCGATCGGTTCGAGGCCGCCCTCCTCTCGGCCTCGCGGCTTGAGCAAAGCTCCGCATGGGCGTAGACTCTAGAGCATCATGGACAGCGCAGAAACCACGATCCGGGACAGGGGCCTCAGTTACCGGCAAAAGGCAGCAGCTCTCGCCCGCCTGGGCGAAGAGCGCATCGCTCCCTTGCACATCTCGAGGCGGACCGAGGAGCTGCGCTCGGCTCGCGTCGTCTGCGACCTCATGGAAGGGCCAGCCCCCTGGCGTCCGCGCTACATCCTCCCCGATTACGAGGCCTATTTCCGCAAGGGCTCGGAATTCCTTCGGATCGAGGCTCCCCGCGACCTCCTTGGCGCTGTCTTCGCCCTGCTCTCGATCTACCGCCAGATCCCCTCGATCACCGGCTATCCCGTCTGGCTGGGCGACCTCGATTCCCTGCTCGAGCCCTTCGCCCTTCCCAACGAGTCTGACGGCCTTGCGCCCGAGCAGGACAGGATACTGCGCATGTTCATGGAGCAGATCGACCGCGACCTGCCCGACTCCTTCTGCCACGCAGACCTCGGCCCCCGCGCCACCCGAGTCGGCAGGGCCATACTCCGCCACCAGCGCGGAGCGGCCCGCGCCGTGCCGAACCTGAGCCTGCGCTATGACAGCGAGCTCACCGAGGACAGCTTCGCCGAGGAGGCCGCGTCCTGCGCCCTCGACTGCGCCAAGCCGAGCTTCGCCAACCACCGCCTCTTCCAGGCAGACTTCGACGCTCTGGGACTGGGTCCCTATGCCATTGCCAGCTGCTACAACGGTCTGCCCGTCGGAGGGGGCAGCTGCACCCTCGTGCGCCTCAACCTGGCCGCCTTCGCCTCAAATGCCCGAGTCAGTGGAATGAGTCCCGAGGACTTCATCTCCGGCCCCCTGGCGGAGGCTGTCGCCTCGGTTCTCGAATACATCCAGGAGCGTGTGCGCTTCGTCATGAGGGAGTCGGGTTTCTTCGAATCGTCCTTTCTCGCCGCCGAAGGGATCATCGACCCCTCGAGATTCACCGCGATGTTTGGCCTGGTCGGGCTGGCCGAGTGCGTCAACGCCCTCCTTGCAGGGCGGGGAGCTCGCTTCGGCCACGACAGGGCAGCCGACGAGCTCGGCATGGCGATCCTCGGCGAGATCAACCGCCTGGTCGCCGCCCACCGCGATCCCAACCTCAAGGCGTCCGGTGGCCGCTACCTGCTCCATGCCCAGGTGGGCATCGATTCCGATTCGGGCGTATCACCGGGCTGCAGGATTCCCATCGGCGAGGAGCCTCCCCTGCCCCAGCACCTTCTTCGCTCCGCGCCCTTCCACGGACCCTTCGTGGCCGGCACGGGTGACGTCTTCGCCTTCGAGCCGACAGCCCGCGCCAACCCCGGCCAGATCGTCGATGCTGTGAAGGGTTTCTTCGCCCTCGGCGGCCGCTACTTCTCCTGCTACGCCGCCGACTCCGATGTCATCAGGGTCACAGGCTACCTGGTCAAGCGCTCCGAGGTCGAGCGGCTCCGCCACGGCGAGGTCGTGCCCAACGCCTCGACTGTCCTCGGCAAGAACGCCATCGACAACCTCAAGGTCCTGGACAGGGCGATCAGGCGATGATGGGCCTGGTCCCCGGGCCTGAGGGCGCCGCGGTCCGAGGCGAGGTCGCGCGCATCCTTCCCTTTAGTGCTGTGGACGGTCCCGGCAACCGGGGAGTCGTATTCCTCCAGGGCTGCGACTTCGGCTGCGGCTATTGCCACAATCCCGAGACCAGGATGGCCTGCGCGCTCTGCGGGGCCTGCATCGGCGCCTGCCCCGAATCGGCCCTTAGCGGAGGACCGGGCTCGAGGCCAGCCTGGGACCGGTCCCGTTGCCGCGACTGCGGCTCCTGCGTGGCCGCCTGCTCCCATGGCAGCTCTCCCAAGGTCAGGAGCATGGAAGCCCGGGAGGCCCTGGACGAGCTCGAGCCTTACAGGCCCTTCCTGCGCGGGATAACAGTCTCGGGCGGCGAGTGCCTCCTCCAGTCGGATTTCCTGGCCGAGCTTCTTGAGCAGGGAAGGGCTCGGGGCCTTCCCGGCCTTGTCGACACCAACGGCTCGAGGCCCCTCGCCTCCCTGCCCCGGATCACCTCGGCCGCCGAGGGCTTCATGCTCGATGTGAAGGCCTGGAACGAGGCCGAGCACATTGCCCTCACCGCCTCGAGCAACTCGACCGTCCTTCAGAACCTCGGCTTCCTCGCCAGACAGGGCTCCCTCTTCGAAGTCCGCACCGTCATTGTCCCCGGCTCCTTCGACCTCGAAGAGACGGTGCGCGAGACTTCCGCGGTCCTCGCCGCGGCGCGATCGATGGCCCGCTACCGCCTCATCCGCTACCGGCCCTGGGGCGTTAGGCCCGAGCGCGCCGCTGCCCTCAGCGAGCCCGACGAGGATCTCATGGCGAGGCTTGCCGCCCTGGCGCTTGCGCAGGGCGCGGCTTCGGTGCTTGTATCATGAGCATGAAGACGCTCATAGCATATTCGACCCGCTACGGCTCGACCGCGAAGACCGCGGCCCTCCTCGCGCAGACCCTTGCGCAGACCGATGGCCGGGAAGTGACGGTGGTCGACGCGCGAAGGGTCGATCGTGCCGGGATTGAGACCAATGACAATTTCATCGTGGGCTCCTCGATAGCGATGGGCCGCTGGAAGCGAGGCGCCTTGAGGCTCATCGAGACTCTCGCCAGGGAGGACAAGCCGGTCGCCGTCTTCGTGACTGCAGGCGGGACCCTCTCTGGCAGGGAACCGGGGTCGGGAGCCGATGCAGCGCCAAAGGGTTCCCTCGAGGAGCGCGAGGCGGCCGCGGTGTCGCTCTACCTTCGGCCCGTCGTCGATGCTTCTGGCCTCAGGCCGGTGGCACAGGCGGCTTTCGGCGGACGCTTCGCCTTCTTCGGGAAGCTCGTCCTGGACAACTGGGATCCCGAGCGCGTCCGCCTCTGGGCCGCGTGCCTTGCCTCGGTGCTCCGCTAGAGATGGCACTCAAGGCCACGGTCTTCAAAGCCGCCCTCCAGGTGGCAGACCTCGACCGGCACTATTACGCCGAGCACAGGCTCACCCTCGCGCGCGACAGCTCGGAGACCGATGAGCGCATGATGGTGAGAATCCTGGCCTTCGCCCTCAATGCCGGTGAGGATCTTCTTATCACGAGCGACATGAGCGAGACCGAGGAGCCGAGCCTGTGGAGGAAGGACCTCGACGGGCGCATACGGCTGTGGATCGAGGTGGGCCTGCCCGAGCCAAGGCGTCTCAAGAAGGCGGCCGGCAGGTCAGACCAGGTCCTCCTCTACCTCTACCACGGCCGCCAGGCGCGGCTGTGGTGGGAGGGGAACCGGGCCGAACTCGAGGGCATCCGTGGCCTCAAGGTCCTCGAGATCGACCAGGAATCGGTACGCGCCCTCGCGGCCCTCGCCCAGAAGACCATGGACCTCCAGGTGACCATCCAGGATGGCCAGCCGAGCCTGGCCCACGAAGGGGGCATGGTCGAGATACACCTCGCACGGCTGCTTCCGATCATCTAACCGCCACGACATAGTTCCCAATAATCGAAAAGCCGGAGGAAGCAGTGACGCTTTTCCCCCGGCTTATCCTAAGACGCCTCCCCCTCGGGGAGTGCCAATCTACACGTGTTTTTCCACGACGGCCAGCACCTCTCCAAGATCCATGCCGATCTTCTTCAGATGCTCCGGAGTCGGCACCCCGTCCTGAGTCCAGCCTCGGCGCTTGAAGACCGCGTCGATCAGAGATTCGTACTGGGCCTCGCGGTGCTTGCGCATCGCCGCGATCTTGTCCGAGGTCGCCATGCCCGCGGGGTCGATGCCCACCTTCTCCTTGAGCTGCTTGTCATAGCGCTCGGCTCGGGAGAGGTACTCGTCCTCGGTGACAGGGCCCATGGCGCGGTAGGGCGGATAGTCGTCCACGCGTTTGCCGTGGCCAAGGCGGAGGTTGAACACCCGCTGGAAGTTGTAGACCCTCTCGCTCTGCCGGATCATGCCTTCCCAGTCGAGGCTTTCCCCGGTGATGGCCGTGTAGAGCTCGCGGTAGTTGTCGACGTGCTCGGGCACCTTGTTGGGCTCGCTCCATTTCTTGTTGTCGGCCGGCTCGACATCGTTCCAGGGAAGCTTGCAGAGTCCCTGAAGGCCGAACCAGGTGCGGAACATGGGGAAGTAGTGCAGGGCCTCGGCCTTGTTCTCGAAGGTCGGGATGCGGTTGTTCACCATGTCCATGAAGATCACCCAGGCCTCGTCGTGCTGGGGTCCCTTGTTCGTGAGGTAATAGCCGCCCTGCTGGGCGAGGGATTCCTTGGAGATGTACTCGCTCTGCTCGAGGCCCTTGCCGTGCAGGGCGATGTCCTTCATGAGCTGCCTGTCGGCACCGAACTCCCTGGTGAAGTGCTCGGCGAGGAACTTGACGCCCTTACCCATGAGGAGGCCGAAGCCTCGGCCCTCGGCCAGCTGGTGCATGAGCTCGCAGACCGCCTGCCAGTTGCCCCAGCGCAGGTCTATGCCGCCTGTCCTTTGGGCATTGAGGATGCCGAGCTCCCAGCACTCCATGAGGAAGCCGCAGGTGGTGCCCACGGAGATCGTGTCGATGCCGTAGGTGTCGCAGTAGAAGTTGATCTCGAGGATGCCGTGGGGGTCCCAGACGTAGAGGTTCGAGCCACAGCCCGCGGCGGTCTCGTACTCGGGTCCGTCGACGCAGACCTTCTGGCCCTTGTATGGCCCGGTCTCGAGCTCGAACTGGTCAACGGCATGGGCGCAGGCCATGGTGCAGCCGAACCAGCAGCCGTCGGGGAGGTCCTGGGAGAAGAGCTTCTCCCAGACCCAGGAGGCGATCTCGGGGCCGCGGGGGTCCTGGCCGTACTTGTGGTTCTTCGTGGGCAGGAGGTCGTAGTCGTTCATGACCTCCATGAGGTGGGCCGTGCCCTGCTTGCGCATCTTGCACTGCTTGTCGTCGTTGACGATGATCTCGCGGTGCAGCTTGAGGCCGATGCGCTGGACGGCCGCGGGATCGGCGGCGTCGTTGGAGTTCTGCTCCACGCCACGGTAGCGTCCCACGATGGCGCGGATCTTCTTGTTCCGGAGCACGCTGCCGATGCCGCCGCGGCCCGCCTGCTTGACGCGGCAGCCTTTGCGGCGCTTGTCGAAAAGGGAGAAATTGAGGACACCCATGGGGCTGTGGTCTGCCCCCCGTCCCGCTGATACAACCGAGACCGACTGGAGGTCCTGCTCGTCCTTGGCGAAGGCTCTGGTGAGGGCCTCGGCGAGGAGGTGGCTGTCCTCGGGCAGGGAGGAGGGGGCCTCGTAGAACTGGACGAGACCCTCGTTGCCATCGATGAAGACTATCGTCTCGCGGTCCGCCTTGCCCTGGATCTCGAGGGCGTCGAAGCCCGAGAACTTGAGGTAGGGCCCGAAATAGCCACCGACGTTCGAGTCGATGGGAACCCCTGTCATCGGGGAGATGGAGACGACAAGGCTCTTGCCCGAGCCGGGATAGTTGGTGTTCCCGCAGACGGGGCCCATCGCGATCACGATCTCGTTCTCGGGGCTGTCCCATTTGGTCTCAGGCTTTGTGCCGTCCCAGAGCAGCTTGAGGCCGAAGCCCTTGCCGCCAATGAAGCGCTGCTTCATGTCCTCTGAGACGGTCTTCTGCTTCGCCGTGCGCGTTCCCACGTCGACGTGGAGGGTCCTCATGTTGTAACCGCGCCTGACCGCGCCCTTCTCGTAGCGCCACTCTGACAGGAGGGGAAAGTCCTTCTTGGTCGGGCTCATACACGCTCCTCTTTGGTGGCGATTTCCAGAGCCTGCTTGGGGCAGGTCTTCACGCAGGCGCCGCAGGCTATGCACTTGAAGGGGTTCTTGCCGCCGGGATAGTAGCGCATGGCCTCAATTGGGCAGACCGCCACGCATGCCAGGCAGCCCACGCAGAGCTTCTTGTCGATCATCACGACGCCCGTCTTGTTGACGCTGATCGCCTGGGTGGGGCACTCGGCGACGCACTTGCGGCATTCCTGGTCGCAGGCGATGAGGTGGAAGGCGCCCTTCCCGAGCCCGTTCACCTGGATGGCGGACTTGGCGGGGTTTCCCTCTTTGAAGTAGAGCTTGGAGCAGACCGCGGTGCAGGTCGTGCACCCGACGCATTTCTCGTCGATGGTCTTGAGATACTTGATCACGGCGGAGACCTCCTGTGGTTCACTGCCGGGTCATTGCGGGACACCGGGACCGGCTCCATCCCGAGAGCTGGTACTCGCCTCTGTGCTGGCACCTGCGGCAACGGAATGTGTGGGCTGATATATCAGTATAGCCCAGATTCGGGATTTCCGCAACCGTGAAGATGGCCATCCGGCCCTGCGCGCCTAGGCCGGGAAGCTTATGAGGGTCCGCGTACCCCCGTGGTCGGATTCGATCTCCAGGTCGCCCTTGAGCTGGTCGGCAAGGCCGGGGACGAGCTGTGAACCCAGGCCTTCCTTCCCCTGTTCGGGACGTCCCGGCGCCGCAGCCGGGATGCCGATCCCGTCGTCCGAGACCAGCAGGAGGAAGCGGTCCCCCGACCTTCCCAGGGAGACCTCGACCCTGCCGCCCGCCCTTCCCTCGAAGGCGTGCTTGAGGGAGTTGGTGACCAGCTCGCTGACGATGAGACCGCAGGGCAGGGCGCGGTCGAGGGAGAGTTCTATCTCGGCTGCTCTCACATGGACCTCGGTGGAGCCGCCCGGACGGCCCGCCGAATGAAGGGAATCGCAGACCCTGCCCAAATACTCGTCCATGCGCACCGCCCTGAAATCCCCCGAGCGGTAGAGGTCCTCGTGGACGAAGGCCATGGCCTGGATCCTGTCCTGCACGTATTCGATCGATTCCCGGAAATCGAGGTCCTCGGAGAGGCTGCCCTGGAGGCTCAGGATGCTCGAAACGATCTGGAGGTTGTTCTTCACCCGGTGGTGGATCTCCTTGAGCAGGATTTCCTTATCGGCGAGGGAGGCCTTCAGTGTGGTGAAGCCCTCGTTGAGCCGCGCGCTCATCCCAACGAAGGCCGACGCGAGCTGGCCGATCTCGTCGGAGCGCAGGGCGATGCGTTCCGCCTTTGAAAGGTCGGCCATCGAGGGAAGCCGCATGGGGAGGGAGGGGGAACCAGGCTCAAGCAGGGCGATGGCGTCGCCCAGCTCGCGCAGGGGACCGGACACCCGGCCGGCGGCCAGGAAGGCGATGAGGAGGACCAGGCTGAGCATGACCACCAGGACGATCAGGGCCTTCCGGTCGAGGGCCTCGAGGGGGGCATAGAACATGGATTCGGGAAGGGCCACCACTACCCGCCAGGATAGCTCCCAGGGCCCGGTCCAGTCGCGGACGACGGCGCGGTATCGGAACCGGCCATCCTTCAGGGTAAAGGCCGAGCCCGTCGGGAGCCTTGATGATTCCCTGAAGGTGAGGGCGGCGAGGCCCCCGCCCTCGGCCGCCATACGGCGCGAGCCCGAGGCTTCGACGAGGGAGGAAAAATCCGAGGAGGCCAGGAGATGACCGTCTCTGTCGGCGATCGCGGCGATTCCCGATCGCGCCGTCTCCATCCTGGAGAGGTAGGCCGAGAGACGGCCCAGGGTCACGTTTGCCGTCGTCACCGCGAAAAGCTTTCCCTCGCCGTACACGGGGCTTACGGCCGTCATGCTCAGCTCGCGTGACGAGACCATCGGATAGGGTTCCGTCCAGCTGGTTTTCCCTGCCTCACGGGCCCTCTGGAACCAGGGCCGGGCCCTCGGGTCGTAGCCGGCATGCCGCATCACGACGTAGTCCGGATTGCCATGGATGTCAGCTGTCTCGAGAACGAGGTCCCCGCCCTTGGCCGGATCGGCCTCGCCGACGTGGATCAGGCCGCCCGAGACGCGCTGGGCCTCGGCATATCGGCCGTCCGAGAATCCCACGCTGGCCAAGTCGACATCGTCCCGCGCCTGGAGCTCCCGGTAAAAGAGGCGCTGGAGCGATAGCAGAGCTGCCCTGGAATCGCTGATCTCGGCAATCTGGGCGGCGTTCGCCTCGGAGAGGGCCACGGAGCCCGCAAGAAACTCGCTGATACTCTCGCTCGCCCTCGCCGCCGATTCCGCCAGCAGCAGATCGACAGTGCCCAGCACCGCGCTGCGTGAACCTTCAAGATAGAGGAGCCAGCCGGCTCCGAATCCCATGACGATCAGGATGACGTAGGGTATGAGGATAGTCCGTTTCATGCCACCGACGCCGAAGAGCCAGGGAAGAAACCCGCGGAAACGGCGCGGAAGCGGAACCATGAAGGCATACTACCGAAATCGGGCATGAGCTCCTAGGCCGGCCCGGGCAGGTCTGGCCGCTTGCGGCGGCAGAAGCTGGCGAGCTAGACTCTGCCCGTGACCATCACCCTCAATTTCGCTTCGGAGGCCTTCGAGGAAGCCAGCCTCACCGTCTCAGACATCCTCGCGCGCAAGCACTGGTCCTTTCCCCTCGTCATCGTAAAGGTGAACGGAGAGGTCGTGGAAAGGTCGGCCTACGCGGAACATGTGGTCAAGGATGGAGACGAGGTGGAGGCCTACCACCTGGTTTCCGGCGGCTGATGCCAGGAGATGGGATGGAGAAACCCGCAGCCCAGGAGCCCTTGCCGAGACCCTAGTTTCGCTCGTAGACCTCGACTATCTCGACGCGGTCGCCCAGGGTTATCCGCACTGGACAGGCCTTGCCAGCGGCGACGACCTTCTGGAATTCCTGGTCGGAGACCACACCCATGATCCTGTAGGTCACCGTGAGGCGCTCAATCCTCCGGGGCGGGGGGCTCATCTCCTTCACCAGATCGAACTCGATGTTCCTGAGGCCGATGCCGTGGTTGGCGGCGTACATGTTCATGATCGTGGTGGCGCAGGCACCAAGGGAGATGGCGCAGAGGTCGGTGGGCGAGAAGTTGGAGCCATCGCCGCCATTGTCCTTGGGTGCCATCGTGTGGATGACGGAGCCGGATTCGTGGATCAGCTCGACGGTGAAGGTGCCGGTGCTCCGGCCGCGCATGGAAACGCTCATGCCTTGATTCCTCCTCTTGACCGCCTAGGGGTCGGCGGGAAAGACGATACTAGCATCATTTGCGCCTTCCCGCAGCATATCAGGTCAGCTGCGGGGCCTTTGCAGCCGATAACCTAAGGGTGAATGACCCGTCTTCGAGGGGCGGCTCCTTGCCGCTCCGTTCGGGCGGGACCTATACTACGGCCAGAGGTACAGCATGAATCTCGCCTCCGTCCTGGGTATTCCCGTCGGCATCGGCTGCCTCCTCGTAGCCTTCCTGATCGAAGGGGGAAACCCAGCCAGCCTCATCCTTCCCTCGCCCTTCATCATAATATTCGGGGGCATCACCGGTGCCCTCCTCCTCTCTTTCGACCTGAGCGACGTTCTGAGCATCCCGAGGCTCATCGGTGTGGCCATGCGGATGCCTGCGACCAGGGAGAAGGATCTCGCCCTCAGGTTCGTGGCCCTGGCAGAGAAGTCCCGGCGCGACGGCCTGCTCTCCCTCGAGGAGGACATGCAGGGCCTGGACGCGAACGAGGACGCCCTGCTCAAGAAAGGCCTGCGCTACGTCATCGACGGCACAGACTCCGACGCCCTCCACGAGCTCCTGGAGAACGACATCGCCATATTCGAAAAACACCGAAAGCACGAGGTCGAGATCTTCGAAGCCGCTGGCGGCTACTCGCCCACGATGGGCATCATCGGGACGGTCCTTGGCCTGGTCATCGTCCTCTCGAAGCTCAATGAGCCCGAGAAGCTCGGCGAGTCGATCGCCGTCGCCTTCATCGCCACCCTCCTCGGCATCGCGATGGCCAACCTCGTCCTCCTCCCCCTCGCCCTCAAGCTCAAGCTCGTGCTTGCCAAGGAAAAGAACGTGAAGGAGATGATCGTCGCCGGCGTCCTCGCGATCCAGCAGGGCGAGAGCCCCAAGCTGGTCGGCGACAAGCTCGCGGCCTTCGTTTCCGAGAAGGACCGGGCCGCCCTCGAATCCTTCAACGAGGCATAGAAGGTGGCAAAGAAGTCCGCAGGCGAGGGCCGCCGCAAGCGCAAGGAAGAGCCGGAGAAGCCCCAGAACGCCGAGCGCTGGCTCCTCACCTACGCAGACATGATCACCCTGCTCATGGTCTTCTTCGTCGTCATGTACGCCCTCTCGAAGGTCGAGACCACGAAATTCACCGCCCTCGCCGAATCCCTCTCCTCGGCCTTCAACATGCCCGGCATCCAGCTCGAGTCGGGCCAGGGCGGCCACTCGCTCTCGCCGACCGACGCCCCCTTGCGGCCGCCGCCCGGCACGGGTCTCTCGCCCAAGCAGTCTGCGAAGCGGGATCCCTTCCTTGAGAAGGCCCGCTCGACCCTCGTGAGCGAGATCAAGACCGGCTCGATCCACATAAGCACCGAAGCCCGTGGCATCGTCCTCGCCCTTTCGGGCGACGTCTATTTCAGGGAAGGCTCGGCCACGCTCAACGAGGACTCGATCAACATGCTGGAGAAGGTGGCCGAACTCATCGTGCCCCTGCCAAACCCCGTTGCGGTCGAGGGCCACAGCGACAACACCCCGACTCCAAGGACTGACCGATACGGCTCAAACCTCATGCTCTCCGCAGCGCGGGCCGTGTCCGTGGCCCAGACCCTGGAGCTGCTCAACGTCCCGCGCGACCGCCTGTCGGCGACGGGCTACGGTGATGCCAAGCCCATGAGGCCCAACGACACACCCGAGGGGCGTGCCCAGAACCGCCGCGTCGAGATTCTCATCCGCTTCGACGCCGGGGGCTAGACCACGGGCCTCCGGCGGCCAGCGCCGCGGCAACCAGGCGACACTATTTTACGGCTAGCGGCAAAGACAGCCTCCGGCCTCCCCCTCAAGGCAGTTGTCGATAACGGCAAAGAGGTCCTGGGAGCGCCAGGGCTTCTGGAGGCAGGCGAAGAGCCCGGCTTCGCGCCTGGCCCTGTCCACCGAGTCGATCTCGGCGTGTCCCGTGATGAGTATCATCCTGATGTCGGGCCTGCGCTCATGGATGCCGACCAGGAACTCGTCGCCCCGTATCCCGGGCATGAACCAGTCCGAGATTATCAGGACCGTGCGTATGCCCCTGGTCTCGAGCTCATCCACTGCCGCATTCGCGAAGGCTGCGTTGAGCGCCGTCTCGATGAGGAAGCGGGCCCCGTAGCGCCGCCGCAGCTCCTGCTTCATGGCGAGAAGGATGACAGCCTCGTCGTCAACGCAGAGGATGGCCTCCCGCGTCACACGCCCTTCCTGGCGGCCTCGTCGTGGGCATCGATGTCATCGGCGTCCCAGGGATAGCAGACCCAGCGGTCCTCGATCCGCAGGCCCGCGAAATAGCGCGAGACCTCGTCGGGGATGACGCCTCGCTTTTCCTTGTCCTTGTCGTGGAGGACAGCGACCGCGATCTCGGAAGGCTCGTGCCTCATGAGCTCGCGGATGCAGTATTCGAGGGTGGTGCGGGAATCGTCGACCTCGTCCACAAGGAGGATGCGCTTGCCCGCGAGCTTGCGCTCGGCCTCCTCGATCCACTGCACCTTCCGGGGCAGGTCGGTCGGCCTGTCCTCATCGTCGTAGTAGGAGATGCCTACCGCAAGGATGGGCTTTGACAAGAAGGTCCGAAGGATGCGGGCAGGGATGAAGCCACCCGAGCCGATGGCGACGATCATGTGGGGGTCGAAGCCGCTTGCCTTGACGCGCTCGGCTATGTCCTTCGCGGTGCGGTGAATGTCCTCGTAGGTGAAGTGGAGCTTATCCATGCACGGATATTAAAGAGGCTTCCCCGACTGCGCAAGACCTTCGCCATCTCCCTGCCCTTCTGCCCCGCCTGCCTGCGTGCCGTGGGCCTCGCCGCCTGGAGAGGTAGGGGAAGCCTGGGTCCCGGCCTCCGCGGGAGCCGGGGCCTCCTCCTCGATCCGTGCCGCGGCCTCCACCTCCCTGATGAAATCGTCCTTCACGGCGGTGAGCTCGTCATAGCCCTTCTTGAGCTCGGCGTAGATCTTGCCGAGTTTCCTGAAGAAAGCGGGCAGGTCCTCGGGCTTGATGAAGACGAGTACGACGAGGACGATGACGACAAGTTCGGAGAAGCCTATCCCCATCATCGGCCTTCTCCAAACCTGAAGATCTTGGCGATCAGGATCGCGAGGAAGTAGAGGATCGTCAGGGGGATGGCGACGCCCAGCTGGCTTATGAAGTCGGGCGAGGGCGTCACGATGGCAGAGAAGATGAAGATGCCAACGATGACGAATCGGCTCGCCTTCAGCACCTGCTTCCTGTTGAGGACATTCATGATCAGGAGGACCTCGAGGACCAGGGGAGTCTGGAGGGCGAGGACCGACCAGAGCATGAAGGTGAGGACGTAGAAGACGTTGGTCTCGTAGTTGAGGAGGAGGCCCACGCCGGGCGGCATGAAATAGGGATTGGTCAGGAAGGCGATCGCGAGGGGCACGATGTTGAAGTAGCCGATGTACACCCCGCAGGCGATCAACAGGAGGCTCGCCGCCAGGAGCACGAGCATGAGGCCGCGCTGCCGGCGGTTCAGGCCGGGGAATATGAAACCGACGAGGTTGAAAACATGGACTGGCATCGACAGGATCAGCCCCGCGAAGGCCGCGATCTTGACCTGGGTCGTGAAGCCCTCCGAGATGCTGTGCATCACGAGCTTCTTGTCGACGGCGCTCGGCACCGCGATGAAAGGCTGGGTGAAGAGGGCCAGGATCCGGTCAGAGAAGATGAACGCAAGGATGAAGCCAACGACGAGGGCGACCATCGAGAAGAGGACCCTGTTGCGCAGTTCCCGGATGTGGTCCAGGACTGTCATCACCTTTTCGGGATTGCTCGAGGCCATCGTTGTTCCAATTCAAGCCTGCTCGGGGCTTACTTGGATTCCCCGACCTTCTTCTCCTTGGCCGCCGCTTCCTTGGACTCGGCTTCTCCTTCCTTCATGGCCTTGGTGAACTCCTTCTTCGCCTCGCCCAGCGAGCGGGCGAATTTCGGGATCGCGGCGGAACCGAAAAGGATCAGGATGACGACGACGATGACGATGAGCTCGGTGGTACCAATCATGAGAAACTCCTTGTATTTGCGGGATTCCGTTCCGGAATCCTCCCCGGGGATCGTGCATTCATAATAGGGATTGTCCAGGCCGCATGCGCGCGGATGGCTCAGATGGGCATCGGGCCCGTGGCCGGTGTACAGAGCCGCTACAGGTATACAGCAGCGCTCCGGGCTGCGCAAGATCCGGGCTCAAGCCGGGGCCCCCTCTCGACCATGGCCATTGACATCGGCCTTCGGCCCTTTCTATGGTGAGTAGTGCCACGCGCGCCTCAAAGCCCGCATCAGTCCGACGTGCGGCCGGAATATGTCCTCCTCGGCCTGCTCATGCGCAGAGGCATGCATGGCTACGACCTCTACCACCAGTACCAATCCCAACTCGGCCGGGTCTGGCGGATGAGCCAGAGCCAGATGTACGCGATCCTCAAGAGGCTCGAGGCCCAGGGTCTGGTCAGCGGCCTCGTCGAGGAGGACTCCCGAGGTCCCTCCCGCCGCCACTTCGCGGTGACCGAGATGGGTCAGGAGCGATTCTCGCGCTGGCTCCTCGAACCGAGCGACTGCAGCTCGCGTGTCATGCGGCTCGAGTTCATCTCACGCCTCTTTTTCGCCAGCATGAAAGGGAAGAAAACCCTCGAACTGGTGATCACCGAGCAAATCGCAGCAAGCTACCGTGAACTGGGCAACCACGAAAGGATCTACGAGGGCCTCGACGCGTCAGAAGTCTTCAATCGCCTCGCCCTCGACCTCAGGGTCAGGCAGCTCAAGGCCATGCTTGAATGGCTCAACGCCTTGGTTGCGCAGCTCCCCCACGCAGAATGACGACACGATTCTAGCCTTTGGGCCCTATTCCTGTCAATTTTTATCAACAGTTTTTTATCTATATCTCTAGTCTGGCACTGGCAGCCCGGCCCGGGGCTCCGTGGGGTATTTCCAGCTTGACAGGGCCGAGCGATGCTCCCAATACTCACTCAGTGAGTAGCAAAGGTCGCGCCCTTCGATGAACCCCTTCGGCCCCATCCTTCTCTCCCTCAAGGTGGCGGCGGCGGCGACCCTGATCATCTTCGTGACCGGCCTGGGCTTGGCATTGCTGGTCGCCCGCATGCGCAGGCCGGCACGCCGGATCCTGGAAGCCCTGATCCTCCTGCCCATGATCTTCCCGCCGACCATAACCGGCTATCTCCTCCTCCTGCTTCTGGGTCGGCGAGGCCCAGTCGGCCGATTCCTGGCCTCCCTGGGAGTGGAAACCATCTTCACCTGGGGCGCGGCCGTCATAGCCTCGACCGTGGTCGCGCTTCCCCTTATGTATCAGAATGCCAAGGCGGCCTTCGCAAACGTCGATCCTGGTTTCGCCCAGGCAGGAAGGACCCTCGGCCTCGGGGAGGCCCGCATCTTCGCGAGGATCACCCTCCCCCTCGCCGCACCGGGCATCGTCGCGGGCACGGCCCTCTCCTTCGCGAGGGCCCTGGGGGAATTCGGCGCGACACTCATGGTCGCCGGGAACATCCCCGGACGGACCCAGACCCTTCCCCTCGCCCTCTACAGCGCGGTTGAGGGAGGAAGAAGCACCGAGGCCAGGCTCTACCTCGCAGTCACCGTGGGCCTCTCCCTTGCCGTCGTCCTCGTTGTGGGACTCTGCGAACGGAAGCCTTCGCCTCCTCCCGAGGCCAGGCGGGCATGACCCTGATCAATTTCGAAAAGGAGCTTCCCCACGCCACGATAAGGACGGCCTTCATCGTCGAGCCAGGCACGACTACGGTCCTGCGGGGCGAGTCCGGGGCTGGCAAGACGACCATTCTCAACTGCATCGCCGGCCTGGCAAGTCCGGAGCGGGGAGAGATCAGCCTCGAGGGCAGAAGCGTGTTTTCCTCATCAAGCGGGCTCGACCTGCCGCCCCGGCTAAGGAGGATCGGCTATGTCTTCCAGCACTACGCCCTCTTCCCCCACCTTTCGGCCCTCGAGAACGTCGCCCTCGCCATGCCGAGGGAGGGGCGGAAGCGGTCGCTGGAGATCCTCGAGCGCTTCGGCCTCGCCCGCCATGCGAAAAAGCGGCCCGCCCTCCTCTCCGGCGGGGAAAGGCAGCGCCTCGCCCTTGCGAGGGCACTTGCCGTCGAACCCCGCCTTCTCCTACTCGACGAGCCCTTCAGCGCCCTCGATACCCGGACGAGGGAGGCGACCTGGCGTGAGTTCCTCGGATACCGCAGCGAGATAGGGGCGGCCGTCATCCTCGTGTCCCACGACCGCCGCGAGGCTGAGATCCTGGGCCACCGGATCATCGAGATCATCGACGGATCGGCAATAGAGTAGCCGCCGTCGCTCCGCTTATGAGTTTCACGGAGGTGTGGACATGGATTCCGAGCTTATAGCAGTGGTAGCCGAGGGAGCCGCGAGAACCGCTGCCCTCGTGACCGTACTCGAGATCAAGGGATCGGCGCCCCGGCACGCTGGCAGCAAGATGCTCGTGCGCCCGGGCCATGGCCTGCTCGGCACGGTCGGGGGAGGCAGGCTTGAGGCCTCTGCCATCGAGGCGGCCGAGGACTGCGCCCGCGCGGGACGATCCGCTCTCATCGAGGTGGAGATGCTTGGCGAGGCTGCGGTCGGAGCGGACATGATCTGCGGCGGCTCGAGCAGGATGCTCGTGGAGCTGGTCTCGGATCCCCAGCCCTACCGCGCTGCCCGCGACCTCCTCGCGAGCGGCAAGAGAGCCCTTCTCGTGAAGCGGATCGAGGGAAGGCCGGGCTCCTCCGAATGCTGGATCCAGGTGACGGTCATCGACGAGGACCTGCGCGCGAGTTCCGGCGCCAGTGTGGCCATCGATGAGAAGGCCGCCCGCAGGGCCCTCTCGACGGGGAAGCCCGTCCTCGCCGATGAGGGCGGGACCTTCTACGACCCGATACTGCCCGAGGAGAAGCTGGTCATCCTGGGCGGGGGGCACGTGGGACGCGCGTTGGCCGAAATCGCCCAGAGCCTGGACTTCTCGACCACAATCGTCGATGACAGACAGGAGATGGCAGATCCCTCCCGCTTCCCGAAGGGCGTGAGGACAGTCTGCGCATCGGAGGGCTACGCGCCGGCGATCGCTTCCCTTCCCTTCGACGCCGCCACGTACGCCATCGTCGTGACGCGCGGCCATGTCTACGACCTTGAGTGCATACGAGCGCTGCTCGGGCGGGAATACCGCTATGTGGGAATGATCGGGTCCTCGCGCAAGACCAGGCTCATCCTCGAACAAGCCAAGGCCGACGGCTTCGACGGCGCGAAGGTTGATGCCCTGTATGCGCCCATCGGCCTGGACATAGCCGCCGAGACGCCCGAGGAGATCGCGGTCTGCATAATGGGGGAGATCATCGCCGTGCGCAGGAACGCCAAGGCCCTCGAGGGGCTGTCCGCGCAGCGGGCCGCCAGGAGGGCCTAGACATGGGCCAGCGGGGAAAGGCCAGGGGGCCTTAACCGCCAAGCCCGGCTCCAACTATACTCCCCCCACGATGTACGGCATCATCCGGGCCTCGGGGCAAAGGGCAGCGTCGATCGCGCGGGCGGGCATCGGCAGGGTGCGGGGCTATGCCGCCCTCTTCCCGCCGCCGATCTGGTTCCTCGTCGCCGCGACGACCCTTGAGTCCACGGGACGCTTCATGGTGGTCCCCTACCTGAGCCTCTTCCTGCACGGCAAGGGTGTCGGCCTCGGCGTGCTCGGCCTGGTCCTCGCCTCAGCCCCGGTCGCCAGCGTGCTCTTCGGCGCGATAGGCGGGCAGCTCTCGGACCGATGGGGCAGGAAGCCCGTGTAGATCCTCGGGGTCGCGTCGAGCGGAACCGCCCTCATCGGCTTCGCCTTCGCCGGATCCGACCCAGTCCTACTTGGCCTTCTCAACTTCCTCAATGGCATGACGCGCACCTTCTAGCGCCCCGCCACCAGCGACGCCATCTCGGATTTCTGCCCTGCCGAGCGCCGCTTCGAGGCCTTCGCCCTCAACAGGATCGCGATCAACGCGGCCTTCGGCTGGGGCCCCTCATCGGCGTCGCCCTCTTCGCCGCCGCGCCCCGAGCCGGCTTCCTCATCGCGGGCATGGTGAGCCTCTGCGTCGGTCTCTTCCTCGCATTCGTCGTCCCCGAAAGCCACGCTCCGGGGCGCCATGAACGCGCCCCGGGCAGGGCGAGGAGCCTCCGTGAAAGCCGGAGCGGCAGGTTCTGGACCGAGTGCAAGGAGGTCCTGTCGGACCGTGGATACTGGATCTGGAACATCGGGGGGATGTGCATATGGGGCGCCTACGACCTCATCCAATCCTTCCTCCCCCTCCATCTCGTGGCCCGGGGCGTCCCCCTCGTCGCCTACGGGATGCTGCTCACGACGAACGCCCTTGTCTGCGTCTTCGGCCAACTTCCCGTGAGCCGTTCGGTCCGCGTCTCGGAGATAGGGCCCATAGCCTTCTATTCCAAACTCGGCTACGCGGTCGGCTTCGTTGGCTTCGCCCTCCTTCGCTCTCCCTGGGCACTCGTCAAGGCGATGCTCGTGCTCTCATTTGGCGAGATCCTCGGCTCGGGGGTCCAGACCCGCTACATCCCCGAGCGGGCTCCCGCACGGCTCCTTGGCCGATACATGGGCCTCTCAACCGTAAACGAGCTAGGACGGGCCATCCTGGTCCCGGCTGCCGGCTTTGTCATGCAGGCCTACGGAGGCGAGCTCGTCTTCCTTGGCGCGGGCATACTTTCGCTCATCGGTGGCGGCCTCGCCTGGATGGGAGCGAGCCGAAAGCACCGAGGAAAATGAGGTCGCGCCGGGACGTTGGCGGAACCCGGGACGGGAAAGCACGTGGGACAGATGCTTTACCGCGCGATCGGGGATATATTGATCATTGAGGATAATCTTGCCCCTAGGGGACACTATCGGTGAAGACCCGCAGCCCGCTGGCCCAGATAGCGAAGAAAAGCCTGTATGAATCGCTCAACTCGGACATGCTGGAGCGGGCGGCCAGGGCGGCCTTCCCGGACTACGACCTGCACCAGAGGACAGGCTTCCCGGAGAACATCCCGGTCCCCGGCCAGGTGGCGGCCGCCCAGATCGTGGAGGACTGCATAGAGGCAGGGCGCTTCCTCCTCTTGGTCGAGCGCCTTGCAGTGCTTGATCGCGAAGGCTTCATGGGGAGGCCGTACCGGATAACCGGACTGCGCGAGCTGTCCAAGGGCATCGCAGCAGAAGGCTATCTCTGGGACGAGGCCACCGGATATTTCATGGAGGATCCGCGCATCAGGCGTAGCATGAACTGGGGCCGGCTCCTCGAGGGGGAGGAGCACCGCTTCTCGCTGCTCCGCACCGACATCGTGCGCAACTCAAAGATCGTGAAGACCCATGGAGAGACGGCAGCCCGGGGCGCCTACGAGGACCTCAGGTCCATCCTCGCCCGCTGCGTCGAGCACCGGACGGGGAGGATCTGGAGCTGGGAGGGCGACGGAGCCCTCGCTGCCTTCCTGTTCGGGCATTCTACCACGAGCGCAGTCCTATCCGGGATGGCCCTCCTGCACGAGCTCTACCTGTACAACAGGATGCACAACCACCTGGGCGAGCCGATCAGGATCAGGGCAACCGTCCACACCGGCCCCCTGCGCTACCTGCCTGACTACGGCGAGATCGCAAAGCAGGAGACCGTGCGGGAAGTCCACGAGGCTGAGTCAAGGTGGACCGCACCCGACACCCTGACCATAAGCCCCGCGGTGGCCCTGACCCTCGATCGCGTGATCCTTGACCGTTTCAAGCCCCAGGCTGGCACTGGTTCACGCCACCTCGCCTACGAGATCGGGCTGGGGGGACCATGAGGATCGTCGTCTACGCCTCCGAGGCCGAGCTGCCCCGTCTCAGCACCGGCTTCGAGCGCGCCCTCCCCTCCGATGCGGCGCTCGAGATCCTGCCTTTCTCGAGCTTTGGCCGCAGCTACAAGAAGAAGGCCCCCGGAGCCCTCGTCTATATCGACGCGGCGGGCCAGGGCCCGGAGAGGCTCTGCGAGTTGGGCTCCCACCTTGCAGAGATCCAGAGCTGCGCCTGGGGGATCATCGATCGGGGGGGAGAGCTTGCCGATCCTGCGGCCCTCTTCTTCGAGGGAGCGAGCGACTATCTGGGCCCCCAGGCCTTCCGCGGCAGCCATGTGCTCTCGGCCGGCAGACTCAGCGCTGCCCTCGTCTTCGCCGGCCTGTCCTCCTCCATTCCCGAGCACAGGCCTCCCTTCCCCGGCTGGAACTCCATCAAGGATGGAGCGGAGGTCGAGGTGCGCTTCTGCTATGCGTCCATCGCCAGCCAGAAGGAACTCATTGAGAGGATCGGGGAGAAGCGCCTGCACAAGCTCCGAGAGGACTTCGCCTCCTTCCTTGGACCATGGGCCGCCGAATCGGGCGGGATCGTCTGGATCAAGGAGCCCGCTGGCTGCCTCGCCCTCTTTCCTCCGAGCGACGAGGGCATGAACCCGATACTCTCGGCCTTCCGCATCCTCATCGACCGCATCCTGGTGGGCTTCGAGGTCTTCCACCTCGAGACTCCCCTCAATTTCCGCTTCGCTTTCCATGAAGGCAAGACAATGTGGCGGCCCCCGGGCTCGACTGGCTCCGTCGTCTCCGAGGACGTCAACTTCATCTTCCACCTCGGCTCGAAGGGGACGCCGGACGGCATGATCCTGGTGTCCGGGGAATCAGAGGCGTCGATACCCCCCTACCTGCGGGACCTGTTCGCGCCAGCCGGCGATTTCGAGGGCCATCAGGTCTTCTCCTCGAAGCGCTTCCGCGACTAAAAAACCGGCCCTCTAGACGGGTTCGGGCAGTTCCAGCGAGCTGGGATCGGCCTCGCCCACCACCAGGGCCCAGCCGAGGTGCCTCGTATCACCCTCGACGATCTTCTCGAGGGGAAGCTTCATGTATCGTCCCGAGGCCGATACCGCCACCTGGCCGTCCGGAAGGAGAAGCTCTCCGCTTCCCTCGAATATGCAGCCGCCATCCTTCGTGACCCTCCCGACGACCCTGAGCTCCTGGTCAAGCGGTACGGCCTTCCGAAACCTTACTGTGAGCTCCACGGTGACTCCCCAGACATTGTCCTCCTTCCCGATGCAGATCGCCCTGCCGATGGTCTCGTCAAGGATCGCCGTGGCCAATCCGCCGTGGAGCCGGCCTGGGTAGCTCTGGTGCTGGTCCCGGGGCGTGAACAGGGCCACGAGCTCCTTGCTCGCGGTTTCGTAGAAGAAGGCCTTGAGCCCGGTCTCGTTCTTGAGGCCGCAGACAAGGCACATCCCGGAATTGTTCTGTTTTCGCTCTACCTTCGTCATCATTTGCTGCCGCTCCTTCGCCGCTGCCGACCGAAGTGGCAGTATACTCCTTCGTGGAAGCCTTGAGAATCATTTTGACTGCTGAAACACTTGCTACGAAAATCAAAAACGGCGCTCGCCAATTTCGGGAAAGGGTAGTATAATCCCCCACATGATCCGGGATAATGACCTAATCTCCGCGAACATCGGGGAGATGGCCCGCGCTCTTGAGAGCGCCGGCGCCGACCACATCGAGCAATTCCTTTACAGCCTGCTCACGCCGTCGGAGACCGACGAGATAGCAAAGCGCTGGGCACTGGTAAAGGAAATCGCCGCGGGCACCCCGCAGCGCGAGATAGCCAAGTCACTTGGCCTCTCGCTGTGCAAGATCACGCGTGGCTCGCGGGAACTCAAGAAAGAGGGCTCGCCCTTCAGGCGCATGCTCACCCTCGCTGGTGTCAGCGAGGATGCTCCGGCTGCAAACCGGACCGAATCGCGCCCAGCAAGCGCTCCGGCCTTCCGTGACATAGGTAGCTTCGCGGCCCAGCACGCGGCCGAACGCGGCATCCTCCCCGCCAAGCGAGGCGCATAGCGGCGCGCGGGGCCCGCTTGCGGGTGGGCCCGGCCCGCTGTTATCCTCACTTTCATGGAGATCCCACTCGTCCTGCGTTCCCCCCGCACCGACCTACTGGTCTACGCGATCCCTTCCTGGTATCGCGTCCTCATGCTCTTCATTGCCTTCTGCGTGGCGGCTTCCTTCGTGATCGCTTCGGCCCCCCCCGGTTTCGTCGCCTGGCTGGTCCTTGCCCTGGTCGCCCTGGCGGGCCTATACGAGGAACGCTGGACCTTCGATTCGCGCAGGGGCCTCCTCGTCCACCGCGCTGGTCTCCTCGTCGCTGCCAGGTCATTTGAGATCCCCTTCGCCGGCATCGAGCGATTCCGATTCGTGCCCTTTGTGCGGGGAACAATCCCCGGATCAAAGGACGAAGCCGCCGAGAACGCCGCGGCCCTCGAGGGGAGCCGGACCGACGACACGCAAAGGCGCCGCGCGATGTACAAGCGGCCCTACCTCAACCTCATCTGCGTCGGCTCCGACGGGGTTGAATACCTCATCAACACCATTCCGGCACGCAGGGCCGCCACGCTGCGCACCGCGGCGGTCCGGATAGCGGAACTCTGCGGCAAGCCCCTCGTGGAGGGCTAAGGGCGCTGGGCGGAGGGAGCCTGCCGCGCCTCCCGCAGCCAGCACAGACCCCGAGTGGCCTGAGATGCAGCGAGGCCGCCCGTTTCCGGGCGGCCTCGTTCTATTTTTGGTATCGCCAGTCTGTCTTGCGCGCCATCAATCCGGCTCGAAGTAGAGGAAGCAGGCCACTTGGTGGCCCGGCTCGACTTCCTTGAGCTTGGGCACATGCCTGTCGCACTTCCCTTCCATGCGCTTCCAGCAGCGGTCGTAGAAATAGCAGCCGGTGCGCACCTTGTCCGGAGAGGGCACATCGCCCGTGAGGATGATGCGCTTGCGTTCCCTCTCGATCTTCGGATCAGGGATCGGAGCCGCGGACAGGAGGGCCTGGGTGTAGGGGTGCATGGGCTTCTTGTAAAGCTCGGCCGAGGCTGAGATCTCGGCGATGATGCCGAGGTACATCACCGCCACCCGGGTGGAGATGTACTGGATGACCGCGAGGTCGTGGGCGATGAAGAGGTAGGTGAGGCCGAACTCGCTCTGCAGATCCTTGAAAAGGTTGAGGATCTGGGCCTGGATCGACACGTCGAGGGCCGAGACCGGCTCGTCGCAGAGGATCAGGTCGGGGCGGAGCGCGAGGGCGCGGGCGATGCCGATGCGCTGCCTCTGGCCGCCCGAGAACTCGTGGGGGTAGCGGTTCTTGAAGAAGCGGGACAGTCCCACCCTCTCCATGAGCTGCTCGACCCGCTCGTCCATCTCCTTCCTCGTCATCGACATGATGCCGCGCGTCTGGTAGATCCGCATGGGCTCGGCGATGATGTCGCCCGAGGTCATGCGGGGATTAAGCGAGGCGTAGGGATCCTGGAAAACCATCTG
>JANXYO010000134.1 GCA_025356015.1 Spirochaetaceae bacterium
GATGCGCGCCGCCTTCATCGCCGTCAAGCTGGACTCGGTGGACACGGGAGCGCTTTCTGCCTATGCCGCCCATCTTGCGAGGGATGGCGAGCCGTCGGCGGCCCTCTCCCTGCTCAGGCCATACATGGACAAGAGCGGCCCAGGCATGCTCGCCCTCGCGATTCAGGGCAGGTCCTGGCCACCCGAGCGCTACGCAGCCGAGGCCATGCGCTTCGCCGATGCCCATCCCGATGACGGCCCCAGCCTCGAGGAGGCTCTCTCCGTCCTCGCGGTCAGGGCTCGCTTCGAGGATCTCGCCGCCCTCTTCGAGGCGGGCTCGAGGCGCAAGGTCGGCTTCGATCGTTCCTGGTTCTACTCGGCCGTCCTCAAGACGGCGAGGGGGGACTACAGGGGAGCGGCGGCCATCCTGGAAAAGGAAGGTCCGGCCGTGCCGGGGCCCGAGGCGGCCTTCGCCCTTGGCCGAATCTACCGCGTGCTCGGCGATCCGGCCAAGGCTGTCGCCCGCTTCGAGGTAGCCCGGGACTCAAGCCGGGACGGTCGGGAGAAGGCTCGGGCCCTCAAGGAACTAGGCCGGGCCCTCTCCGACTCAGGCGACCAGGGTGCCGCCGCCTCGGCCTACCGCGCCGCGGCAAGGGCCGATCCCATGGATCCCGAGGCCGCCCTGCTCGCGCAGGATCCGGGCCGCAAGAAAGTGAAAGTGCCATGACCAGGGAGGAGAAGCAGTGATCCGCCTCAAGAACAAGGAACAGATGGCAGGAATCCGCGCGTCCTGCGCGATGCTTTCGGAGCTTTTTGCCCGCCTTGTGCCGATGGTCGCCCCCGGCGTCGCCACGGGGGAGCTCGATGACTTCACCCGCGAGTTCATCCAGGGCAAGGGGGGGAAGCCCGCCTTCCTGGGCTACGAAGGTTACCCCGGCAGCCTCTGTGTCTCGGTGAACGAGGAGGTGATCCACGGGATCCCGGGAAAGCGCAGGCTCAAGGAAGGGGACATCGTCGGCCTCGACTGCGGCATCGACCTCGGGGGGTATTTCTCCGACGCCGCGATCACTGTCCCCGTCGGCGCGATCTCCGACGAGGCCCGCAGCCTCCTCGAGGTGACCAGGGAATGCCTCGAGCGGGCCATCGCCGCCGTCAAGGTCGGGGGGCGGATCCACGATATTTCCAGGGCTGTCTTCGGCCATGCGACCGCCATGGGCTACGGCGTCGTGAGGTCCTACTGCGGCCACGGGGTCGGATTCTCCCCCCACGAGGACCCCCAGATCCCGAACTATGTCGGCTCCGGACCGAATCCGCGCATCGTGCCGGGCATGGTCCTCGCGATCGAGCCCATGATCAACCTCGGAACGGGGGATGTCCGCCTCCTTGACGACGATTGGACAGTCCTCACCCTCGACCGCAAGATCTCCGCCCACTACGAGCACTCGGTCGCCGTCCACGAGGACAACATCGAGGTGCTGACATCCTGGAAGATGCCCAAGTAGGCGGGAGCCGGGGCCTGCGATTCTGTACGAGTAGGTTAAATCGAGCTCATCCATCGCGCCGGCGGTCTCAAAGGGACGTAACCTGCGGCCGTCTCAAATGATTATATTCGTGTTGATGGCTTACAATGCAAGGAGCGTACCATGTCACTCGTGAAGAAGCTGTATTCTAGGAATTTCTTCATCTTCAATCTCGTGCTGGTCGGTGTGCTCGTCGGGTTCGCCCTCGCGTATACCGGCTTCTCCACGGCAGCCCGCCACGGCGCCGGAGCCCCGGGATCGGTGACGTTGAAGGCCGAGTCTCCCATGGATACGGCCCCGCCCGACGTCAAGGCGGCCCTCGCCCAGGCCGAGGCCGTCCAGACCGCATTCCGCTATGTCGCCGCGAAGGCCCTGCCCTCGGTGGTGGAGATCAACGTCACCGAGACGGTGAAGGCCCAGGCGACGCCCCAGGACCAGCTGCCCTGGCGTTTCTTCTTCGGGCCCCAGGACCAGGCGCCCGACCAGGCCCCGCAGCAGTTCCAGGAGAGGGGCCTCGGCTCCGGCATCATCATCAGGCGTGATGGCAAGACGGTCTATGTAGTGACGAACAACCACGTCGCCGGCGCTGCGACCTCGATCAGCGTGCTGCTCAACGACGGCCGCGAGTTCAAGGGCAGCCTCGTGGGAAAGGATGACCGCAAGGATCTCGCAGTCGTCAAGTTCGAGACCGACGCCCAGGACATCTCCGTCGCCACGCTCGGGGACTCGTCCTCGCTCAAGGTAGGCGACTGGGCGATCGCGATCGGCAATCCCCTGGCCCTCATGTCCTCGGTCACCACGGGAATCGTCAGCGCCCTGGGCCGGACCAATGGACCCGACAACAACATCAACGACTTCATCCAGACCGATGCTTCGATAAACAAGGGCAACTCGGGTGGAGCCCTCCTCAACATCAGGGGAGAGGTCGTCGGTATCAACACCTGGATCGCCTCGCCCACGGGCGGCAGCATCGGCCTTGGCTTCGCGATCCCGATCAACAACGCGAAGAAGGTCATCGACGACCTCGTCTCAAAGGGCGTCGTCGAATACGGCTGGCTTGGCGTGTCCCTCATGGACATCGACAAGGCCACCGCCATCGAGCTCGGCTCCGATCCCAAGAAGGGCGCCTTCACCGCCCATGTCTTCAAGTCGAGCCCGGCGGACAAGGGCGGCTTCCTCCCCGGCGACGTCGTGCTCAACGCGAACGGGGCCGACATAACGAGCCTGAACCAGCTCGTCCGCATCGTCGGCGACCTCCCCGCGGGAAAGACCGCCGACTTCACGGTGTTCCGCGACGGCAAGACCACGAGGCTCAAGGTCGTCATCGAGCCGCGCTCCCCGAAGGTGGCGGCCGACGACGGAAGCCTCTATCCCGGCGTCGCTGTCGTGTCGCTCAACTCCGAGGACCTTGACAAGACCAAGCTCCCCAAGGGCGTGAAGGGAGTGTTCGTGGCCAACGTGCTGCCCAAGTCGCCGGCAGGCACGGTGGGTCTCCAGGCCGAGGACATCATCACCGCCGTGAACTCGAGCGCGGTCAACAACGTCCGCGACTTCTACCACCTCATCAACGACCCCTCGGCGAAGCAGATCGCCTTCACGGTCAACCGGGGCGGAACGGTCGTCACGACGCTTGCCTACGTTCGAAAGTGAAACTATAGTCTAGGTGGCCACCGCCGCCGCCTTTGGGGTCGCTGCCATAGCGGCCCCAAAGGCGGCAATTGCGTTTTTCAAGGGGTCACCGTGCACAAGGAATTCCTGCCCTACAACACCGTCCGCAACAATGCGCTCAAGATGGCGTACAAGATCCACCAGGAAGGCTTCATACCAGACGTGATCTATGTCTCGCTTCGCGGCGGCGCCTACATGGGCAATGTCATCAGCGAATACTTCAAGATCGTCCGCAAGGACAAGAGGCCCGTCTTCTACGCGGCAGTGGTGGCTCGCTCCTATTCGGGAGTCAACGAGAGGGAGCAGGTGAGGGTCGACGGCTGGACCTATAGCCCCGAGTACCTGCGCACGGGCGACCGCGTCCTCCTGGTGGACGACATCTTCGATTCGGGCAGGACTGTCAACCACCTCGTCGAGATCATCCTCGCCAAGGGCCTGCCCAGGGCCGACGTCAAGGTCGCGGTGCACGACTACAAGGTCTGCGAGTACCGGGGAGAGACCCTTCCCATCCAGCCCGACTACTGGTGCAGGAAGCACGTCATCCCCAATCCCGAGAGCGAGATCTGGATACACTACATGAGTCATGAGCTCGTCGGCCTCGCCGAGGAGGAGCTCAGGACCCACTACTACCCCGAGGATCCCGAACTCCAGGAAATCCTCCGCGTCCTCAAGAAGTAGGGGGAGATGCCAGGGCCCGAGCGATCCCCAGCGCGGCAGCTGCGACTCAGCGCAGTGTCAGCCATCGCCATCCTCATGGCGGCGATGGCTTCGGCCCAGGGCCAGATCCCCGAGGCAGCCGGCCCGGGAGACGTCGTCTCGGGCAAGGACATCCTCCTTTCCCCGCCCGCCGGCCATGCCCGCTTCAGGTTCCTCCCCGCGGGGGAATGGGCACTCTTCGACAGGACACTCGTGCTCTCCGCGGCGGAGCGCGAGGAGAGGAGCTATGAGCTCGAGGTCGATCCGGGGGAGGGACCGAGCTCCGTCACCCACTTCCTGGTCGACAAGCGGGTTCCCGACCCGCCGACGGCAGTCCCCGCTACCGGGCTCTACCGCGACTCCCTCTCGCCCAGGCTCGGCTCGGCCCCCGGCACCCGCATCCTCTGGTCGCTTATCGGGCCTTCGTCAGCGGAGGCCGTCTTCAGGATCTATGACCAGGGCTCGAGACCCACGATCAGCCTGCCTGCCACGGGCACGGCCCTCTACACCCTTATCGCCTACGCTGAGGACGGCGCGGGGAACAGGAGCCTTCCTGTGCGCTTCCTGTACCGCTTCGCCGAGCAAAGCCTTCCCGCCTCGGCGCCCGTCCAGGACAAGCCACTGGACTCGCCGGTCGCCGCTCCCGAGCTCCCGATTCCCGAGATCGTCTACGACAGCGGAAACGCGGTTATAGTGGCCCACCCTCCATCTGGCCGGGCCTTCGTGGTGGCGGTGAATCCGGGCTCTTCCTCCCCGCGCTCAGAGGATTTCGCCGAGGCCATTCCCGAGGGACAGGTTTCGCGCTTCCTCCTCAGCTGCCCCTATGGCTGGTCGGGGACCCTGCAGGCCCTCTTCGGCTTCCGTTCTCCCGACGGCTCGATCCTCTACAACCCCAAGGCCCTGGCCTTGAGCCTCTCAAGTCCGCCCGACCCAGTCCCCCTCCTCGCCCAGCCGCCCGCTCCAAGGCTCAGCCCCGACCCCCTCGGTCGCGGTGCCTTCATCAGCTTTCCCTCGTTTAGCCATGACATTGTGGCCTCGGTCGACGATGGTCCCGAGAAGGAGTACACCCAGCCCATCGCGGTTCCTCCCGGGAAGACCAGGCTGCGCCTGTCCTGGTACGGCCTTGGCTCGAACGGGACGAGGTCGGAGCGGAGCACGATGGCCTTCGACCTGCCGCCGCCCATCCCCGAGGTCAGCCTGCGGGGCGCGGACGAGGGCTCTGTCCTCGGCTCCGATGTCACCATCGCCGCATCGAGCTCGGCGACGGTCCGCTACGAGATGGGCCTTGACGGCAGCGTGCCAGACGAGCCCGATTCCGCCTCGCCCCTCCTGGGAAGCGGCCTCCAGGTCGCCTGCCCGGCCGGCGAGGTCCGCAAGGTGATCCTCCGCTACCGGGCCTTCTCCGGGCCGGGGACTGAGGCCGCTGGAGGCGAGGGCAGGCTTCTCAGGTTCTCCATAGACAAGCGTCCTCCCGGGATACCGAGCCTCGCGGGAACCCAGGGCACATACTCGGACAGGGAGCGCAGCCTCAGCCTCGTCTCGGACGAGGGGGCGGGCGTGTACGTCTCGGTCTCCACCGGGACGGAGACAGCCCCATTCCGGCTCGCATCAGGCCCCATCGAGCTTGGTGGCGATCAGTCTGGCCCGATCCGCTACACGATCAGGGCCTACGCGGTGAGCCGCTCCGGGATAAGGTCGGGCGAGATGCAGCCCCTCGTCCTCACCGTCGACCTCAATTCGATCTATGTCTATGACAAGGCGGCCGCGGGCGGCGACGGTTCGCCCGACAGGCCCTTCTCGAGCCTCGACGCGGCCTTCGCGCTGGCCGCTAGGACGGGCAAGCAGCACCTTAAGCTCCTGGGCCGCTTCGAGCTCCGCACTCCCTTCACCACAGAAAAGGACCTCTCCATCGCAGGAGGCTTCGACTCAAGATGGGAGAGCGAAAGCGGGATGCGGGCGACCATCATGCTGCCTCCGGCCGAGGGGCCCGCCATCAGCGTCCGCAACGCCGCCCTCGTTCTCAAGGGCCTTTCCTTCGCGAAGCTCGGCGGAAGGGGAGCCCTCGCCTCGGCCGAGGGGGCCAGGCTCAGCATCACGGATTCCGAGCTCTCGATCTCCGGGGACGGAGACTTCGTCATGCTTAGGGCCCAGGGCTCCAGCATCCTCGTCGAGAGGTCGTCCCTCTCCTCCTCCAGGGCGATGAGCTTCGTGGCCATCGACGCGTCCGCTACGGACATCGTGCTGAGCGAGGCCGTCCTTTCCGCCAAGGCCGGGGTGCGGCTCTTCGGGGCGATCAACCAGGAGGGCGGCTCGCTCAGGGTCTCCGGCTCCCTGCTCGAGAGCTCGGCCGACCTCGCTCTCACCCTCCTGTCCCTGCGCGGAGTCTCCCTTCTCATCGACAGGACCCTTATCCGCGCCGAGTCCGGCACCGGATATCTGCGCATCGGGCGCTTCAGCGACAGCCCCGGCGAGATAAGGTCGAGCAAGTGCATCGTCTCCTGGAAGGGGGCGGGAACCCTTTTCGAGTCGCACGGTTCCTCACCTTCCTTCCGCTTCGACACGGTGATCGCGGACACAGCCTCGGGCAGCCTGCGCTTTTTCGACGCCGAGGGCGGAGCGCCGGAGATATGGAACTGCATACTAACGAAGCCCTCGGGGGGAGGGGAGCTGCTGCGCTCGACCGAGGCCCCCCTGGCGGGCAGCCTTGTCGCCGACTGCCTCTGGGGCTTCGACAGCCTCGCGAGCGGGGCACTCTCCATATCAAGCCTTGCATCCCTGAACGCGCTCAACGCGCCCTCGGCCCGCTTCGCCGCGCGGCCCCATGTCAGCGAGCCGCCGGCGAGGACCTTCGGCGCCTCGGTGAAGAGCCTGTACCCGCTTAGCCCGGCCTCGGCTTGCGTCGGCGCCGCCTTGCCCCTCGACGACAGGTACGCCACGGATTTCGCGGGCAGGCGGAGGCCCGGCGGAACCGACCGCGCGATGCCTGACATCGGTGCCGACCAGGCAGCAGAGTAAGGGCCACCGTCATGCGTCGAGCGGCCAGGTTCGCGATCGCCCTCCTCGTCCTCTGCGTCCCTCCCCTATTCCTTTCCGCCCAGGACTTCGCCGCCTTGCTCGGCGCGGGTCCGGGGGCAAGGGCAGCGGCACTGGTCTCCGCCATGGACGCGTCGGCCTCGGCCCTGGCGAAGAACCGGGCCGAGCTCAGGGAAAGGATCCTCAAGGAGGAGGCCCTCGCCCTCCAGGCCTACGTCCTAGATGCGGCCTCGAGGAACGGCGAGAACTGGGCACTTCCAGACGGGAGCCTCAAGGGCTCCCTCGCGGCCGAGGCCTTCGCGAGCTCCCGCGCCCGGGCACTGTCCCTGGCCGAGAGCCTCGCCGCCTCCACCTGGACGGGAGAGATCAAGGGAGGAAAGGAGACCTTCGTCTCGAGGGAGGCCGCGGCCGCAAGGCTCGAGGCCATCATCGAGCCTGCCTTCGCGTCCGAGAAGGCCTCCTCCGGGATAGAGAGGCTGCTCAAGCCAAGCGCCTCGCTCTCGCGCCTCTTTCCCGAGGCGATCGAGCTGGGAACGGCGCTCAAGAAGGCAGGAAGGCCTGGACGGGCCCTTTGGCTAGCCGCCCTGGCGCGCAGGACAAGTCCTGAGCTCGCCGAGCGGCTCGCCTCATCCAGGGCAGACATCGAGACCCTCCTTCCTTCCTCCAGGGAAGTCCTCGACCGTCTTGAGGCCGCCCTCGGCGCCTACCACTCCCTCATCGCGGCCATGCCCATGGCCGCCTTCCCCGCCGAGCTCCCGCTCTCTGCGCTCCACAAGGCCGACAGCCTGGGCAAGGCCATCGCCGCCCTCCTCGAGCTTCTGCCCTCGCGCTTCTTGTCCCTCCTCACGGCGCTGGAACGGGGGGACGCCCTCGAGGCCGCCGCGGCGGCCTCGGTCCGGAGGCTGGCTTCGATCTTCAACGCCCTACCCGCTGTGGGGAGATCGACCCTCCAGCGCGGAGCCTTTGTCCCGCCCTCTTCCCTTGCGCGCTTCGCCGCCATCGCCGCGCCCCTCCTCCCCGCGGAAGCCGGCCCCCTCAAGACCGAGACAGGAGGAGCCAAGGACGAGCCAGCCCCCGGGAAGCTCGAGTCCCAGGTCCTCGAGCTCAATCGCCTCGCCGCCAGGCTCTTCTCCCCTCCCGGAGGAGGTATCGGCCCGGTGGGCGAAGGCTCCGAGGAGCCGGCCCTCCTCCTTCTCGAGCGCCCTGACCTGGCTGGCCTGGCCCTGGGCGAGGAGAGATACGCGAGGCTAGCCGGGGACGCAAGGACGAGGATCGCCAGGCTCTACCATGCCGCCGACGAGATCACGCGTAGCAGTCTCGCAAGGGAGCCCAGGCTCCTCAAGGCAGCCGCAAAGGCCCTCGGGGCCAAGGCCAGCGCCGTGGGGATCGAGGCTGTGGAAATCACCCTACCTGAGGGGGAGCTTGGACGGAGGCTGGCGATTGTCATGAAGGCGAGCGCCGACTCAGGCGCCTCAGTCTACCTGCCAGTTCCCGTGGAGATATCGGGCCCGGCCTACGCCGCCGCATTCGCGAAGGCTGCGGCCCTCGATCCCAAGGCCGCCGGAGGGCCTCTTGCCCTGTTCGCCCTCTACAGGCAGGCGATCCTCAGCGCCCTTCCCCTTGATGATGGCGGAGATTTCGTCCTCGCCGCCATGCCCCGCGAGCCTGGTGGAAGCAGCCACGACTATGCCGAAGCCGAGACCAGGCTCCTCGAAGGATGGAAGCCGTGACAGCGCGGCTCTGCGCAATCCCACTGCTGGTAGCCCTCGTGGCCCTTGGCTCCTGCGGCCTGGGCTCGGCGCCTGCCAAGAGCACGGCCCCATCGCAGGCCGAGCAGAAGCTCCCCCCTCCTCCCGATCCGCGCGAGGCCTATGAGAGCTCGGGAAGGATCTCGACCCAGGCTGTCCGGATCGACGGCCTCTCGGGCTTCACGCCGAATGGTCGCTTCATTCCACGCGCGGGCCCGGTCTCGATCCAGGATGGAGCCCTGAGCCTCGTGGCCCTGCGCGGCGGCGGCAGCCAGGCGGGAGAGCGGCTCGTGGCCTTCGACGCCTCGGGCCAGACGCGTTTCTCGGTTCCCCTCCCTGCCCCTGCCCTTGCCCTCGTGGTGGTCGGGGATTCGGCCATCGTGTCCTGCGCCGATGGCTCCCTTCGCGCCTTCGGCTTCCCCCCTGACGGCTCGGGCCCTGCCGAGCTGTGGCGCCGTTCGGGCGTGCCCTCGTACCGGCTCGTCGCCCTGCCCGAGGGCCGCTTCGCATCGGCCTCTGAGGACGGAAGAATAGCAGCCATCTCGGCGAGGGATGGGACCGAATCCTGGAGCGCGAGCCTGCCGGGCACGGCGGCCAGCCTCGCCTATGCGCCGGGTTTCGTGGTCGCCGCCGTGGGCTGGGAGCTGGTCGCCCATGCCGAGAAGGAGGGGGGCCTGGCCTGGAAGGCCCAGCTCTCGGCGCCCGCAGTCTCGGCCTCGGCTGGCTCTGGCATCGCCGCCGTGATCGATGAGAAGGGCAGATCCGCTTTTTTCGCCCTTCTTGACGGGCACAGGCTGTCGGAGAACCCCGGTCCCTTCGATCCCGAGGTCTGCCCGGTGCTCGGGCCGGATTTCGCCGTCCTTGCCCTGCGATCGGGTGGGGGATCCAAGCTGTCGACCAGGACGGGAGCGATCATCGGCAGCTGGAAATGGAGGTCGGAGGTATCCTTCCTCGCCTCCGACGGGTCCAGCCTCTTCGTCGGGGCGGGCTCGAGGCTCATTGTCCAGGGCCTCGAGGCCTTCGACGAGGAAGCGGGGATCCCCCTGCCGTCAAGGGCCTTTGGCCGCCCCACCGAGAGCCGGCTTGGGCTTGTCCTGCTCTTGGTCGATGGAAGCATGGCGAGGGCCGGTCCAGCGGGAGCGAGGCCGGCCTCGGCCATCGAGCCCATCCTGACCCCCGAGTCGGGCGTCGTCGACGCGATGTGCGCCTCCCTCGCGCGCTACCGAGCCCGAGGCGACACCCCTCTCGCCGATTACCTGCGCTTCGACCTGGTCGTCAACGGCGTCCCCGTCGCCTCCCGGCCCTGGTTCACGGCCTTCCGCTTCCAGAGCGAGAAGGGCTCGAGGCTGACGGTCAGCCTCG
>JANXYO010000139.1 GCA_025356015.1 Spirochaetaceae bacterium
CGCGAGGGCCGCGGCCGAGGCGAGCTCGCCCGCCACTGCCCCGAGGGCCGTGGCGAGCTCGGCCGCGATGAGTTCGCGGGCCTTCCTGCCCATGGCGGCGAAATCCGAGGCCGTCCCGCGCTCGGGGGAGCAGAGGCGATAGGCGACATCGGCGAAGAGCTCCTTCCAGGCGCGCTCGAAGCCGAGCCGTGCGAAGATCTCGGCGAGATCAGGATCCTCGCGCCTCTCGAGGAGGAAGGCGAGGGCCTCGGTCTCGGACAGGGAGCGGGCCGCCTTGTCGTCGACCGAGAAGTCGGGGGGATAGCCGTAGTCCTGGGCGGCGCTCCTCAAGACCAGGGAGCAGAAGGCGTCGATGGTGGAGATCTGGGCCTCGGCGAAGCGCTCGACCTGGGGCCGCGCGCGCGGATCGGAGCTGGCAAGCAGCTCGCGGTAGATGCGCGAGCGCATCTCGGCCGCGGCCTTCCTCGTGAAGGTGAGGCAGAGTATGGAGCCGACCTCGGCCCCCTCCTCGAGGACCAGGCGGAGGTAGCGGGCGGCGAGGACGGTGGTCTTGCCCGAGCCAGCCCCGGCCGACACCGTGCCGTTCAAAGCGAGGCGGACCGCCGCGAGCTGGTCGCCATCGAGGGCGGCGAAGATGTCCCGTGTTTCCATTGGCCTCACTCCGTCGCGTAGCGGCAGCGGCAGACCGCGGCCCAGTTGCAGGATTCGCAGGCGAGGGAGTCGCCCGAGGCCAGGCTGAAGTCGCCCGCAGCAAGCCCGGCGGCGATATAAGCGATGGCCTGGTCGAGGGCGGCGAGTTCCCCCTCGTAGCCAGATTCTGCCCGCAGGCCTCCGGGCCCGAGGACGACAAGGCGCTTCGCCTCCTCGATCGACCAGTACGCGGCCCTGACGACCTTACCGCGCGTGGCCTCGCAGAGGGCTACGTAGGCGGCGATCTGGAGCTTCGCAAGGCTCCCTGCGTCTGGTTCCCCGGCCGGGTCCGCGGGCGCGACGATGAGCTCGGCCTTGCGCGGAAGGGCTTTCTTCTTGAAGTCGATGATGGCCCAGCTCCCGCCCGAGCTCGCGAGGCGGTCGGTCCTGCCCTCGAGGACGAGGCCCAGCTCGGGGTAGTCCTTCTGGAGCTTGGCCTCGAACTCTCCGGCCTCCCAGCCCTCCATCCAGGTCTCGGCCTCCACGAGGCGATTGAGCCTGTCCTCGAGGAGGGGAGCGTAGGCCGAGAACATGGGGACGAGGAAGGGCCCCTTCTCGCGGGCGAAGACGGGCAGGACCGAGGCGATGGCCGGGCCGACGAGGCCCCGGTAGGCCGGCAGGCGGGCCGTCTCGAAGGGCCCTGTGTCGCCTATCGCGGCGAAGAGCCTTCGTATCGCGGCGTGGGCCATCTCCCCGGCGAGCCTTGCGTCGAAGAAGCCGACCCCGCCCGGCTCCTCCTCGAGGCGCAGCCCCCTCGACAGGAGCCATGCGAAGGGACAGGAGAGGTATTCCTCGAGCTGGGTGGCGGGGAGGCGCAGGCGGCCGTCGGGAAGCCTTCGCCTTGAAAGCACGAGCTCCCGGGCCCCGGGCCCGGCCAGGGTCCCCGCGGCCCCGTAGTCGACGCCCTTCGGGCCCAGGCTGACCGCCGCGTGGGCTGCCGCCCTCTTTTGCATGCCAAGGAGCCTCCGGGGCAGGGCGGCCTCGCCGCGGAAGGCTGCCGCCTCGGCCCTGAGCGGGTCTCCCTCGCGCAGGGCCTCGTAGTCCTCGCTCTCGGCCACCGGGGGGGCTCCGGGGGCGAGGAAGAAGGGGGCGGGAGCCGACCAGCCATCGAAGCCCTCCTCGGCGTAGCTGAAGATGCTCCTGCCGTCGTGGGCGTAGGCGGTGGCGAAGTCGGCCGTCGCCTCGCGGTCCTTTCGTCCCAGCTCATCCTTCTGGTCCTCGCGGAGGAAGGGTATGGGGGCGTAGCTCACCCTGGTCGCGTTCTGCGAGCAGCCGAGGACAAAGTGCTGCTCGACCGCGAGGAGGGCCGAGACCCGGTAGGGGTACACCGATACGGATCGGCCCTCGCCGCGGGGGACATAGCGCAACTCGCCCAGGACCCTGAGGAAGAGATCGAGGGGCTCGGGGAGTGAGCCCTGGGCGCCGAGTTCCTTCTCGGTCATGGCCAGGTCGGCGAGCTCGGCCATGATCCTTTCGACGCGGCGCCTCTCCTCCTCGGGCCAGAGCGACTCATCGAGCCAGGAGGACCTAAAGGCGAGGATCGCCTCCCTCAGGGCCGAAAAATGCGGGGCCTCGGCGATCCTGCGAAGATCGCGCTTGAGCCTCCGGTAGAAGTCGCGTAGGGGCAGGTTCGCCGGGCCGCCGCAGAGGGCGAAGCTCTCCTCCCAGATGTCGATCCTCTTTCCCTTCTCGACATAGGGCGCGTAGGCGTGGTACTCGATGCCAAAGCCGACCAGGTCCCGGGCTGCCTTGGCCGCGCCGGGCTTCCAGGCCGCGAAACGATCAAGAAGGAGGGCCTTGGTCTCCTCGAAGGCGAAGCCCGAGGAGACGGCCTTGGCGATCGCCGCGAGGACCCTGGCATAGGGCGAGGCGGAGAGGAACTCCCCCTCGCGGATCGCCACCGGCACGCCGGCCAGCCAGGCCGCCCTGCCGACCTGGGGGGCGGACTGGTCGAGGCCCGGTATGGTCACTGCGATGTCCTCGGGCCTGGTGCCCGAATCGAGGAGGGCCGCGACCTTGAGGAAGACCCAGCGAAGCTCCTCGAAGGCATTGGGGAAGCGGTACAGCCTCGCAGGCCGCGCCCCGGGGAGGGGGACGAGCTCGACTGCCGGTGCCGCGGCGGCGAGGAGCTCGGCATAGGTATCGAAGTCCTCGATGAGGGGGCTCGCGATGATGTACCAGCGCTCGTCCACCTCGGGAACGGGGAGCTTTTCCCAGGCGGGTTCGTATAGGCCCTTGTCAGCGAGGAAGCGGGCGTACTCGCCATGGAGGATGGCGAGGTCCGCGAGGCCATCATCGGCAGGGGCTGAGCGCGCCGCGAGGGCCAGGAGGGGAAGGGCGGGCGGGAGGCGGGAGAGCCATGAGACGAAGGCGCTCGAGGGCTTGCCCGGACCGAGGATCCGGGACAGGAAGGGCTGCTTCGCCTGGCGGGCGACTATCCCCGCGGCCCAGAGGGTCCGCGAGAGACGCTCGGCCGGGCGCTCGCTCTTTTGCCTGGAGAGGAGGAGCTCCTTGAAGCGGTCCCAGGAGACGAAGCGGCCCGTCTCGACCGCCTTGAGGCCAAAGCGGCGCGGGACCGAGCGGGCCCAGCTGTCGGCGGCGGCCTGGCTGGGGAAGACAAAATGCGCCTCCCTCTGCCCGAGCCGTGCCCGGACAAAGTCCTCGATCTCACTTCCCGGGTCTTGCTGGATGGGGCTCAAGCTTCCCGCTTCCACGCCTCTTCGATGGCCCCGACATAGAGCCTGTGCCAGTCCTTCGCGGGGTAGTGCTTCGTGAGCCCCGGATCCACGAAGCACCCAGGATCGATGTCCTGGGCATGGACCTTCCTGCAGGAGAGGACAAGCCTTGCCTCGTCGAAGGAGACCCTGGCCGGGGCTTTCCCGAAGGGCCGTGCGCCGATACCCGCGGCCTTGGCCTTGTCGGTGTCGGCTCCGCTGGTGGAACCGCATATCTGCAGGATCCTGCGGTCCTCCTCGTGGAAGAATGAGAGGGTGAAGCCCTCGGCCTTCTCCATGAAGCCGAAGCTGTGCCTCGTGGGCCTCACGAAGACGAAGACGACGTCCATGTTCCAGAGCTGGCCGAAGCCGCCCCAGGACGCAGTCATGGTGTTCCATGAGCCCAGGCTTCCCGCGGTGATGAGCATCCAGTCGTCCCCGATGAGCTTCCAGGGATTCTCGTCGAGGGTCTTCCAGTCAATAGCTGTAAAATCCATTTAGCGCTTCTTTCCCTTCACCTGGCTCCCGATGCCCTCGATGAGCTCGTCCAGGCGGTAGCCCGATCTTTCCGCGGCATCGAGGAAGTATCGCGCCATCGCTTCGGCCTGCTCGAGGGGTTTCTCTGCCTTGGTCTTGGACCTGGCCGCGGTCTTGGGCCAGGCTGCCGTGATCGCGGCCATGAGGGCGCCGATGCGCACTGTCTCCTCGAACCTTTCCTTGTTGAACCAGGTGACCCCGTCGAAGAGGTTCACGCCGAGGATGGAGCGCAGGTCCTCGTCCTCGAGGCCCCTGGCGGCCAGCTCGGCAGGCTTGCCGGAGCCCTGGGCCGGGACGCCCGTCCATGAGAGGAGGATCCTGGCGAGGTGGACCCCGCGGTAGGCCTCGTCCCCCGCGATCCCGGCCTCGCGCAGGGCTTCCCTGAGCTTGCGCTCGAGGTAGAGCTTCTCGGCCAGGCGGCGGGATTCCTCTCCGGCTTTTTTCGCTCCGACCAGGGCTCGAAGGCCATCGAGGACCAGGTAGCAGAGGGCGAGCTCGGCCATGCCGGGAAGGGCGAGCTGGGAGGCTACTATGCCTGGGCCGCCAAGCCCCTCAAGGCTGGCGAAACCCGCGAGGAAACGGTCGGCAGCAGCCCTGACCACGGCCTTGTCGCGCTTGGCGAGGATGAGAGCCTGGGCCGCGGGGGCCGTCTTCTTGTCGGCCGGGGCCGGGTCGCCGGGCAGGCCCTCCTCGGCAGCCTCCACCCTCAGGATGGAGCGCACAACGCGGTAGAATTCCAGGGCCGCCGCCGCGAGGACTTCGCTCCCGCCCTCAGACTCGGCCGCTGGCTCGGCTGCGGCCTCGGCTTCGGCCGCGGGACCCGCAAGGGAGGGAGCCGCGCCTGCCGGCTCAGTGCCGTACGCGTTGGGCCGTTCCGCGGCCTCCGATGGGCGGATCCTCCTGCCAAAGGCGCGCAGGAAGCCAGGGGAGAGGAAGTCGGCGAGGGCGGCGTAGAGCTCCTTGAGGGCGACGTCCTGGATCGCGGCCGCGAGGTCGCCCGTACCGGAGCCGCCGAGGCCATCGTAGACGGCGCGGTAGAGCCCGCGAGCGTCGTCGGCGATCTCGAAGATGTCGAGGAAGACCTGGCTCTGGTAGCCCTCCAGGATTATGGAGAGGCCCTCCTCGGCTATCTCCCGCGAGCGGCGGAGGTACCAGAGCCCTGAGCGCTGTTCGCGCATCGCGACAAAGCATTCGTTCCCCGGGGCAGGCTCCCGCCCACCCTTGTCGGCGTCGCGCAGGCCAAAGGCGCTCGCGAGGCTCCTGCGCCTGGAATGCTTGGCGCCCTCGGTCTTCTCGGCGAAGGAGCATGACACCCTGATCCTGCCCTCGGCCCTGGCGTAGGCGTTGTTGTAGACCACGAGGGCGTGCTCGCCCCCCTGGGCGTTTGAGTAGGCGAAGACATTCTCGTTCACCGAGCCGCCGGGGCCGACCAGGTCGTACAGGAGGAATTCCTTGACCTCGGCGAAGAGGCGGCGGCGCTTCAGGAGTGGGAAGATCTCGTGCTCGTGCCGCTCGACGAGTGCCCGGTCTGGCTTCTCGTCGCGGTAGGCGCGGCGGTATTCCATCCCGTATTTCTCTTCGAAGCCCTCAAGCTGTCCGTGGCCGAACATGGGCAGGCCGGGCATGGTCGCCATCATGGTGCAGACCCCGAAGTACTTGTCGCCCTTGCCGAACTGGGCGACGGCGGTCTCCTCGTCTGGGTTGTTCATGAAGTTGACGAAGCGCTTGAGGATGTCCTTGTCGAAGTCCTGGGTGTTCTTGATCGTATCCCGGTACTTCGAGTTCTCCTCCCGCTTGAGCATGTTCATGAAGGCCGAGTTGTAGACCCGGTGCATCCCCAGGGTTCGGACAAAGTAGCCCTCCATCATCCAGAAGGCCTCGGCGAGGAGGAGTGTGTCGGGGGCCTCCTTGGCGCAGAGGTCGACCACCTCCCTCCAGAACTCCTCGGGCATGGCAGCGTCGAAGGCATCGCGGGGTAGGGCGGCCTCGGCGCGCGAGGGGACGTCCCCGCCTGAGCCCGGCTCGGGGTACCAGAGCCGGCGGAAGTGCTTGCGCGCGAGGATCATCGCGGCGTCGAAGCGGATGATGGGGAAGTTGCGCGCGACGTGGAGGATCCTCTCCTTGACCGCCTCCCGCGACTCAGCCTTGAGGAAGTCGATCTGGGCGGTGTCGCTCCAGGGCAGACCCGTGCCGTCGTTGCCGTGGTAGATGTAGGACACGGCTCCCGTGGAGCGGTCGAGGCGCTTGAAGACGACTGCGGCGTCGCTGCGGTCGTAGTAGTGGTCTTCTATCCACAGGCCGATGCGCGGGTCTCCGGAGAGGTCGCCGCCGTTGAAGCTGTAGCCGGGGTAGGGGCAGCGGTCCGACTGGACAAAGAGGCCAGGCCTCTCTCGCACCCATGAAGAGTCGATGCCGGTGTGGTTGGGTACCATGTCGGCCGCGAGCCTTATGCCTCGCCAGCCGCAGCGCTCGCGAAGACGCTCGAGTGCCGGCCAGCCGCCGAGCTCCCCGGCTATCTCGTAGTCGAAGAGGGAGTAGGCGCTCGCCGCCGCCTCGGGGTTGCCGCAGCGCCGCTTGATCTCGGCGCTCGCCCCGCTGCGCTCCCAGAGCCCGATGAGCCAGAGGGCGTTGAAGCCCCTGGACGCGAGGCTGTCGAGCTCCTCGTCTGGTATCGCGTCTAGGGTCCTCAGCTCGCGGCCGTGCTGGACCGAAAGCTGATGGAGCCAGACCAGGCTCGACTTCGCCATCATGACGACGTTTGGCATCCAGTCGCGGTCGGCGCTGAATCTCTCGTACTCGTGCTCCATCCCCGAGTAGACATAGGCCCTGGTGGGCCCCGGGCCGGGGAAGCGGGGCTTCTCCTCCTCCCTGATCAGGTCGAGGCCACCCAGGAGGCGCAGGAGCTTGTCACCCAGCAGGAGGCCCCAGCGGGAGCGGATGTAGTCGAGCTGGCCGGGCAGGGAATAGGGGGCGGCCAGGGCGGGGCTCCGGAGCATCGTCACGAGGTCCTGGCTGTCGGGGCCAAAGCTCGGCAGCAGGGCGAAGCGCCGCTCGATGATGGGTATCGATGCGGCGTAGTCGGCGGCGACCGACTCCGGGGCGCCGTCGAGGAGGGTCTCGTCGAAGAGGAACTTGAAGGGTCCGAAGGCCGGGTTCTCGTTCGCGAGCCGCAGGAGGAGGAGCTCCTCGAGGGCCTGCTCGTGCCTTAAGGACGCCGTCTCCTGGCCCCCGCCCGCGAGCGCGACCGCAGGCAGGCCTGCGAGCCAGTCCTGGGCCGAGGCCTCGCCGCGGTAGACCTCGATAGGCGGAAAGCGCTGCACAAAGATGAGGAGGAGCTGCTCGGTGGCGGCCGTGCCAAGCTCCTTGTCCAGGTCGGCGAGGACCTGGGCGAAGGCCCCCGGCTCGGCCTTTTCCCGGTAGAGGCGGGCGACGTCGTGGAGGATCTCGTCGATGAGGGCCATCGCGTTGAGCCGGCCCGCCCTGACCGTCCGCTCGGGCAGGATCGAGGCGTCGACCCTCTCGTTGATCCGCCTGGCGAGGGCGCGGGAGGCGTGGAAATCCGGGAGGATGATGTTGCCGGTGGTGGTGAAGAGGGCCTCGTCGAGGGCGAGGAAGTCCCTGGCCTCGCGGGACACGTGGAATTCCATCCTGCGGTCGCCGGGCCGCGCCTCGAGCGGTCCAGGTCCCTCGAGGGCTGTCAGCCTGATGATGAGCGCCCTGTCAACACCGTGCATCGATCCCCCTCTCGCCTTTGGACCCCTTCCAGGGCCGCCTCAAACTGGATAGTAGCCCAGAGCCGGGGCAGGCACAAGCACGGCCGCCCTCAAGTCCCGCCCTCCTTACTTACCCAAGGAGGCAAAAGTGGCTATACTAACATCTCGACGGAGGTGGTGAAGGTGTCAATCACTGTTGAGCACGAGAAGCGCAAACGCGAGATCCTGGAAAAGGCCCTCGAGGTCTTCGTCGACGAGGGCTACGAGGACACGACCTTCCAGAAGATAGCGGAGCGCTGCGGCATCACCCGGACCATCCTCTACCTCTATTTCAAGAACAAGCGCGAGATCTTCACCTTCAGCATCAAGCTCTTTGGCGAGAAGCTCGAGACCGAGATCAGGAAGATCGTTGCCGATCCCGCGCGGAACCACGTCGACAAGCTCTGTGCCACCCTTGCCATCATATTCGACGGCTGCGCCCGCAACCGGCAGCTCCTCGCGGTCATACTCGACTACCTTGAGCACCTCCGGACCTCGGGAGGCGACCCCGGAGAGAGGGTTCGCCGAAGGACGATACGCATGCGACACATCATTGCTGGATTGATCATAGAAGGTCAGAAGTCCGGCGAATTCGCGAAGGTGCCGGTCAAGGCCGCCGCCGATGCGTTCTACGCCCTCATGGAGGCGGCGATCTTCAGGATCGCCGTCCTCGGCGGCGACGAGTCCTCGGGGCTCCATGCCGCCGCCAGGCTCATCGCCACCGGCCTCCTCGCCCCGGCACGGGTGGAGGCGAGGGCCGAGGCCATTGCCTCCGCGCCCGGGAAGACGGCGGTGAAAAGCCGCTCCATCGAGGCAAGACCCAAGAGCGCCACGCGGAGCTCCTCGTCCGACGCATCGGGCAGCACAGCCAGGGCGCGACGATGAGCGGCGGCCCTCCCGTCGCCGCGGGCCGCAAGCCCGACTGGCTCAAGATCAAGGTCCCCTCGGGGGAGAACTGGCTCAAGATGACCGAACTCCTCGAGCGCCGGGGCCTCACCACGGTCTGCGACGCCGCCCGCTGCCCGAACAAGGCCGAGTGCTGGGGCGAGGCCACCGCGACCTTCATGGTCCTCGGGGCGACCTGCACCCGCAATTGCCGCTTCTGCGCCTGCACCCGCTCCCGCAAGGGCGACGCTGTCAACCCCAAGGAGCCCACCGAGCTCGCCGAGGCCGTCGCCGAGCTCGAGCTCAAGTACGTCGTCATCACGAGCGTCGACCGCGACGACCTCCCCGACCGCGGCGCCGCCCATTTCGCGGCCTGCATCCGCGAGGTCAAGGCGCGCAATCCCGGCGTGGGCATCGAGGTCCTCATCCCCGACTACCGCGAGGGGGAGATCTCTCCCCTGCTCAAGGCAGGTCCCGACGTGATCGCCCACAACCTGGAAGTCGTCGAGCGTCTCCAGGGCATACGGGATGTCCGCGCCTCCTGGGCGGCGAGCCTCCACACCCTCCGCCTCGCCGCCGAGCACAGGGTCGCGCGCGGGGGCGGCTCCCTCGTGAAGTCGAGCCTCATGCTCGGCCTGGGCGAGACAGAGAGCGAGGTGCATGCCGCGATGGATGCCCTGGTCGGCGTTGGCTGCAAGGCCCTGGTCCTCGGCCAGTACCTCCAGCCCACTGCCGAGCAGCTTCCCGTGGTGGAGTACCTGACTCCCGAGGCCTTCGAGGCCTACGCCGAGGTCGCCCGCTCCAAGGGCTTCGAGTCCGTCGTCTCGGCCCCCCTGGCCCGCACGAGCTACCACGCACGCGAGGCCTTCGTCTCCCACGTCAAATGACCCTGCGGAAGGACCACAAGGTGGCCGCGGGCAAGCTCATCAGGGTGAGGATCGAGGTCGAGCAGGCCAGGGCCCTCGAGGTGAGGGTGGGGGGGGACTTCTTCGCCCACCCCGAGGATGCTTTTGAGGAGGCCGAGGCCTCGCTCTCCGGCACGGGCCTCGCGGCCCTGCCCGCCGCGGCGGCTGCGGCCTTCTCGAGGCCCGGCCTCGTGATCTTCGGGGCCGGGGCTGCCGACATAGCAGAGGCCCTGCGGAGGGCGATCGATGAGAATCAGGCTCCTTGATACGGGGCCCTCGGCCGGCGCCCTCAACATGGGCATAGACGAGGCTGTCCTGCTCTCGGTCTCCCGCGGCGAGTCCCCGCCATCATTGAGGTTCTACGGCTGGAAGCCCTCCTGCATCACCGTCGGCTACTTCCAGTCGATGCAGGAGGAGGTCGACCTCGGGGCCTGCAGGCACAGGGGCATCGATGCCGTGCGCAGGATCACCGGAGGCGGAGCCGTCTTCCACCAGGCCGAGATCACCTACTCGATAGTCCTTCCGGCGGGGCGCGGCCTCGCCTGCGACGACATCCTCGAGTCCTACCGCGGCATCTGCGGAGCCCTCGTGCTCGGTCTCGCCCGCCTGGGGATCGAGTCCGCCTTCTCCCCCATCAACGACATAACTTCAGGTGGCAGGAAGGTATCGGGCAACGCGCAGACGCGGAAGCAGGGCTGCCTCCTCCAGCACGGGACCGTCCTCCTCGACCTCGACCTCGACCTGATGTTCTCCCTGCTCAAGGTCCCTGCCGAGAAGCTGAAGGGGAGGCTCATCGAGGACGCCAAGGCGAGGGTCGTCTCCCTTCGGGACCTCCTCGGGAGACCCGTGGGCTTTGAGGAGGCGCGCTCTGCCCTCGCCTCGGGTTTTGCGGCGGTGCTTGCGGGGAGTGGGGATGAGCTTGAGGAGGGGGAGCTTTCGGGGAGCGAGCTCGCCGAGGGCCGGATCATCGCCTCCGAGCGCTTCTCGAGCCTCGCCTGGAACCTGCGCCGCTAAGGCTGAACCCGCGCCGCCAAGGCGCCCCAGCGGCCGCGTGCCCCTTACGTGGGGGCGGGCCAGGCTCCCTACTGGGTCTTGAGGCCGAAGCCCGCGAAGCTGAACCTCTCGCGGTTCAGGGCTGCCTCGCGCAGGCGGGGACCCGCTATCACCTTGGCGGCGAAGAGGGCCTTGATGTTCTCCTCGTACTTGAGGATGCGGTAGACATAGTTGAGGGTGCGCTGGGGCGTGCGCCCGCTTGAGACCGAGCCGTTGCCCGCGTTGTACATGGCTAGGGCCGAGACCTCGTTCCCCGCCGCTTGAAGGTTCCACTGGAAGTGGGAGAGGCCGAGCCTGGCGTTGAGCTTGGGGTCGAAGAACTCTGACAGCTTGACGTCGGGGAAGGAGCGTGAGTTGAGCTGGAAGAGACCGCGGTCCACCGAGTCGCCATTGCGGTTCACAGCGTTGATCTGGAAGCGGCTCTCCTCGTAGGCGAGGGCGAAGGCGATGGAGGTCGGCACGGCGCAGCGATCGGCGTTCTCGAGGATGGCCTGGGCCACCTCCTGGGAGCCGGCGAGGGACACAAAGAAGTCCACCGTGGCCTTCCTGGTCGCGCCGTCGCGGTAATAGGAAGCGATCAGGTCGTCCCTGTCGAGGTTCTGGATGACGCTCGGGAAATCGCTCTCGTCGAGTGAGGCGAGCCTGATGACTTCCTTGTCGAGGTCGGGATGGTAGCCTGTCGCGGAGCAGGAAGTAATGCCCAGGGCGATCATGGCAGCGAAGATCAAGGTCAGGCAACTTTGGCAAAGCTTAGTGTGCATTCGAGGGATTCGCTCCTCACTTGGTTTCAATTAACGTGGACATAACAAAATAAACCCGCATATCGTGACGTTTGATTGAAGAAACCCACAAACCCATGCAATTTTCTGTCTAGCCTCGTGAGGGCGCTATTGTAGCTTTTTAGGCCTTGTGGTCAATCCCCTATCGGGCGGGACGCTCCGGCTTGTCACTCTGCCCGGCCGCGGGCATACTGGTGGACATGGATACAAGCGCGATCCGCGTGATAGTAACAGGCGGGACCTTCGACAAGCACTACGACGAGATCAGGGGCGAACTCACCTTCAAGGACAGCCACCTGCCCGAGATACTACTGCTTACCAGGGTGACCCTGCGGGTCGAGGTGGAGCTAAACCAGCTGATCGACAGCCTCCAGATGCAGGATGGAAACCGCATCAGCGTCCTTGACTCCTGCAGGACCTCACCCGAGAAGAGGATCATCATCACCCACGGCACCGATACCATGTCGGAAACAGCCCGGCTCATCGGCTCGGCGGCCCTGGGGAAGACCGTGGTGCTCACCGGGGCGATGATCCCCTACAAGATCCAGGGCTCGGACGCCCTGTTCAATTTCGGGACAGCCTTCGCCGCAGTCCAGATCCTGCCTCCCGGGACCTACATCGTAATGAACGGCCGGGTCTTCGAATGGGACAAGGTCCGCAAGAACCGGGAACTAGGGATCTTCGAATCGATATGAAGGCCCCAGCCGCCGTCCTGCAATCCCGATTCCCTCGCTTATCATTCAAGCGCGCCATGCCGACAATGGTAGCGGTGGAATGATGGCAATGAAACGAAGGGACATCCAGGACATCGTCTTCAAGATCGATGTCGAGCTCGGCAGGATCCAGGACGCCGACATTCTCCTCGAGCGGATCCTCCTCGAGGCAAGGCGGGTCGTGAACGCCGACGCGGGCACGATCTACGTGAAAGAAGGCGACAACCTCGTCTTCAAGTACAGCCAGAACGCCACCCTCGAGCGCAGGCTCCCTCCGGGCCAGAAGCTTCCATATAGCAACCAGCACATCCCGATCGATGAGTCGCGCATTGCCTCCTACTCGGCCATGCACAAGACGGTCCTGCGGATCGACGACGCCTACGCCATCCCCGCCGACAGACCCTACAAGTACAATCCCTCCTTCGACAAGGCCAATGAGTACATATCCATGTCCATGCTGGCCGTCCCTCTGGTGACGAGCGCGGGCAATCTGCTCGGCGTCATCCAGGTCATCAACGCCCTGGACGAGGAGGGGAGGGCGATGCCCTTCACCGCCGACGACGAGAACCTCGTGGGCCATTTCGCGGCAAGCGCCACGAATGCCCTCCAGCGCGCCTACATGACCCGGGCCATGATCCTGCGCATGAACAAGATGGCCGAGCTCCGCGACCCCAAGGAGACGGGGGCCCACGTCAACCGGGTCGCGGGCTACGCCGCCGAGATCTACGAGCGCTGGGCCTTCAACCGCGGGATCCAGGACAAGGAGAGGGAGAAGGCCAAGGACGCCCTCAAGATGGCCGCCCTCCTCCACGATGTGGGCAAGGTCGCCATCTCAGACCTCATCCTCAAGAAGCCCGCGCGCTTCACTCCCGAGGAGTACAAGGTCATGCAGGCCCACACCTGCTTTGGCGCGAGGCTCTTCGACGATCCCCAGTCCGAGATCGACGTCCTCTCGGCCCAGGTCGCCCTCACCCACCACGAGAACTGGGACGGCACGGGCTATCCGGGCATGGTGGACATCTGGGCGGAAAATCCGATCGAGACTGCCCTCGAGACGGACGCGGAGGGCCATCCCCGCCGCCTGGTCGGCGAGGAGATCCCCCTTGCCGGGCGGATAGTCTCGGTCGCCGACGTCTACGATGCCCTGAGCTGCAAGCGGGTCTACAAGGAAGCCTGGGACGTGGACAAGGTCTACGAGGAGATTCAATCCCTCTCGGGCACCAAGTTCGATCCCGAGGTGGTCTCGGCCTTCTTCGCCGTCAGGGCCCGCATCGAGGAGATCAGGAGCCGCTACCCCGACCAGGAGGCCTTGGAGCCCGCGACCGCCGCCTTCATCGTCGGCCCTCCTGCGTCCCCTGGCCCCGCGGCTCCCCAGACGCCCCCGCCCAAGTAAGCTGGCCTTCCGCCTACAGTCCGGGCACTGGATTGACTGGCCCGGCGGCCTTCTTTACACTCGCCTACCATGATCACGATTCACGAGCTGCGCAGCAAATACATCGAGTTCTTTAAGTCCAAGGGCCATGTCGAGATCTCCGGCAAGTCCCTGATACCCGAGAACGACCCCACGGTCCTCTTCACGACAGCCGGCATGCACCCCCTCGTGCCCTATCTCCTCGGCGAGCCCCATCCCGCGGGCAAGCGCCTCACCGACTACCAGAAGTGCATCCGCACGGGCGACATCGAGGCCGTGGGCGACGCGAGCCACCTCACCTTCTTCGAGATGCTCGGCAACTGGAGCCTCGGCGACTACTTCAAGAAGGACGCCCTCGCCTGGTCCTATGAATTCCTCACCGACCCCAAGTATCTGGGCATCAGCGTCGACAAGCTTTCGGTCACCGTCTTTGCAGGCGAGGAGGGGATTCCCCGCGACGAAGACTCGGCCGCCATCTGGGCCTCCCTCGGGATCCCCAAGGAGCGCATCTACTATCTTCCCCGCGAGGACAACTGGTGGGGTCCCGCGGGCGAGACCGGCCCCTGCGGACCCGACTCCGAGATGTTCGTCGACACGGGGAAGGCCCCCCACGGGCCGGATTGCAGGCCAGGCTGCCACTGCGGCAAGTACTTCGAGGTCTGGAACGACGTATTCATGCAGTACGAGAAGACAGCAGAGGGCAAGTACGTCCCCCTCGCCGCCCCTTGCGTCGACACGGGCATGGGCATCGAGCGCACCGTGGCCATGCTCCAGGGCAAGAAATCCGTCTACGACACCGAGGCCTTCACCGGCGTCCTCGCCGCCATCGGCGCAGCCTGCGGCAAGACTTATGCCGCTGACGACGAGTTTGGCAAATCCTTCCGCATCGTCGCCGACCACGCCCGCACCGCCACCTTCATCCTGGGCGACCCCAGGGCCGTCACCCCCTCGAACGTCGGCGCGGGCTATGTCCTGCGGCGGATCATCCGCAGGGCGGTGCGGCATGGGAGAAAGCTCGGCATCGGCCCATCGGGCCGCAGCCGAGAGGAATCGATCGATGTGTCCGCTGCCGCGGGCGGCGGCGTGGAGGGCACATTCCTTCCCGCGATCGCCGCCGCCGTCGTCGAGAACTACGCCGCTCCCTATCCAGAGCTGGTGCAGAACCGCGCGCGGATCATGGAGGAGCTCGCAGGCGAGGAGGCCAAGTTCCTCGAGACCCTCCAGAAGGGCGAGCACGAGTTCGAGAAGATGCTTCCCAACCTCCTCAAGAACCCCCAGAAGATCATGTCGGGCCGTCTGGCCTTCAAGCTCTACGACACCTACGGCTTTCCGATCGAGCTCACCGAGGAGCTCGCCACCGAGAGCGGCATGACGGTCAACAGGACCGAGTTCGACGAAGCCTACAAAAAGCATCAGGAACTCTCAAGGGCCGGCTCCGAGCAGGTCTTCAAGGGCGGCCTGGCCGATCACGGCGAGATCGCCACCCGCTACCACACGGCGACCCACCTCCTGCACAAGACCCTCAAGACCGTCCTCGGCGAGCATGTGGCCCAGAAGGGCTCGAACATCACCGCCGAGCGGCTTCGCTTCGACTTCTCCCACCCCGCGCCGATGAGCCCCGAGGAGCTCAAACGCGTCGAGGCCATGGTCAACGAGCAGATCGCCCGCGACCTCCCCGTATCCATGGCGATGATGAAGCTCGACGAGGCTGTCGCCTCCGGGGCCATCGCCCTCTTTGGCGAGAAGTACGAGGAGCACGTCAAGGTCTACGCGATCGGGGACTTCTCGAAGGAAGTCTGCGGAGGGCCCCACGTTGAGCGCACCGGCCTCCTTGGCCGCTTCCGGATCCAGAAGGAGCAGTCCTCGAGCTCGGGTGTCCGGAGGATTTACGCCGTCCTGGAATAACGCGGGCGCGCTTTCAGTCGAGGCGCATATTCACTATCATTTAGGGCATGGGTGGCAAGACCGGGGACAAGGACCTCCACGCAGGGCTTGAACCCGGAGTCCGCCCTGTCGCCGTCATAGGCATGCAGGAAGGCCAACTGCTTTACTCGGCCTTTGACCTGTGCACCCGGGTCGGGATCTGGGATGGGCAGGCTGCCGTCGCCCTCCTCCAGGAGGAGGGGCAGAAGCCGATGCGGTCCTGGTCAGAGATGGACGGCTTCGCGGCCGACCTCAAGGCCCTCCACGAGGTCTCCCTCGAGCTCGCCCGTTCCGCCGACGAATTCGAGCTCTGCCGCAGCGCCGTCGAGCTCGGGAGGAAGCGCTTCGGCTTCGACCGCATCGAGCTCAAGACCGTGGATCCCAAGGACTCCCAATGGTACGTGGGCAGATGGTCGACCGATGACAAGGGCAGGATCAGGGACGAGAGGGGTCTCAGGACGGCCCGGGGGATAGGCCGCCGGCCCCCCGGATTCTACGACGGCTCCATGGCCCTGATCTGCGAGGACGAGGAATCGGGCCTCCCCCGCCCTGGCCCCTGCACCGCCCTGGCCCCCCTCTGGGACGGCCGGCGCTTCCTCGGGGAGCTCGAGGTGGCTGGCAGCCTTGGCCAGGAACTCGGCGAGGCGAAGCGGGAGGTCCTCGTCCTCTTCGCCAGGGTCGTGGCCCAGCTCACCAGCCTCAAGCGCGCCGAGGCCGAGCTGCGGATCCTCGCATCGACGGATTCCCTCACCGGGGCCGTGAACCGCCGCGTCGCCCTCATCATCCTCGAAAAACAGCTTGGCCTGGCCCTCCGGAACAAGACCCCCCTCACCGTCTGCGTCGCCGATCTCGACCACCTGAAACGGGTGAACGACGGCTTCGGCCACGCGGCGGGTGACTCCTACATCACCTCGGTCTGCCAGGCCCTGGTCAAGAACTCCCGCTCATCTGACACGGTCGGCCGCCTGGGCGGGGACGAGTTCCTCGTCCTCCTGCCAGACTGCGACCGCGAGGAGGCAGCCGCCCTCATGGGGAGGGTTGAGCTCGACATCGCGGCCGCCGCCTCGGGCCTTCCCTATAGCCCCTCCCTGAGCTGGGGCCTCGCGTCTATCGAGGAGCTCGGGCCGGGCAGCTGCGCAGATCCTCCCGTCGTGCGGCGCTGCATGGACGACATCATCGCCCTCGCCGACAGGCGCATGTACGATGTGAAGCGGAAGCGCCAGGCGAGGCGCAGGGCCTAGTCGCTGCAGCGGCGCAGGTACTGGACGGCCGTCCTGCCATCTTCCCTGAGCCGCCTGAGGAAGAATGGGCCCTCGAGCTTGATGCCCTCCCACCAGGCATCCCTGGCAAAGGCCTCGAGAAAGGAGAGCAGCTCGGCCTCGTCGGCCGGCCTTGCCTGCATGAAGGCGTAGCGCCCGGCCGGGAGCTCGTATTCCTCGCCCCTGCCCTTCGAGCTTCCCTCGAACTCTGGCCTCGGGAGCGAGGCGATGCGGGGCCCCTCATCGTCGTCGGGCCCGAAAAGGAGGACGCTGTCGAAGACCAGGAGCTCCTCCTCACCTTCGGTCATGGAAGGGCTCCGAAGGTCCTGAGCGGGAGCGCGGAAGAGGAGGGGGGCCCTGAGGTTGAGGACGAAAAGCTCGCTGCCGCTCATGGGCAATACTTGCCCGGCTCCGGCTCGGACTTCAAGGGGCATGGCCTCCTGCAGAATGGTTAACTAATCATTTTCTAAACAATATCTTGCGGAACTCGGACTTTTGCGGCTAGTATGCGGCTGCAAAGCCCCAGCCAAATCGGGCCTGGAAACCAGGGAGACCACATGCGCTTCAATCTTCTTGACCTCCTCTTTCCAAGGGAGACCAAGTTCTACGATCTTTTCAACGACCACGCGGCCCGCCTCATCGCGGCCGCGAAGAAGCTGCGCGAGCTGGTCGACGTCCTCAATTCAGGCGAGGGCGCATCCAGGGAGACGATCCGGGCGGCCGTCGCCTCGGTCAACGAGATCGAGCGCGCCGCCGACAAGGTCGAGGCCAAGCTCAACGACGCGATCGAGGAGAGCTTCATCACGCCCTTCGACCGCGAGGACATCCACCTCATCGGCAGCGTGGTCGACAACTGCGTCGACGCGATGAAGGCCCTCACCCACAAGATCGACAACTACGCGATCACCAGGCTCCCCCCGCGCTGCCTCGACTTCGCCGAGCTCATCGTCGACGGTTCCATGTGCATCGCCGAGGCCTTCAAGGGCATGGAGAAGAAGTCCTCAATCACCACCACGGTCAAGAGCATCGGCGAGATCGAGCGCAAGGGGGATTTTCTCTTCTCGATCTGCATCGGTGACCTCTTCAAGGGTGGCCAGGATCCCATCGAGGTGATCAAGGCCAAGGAGATCTACGAGGGCCTCGAGGACACCCTCAACAAGATCGACGGGGCGGGCAAGGTCCTGCGCCGCGTCATGATCAAGCAGGGCTAGGGCCTAGGAACATGACCGAGATCCTCATGATCGCCGTGATCGCGGCCGCCCTCGCCTTCGACTTCTTCAACGGCTTCCACGATTCGGCCAACGCCATCGCCACGATCGTCATCACCAAGACCCTCAAGCCAGGCCAGGCCGTGATCCTCGCCGGCCTCGCGAACTTCGTGGGCTATTTCGCCTTTGGCGTGGCAGTGGCCTCGACGATCGGCAAGGGCGTCATCGGTGTGCAGTACATCAGCCTGCCCATCCTCATCGCGGCCCTCGTGGGGGCCATCATCTGGAACATCATCACCTGGCTCCTCGGCCTGCCCACTTCCTCGAGCCACGCCCTCATCGGCGGCCTCGTGGGCGCGGCCGTGGCCTCTGCCGGGATCAAGGCCGTCATCGTCGCGGGTCTTGGCAAGATCGCCCTCTTCATCGTCCTCGCACCCCTGTTGGGTATGCTTGGCGCCGTGGTCTTCACCAACATCGTCCTCGCCATCTCGCGCAAGGCCAAGCCGGTGCCCGCGAACAAGGTATTCAAGCGTCTCCAGCTGCTCTCGGCCTCGGTCTACGCCGTCGCCCACGGCACGAACGACGCCCAGAAGTCCATGGGCATCATCGCCCTCGCCCTCGTCGCGGGAGGGGTCAACGCCGAGTTCAGGCTCGACGAGTGGGTCGTCCTCTCCTGCTATTCGGCGATGGCGATCGGCACCATGTTCGGAGGCTGGCGCATCGTGCGCACCATGGGCTCGAGGATCACGAAGATAAGGCCCATGGAGGGCTTCTGCGCCGAGACCTCCTCGGCCGTGGTGATGCTCCTCACGGCCCATTTCGGAATCCCTGTGTCCACAACCCACGTGATTGCGGGCTCGATCATGGGCGTAGGCACCGTGGAGCGGGCCTCGGCCGTCAGGTGGATAACGGCGCGCAGGATAGTGTGGGCCTGGTTCCTGACGATCCCCTTCACGGCCCTGGTCGCGGCCGCTGTCTTCTCCCTCCTCAGCCTCGTCCTCCCGAAGTAGGCTGCCCCGCCGGCGGCGGAGCTCAAGCCCCGCCGGGGGCAAAACTCAGAGGGCCCCGGCGGGACGGAGCCTTAGCCCCGGCGGTAGCAAAACAGGGAATGCTGTGCTATCGTTCTTCCCGATGGCAATTCTCGACTCGATCGATTCACCCTCAGACCTGAAGCGGCTCAGCCCGCGGGAATTGCTCGCCCTCGCCTCGGAGATCAGGGACAGGATAGTGGCCACTGTCGTGCGCAACGGGGGCCACCTGGCCTCCAACCTCGGCGTGGTCGAGCTCACCCTTGCCCTGCACCGCGTCTTCGATTCGCCGGGCGACTCCATCGTGTGGGACGTGGGCCACCAGTGCTACACGCACAAGCTCCTCACCGGCCGCAGGGAGTCCTTCTCCTCGCTGCGCAGGAGCGATGGCATATCGGGCTTCCCCAAAAGATCCGAGAGCCCCCATGATTCCTTCGACACCGGCCACGCCTCGACCTCGATCTCGGCGGCCCTCGGGATCCTCCAGGCCAGGGTCAGCAGGGGAGAGGGCGGAAAGGTGATAGCGGTCATCGGCGACGGGGCCCTCACCGGGGGCATGGCCTTCGAGGCCCTGAGCCACGCCGGCCACCTTGGCCTGCCCCTGGTCGTCGTGCTCAACGACAACAAGATGTCCATATCGGCCAACGTGGGAGCCCTTTCCCGCTATCTCTCGAGGCTCTCGGCGACGGCGCCCTACCAGGCCTTCCGCTCGCGCACAGACAGGCTTGTCCGCGGCATTCCCCTTGTCGGCCCCTGGCTCTACGCCCTCATGTACCGGGGCAAGCGGGCGGTGAAGGCCCTGCTGTACAAGGAGAACCTCTTCTCCGACCTCGGATTCGAGTATGTCGGCCCGATCGACGGCCACAACCTCCCTGTCCTCCTCGACGTGTTCAAGGACGTGAGGGTCTTGAGGCGTCCCGTCGTCGTCCACGTCCTTACCAGGAAGGGCAAGGGCTTCGAGCTCGCCGAGGAGGATCCCGCCCTCTACCACGGTCTGTCGCCGATGCGCTGCTCCGACGGCGAGGTCGAGCCCCGTCAGGCCTCCTCCTTCACCGAGGCCTTCTCGGAGGCGATCATGAAGGAGGCCTGCGCGGACGAGAGGGTCGTCGCCGTCACCGCAGCCATGACCAAGGGCACCGGCCTCGAGCCCTTCCGCGCCTCCTTCCCCAAGCGACTCTACGATGTCGGGATAGCCGAGCAGCACGCGGTCACCTTCGCTGCCGGCCTCGCCGCCGGGGGCCTAAAGCCCGTGGTGGCCATCTACTCGACCTTCCTCCAGCGGGCGGTCGACCAGGTCTTCCACGACGTCGCCCTGCAGGGCCTTCCAGTCGTCTTCGCCCTCGACCGCGCCGGGGCCGTAGGGGAGGACGGCGAGACCCACCAGGGCATCTACGACATCGCCCTTCTGCGCTCCTTCCCAGGGCTCGCGATCCTCGCCCCGGCGAGCGCCGCCGAGCTCGGCCTCTGCCTCGGCTGGGCCCTCTCCTCGGGCCTTCCCGCCGTCATCCGCTACCCGAAGTCCGACTGCCCCGCCGAAGAGGGGGCCTTCTTCGAGCAGCTCTCACCCGGGAGGGGCAACTTCGTCAGGCGCTCCGGCGCCGAAACCCTCCTCGTGACGATGGGTGGACTCGTCCAGCTTGCGACCGAGGCCTCCGATATCCTCGCCGCCGAGCCGGGAAGCAGGACCTTGGCCGATGTCTACTCCCTGCGCTTCATCGCTCCCCTCGACGAGGATGCCTTCCTGGACGCCATCGCCCCCTACAGGCGGGTGATCGTCCTCGAGGAAGGGGTGGTGCGGGGCGGCATCGGCGAGCACCTCGCCGCCCTGGCCTCGCGGCGCCTGCCTCGGATATCCTTCAGGACCGCTGGCTTCCCGGCCGAGCCCTATGCCCAGGCCAGCAGGATGAGGCTTCTCGAGCTGGCCCGCCTGACGAGCCTCGCCATCGCGGAGCGGGTGAGGGAGGCCGAGTTCGAGGACGAGGCCGGGAACGGCCGCATCTTCCTCTTCCGCGCCGAGGGCGCCAGGTAATGTCGCACAACGTGTCCGGGGACCAGGCCGCCTCGATCCCCCTGCCGCGGGGCCGCTCGCTTCGCCTGGGAGGGCGCAGCCTGGTCATGGGCATCATCAACGTGACGCCAGACTCCTTCTACCCGGGGAGCCGGATCGCCCCCGCCCCGGGCGCAGCGCCCGCCCAGGGTGGTCAGGCCTCCCAGGCCGAGCGGGCCTGCGCCGCGGCCCTCGCCATGTTCGAGGCCGGGGCGGCCATAGTCGATGTCGGCGGCGAGTCGACCAGGCCAGGGGCGGCGGCAGTGAGCCTTGACGAGGAGCTCTCCCGGGTCATTCCGGTGATCAGGGCGATACGCCGTGAGAGCGACGTACCAATATCCGTGGACACGCGCAACTCCGCGGTCGCCCAGGCGGCGATCGAGGCCGGCGCCGACATCATCAACGACGTGTCCGCCCTGGGCCATGACAGCGCGATGTGCGCCCTCGCGGCCGCCAGCGGCCTCCCCCTGGTCCTCATGCACATGAAGGGCGAGCCTGGCAGCATGCAGGACTCCCCCTTCTACGAGGACTGCCCCGCCGAGGTCCTCTCCTTCCTCCTGGGCGCGGCCGCGAGGGCCGAGGCCGCCGGCGTTGCCCGCGACCGCATCATCCTCGATCCGGGCATCGGCTTCGGAAAGCGGCTCAAGGACAACCTCGCCCTCATCGCCCGCCTGGACGAGCTCGTGGCCGCTGGCTACCCCGTCCTCGTGGGCCTCTCGCGCAAGCGTTTCATCGAGGCCCTCACCGGGAGACCCGTCGAGGGGCGCCTGGCGGGCAGCCTCGGCGCAGCCTGCGCGGCATGGCTCAAAGGGGCGAGGCTTTTCCGCGTCCACGACGTGGCCCAGACCGTCGACGCCCTGGCCGTCCTCGAGGCCTCCCTCTCGGGCCGCCGCCCCCAGGGAATGGTCTCGCCGTGAGCATGGGCGAGATCGTCTCTGTCTTCGCGGTCTATGTCAGGCCGGCCCTCGACATCATCCTCCTCGCCTTCCTGGTCTTCAAGACCTACGAGCTCCTCGTGAGGACCCAGGCAGTCCAGCTGGTCAAGGGCGCCCTCATCCTGGCCGCTTTCTACGGCGCGGCCTTTTTCCTCCAGCTCGCGACGGTCACATGGATCCTCAACGTCCTGGGGCCCGGCCTCATCATCGCCCTCGCGATCGTCTTCCAGCCCGAGCTCCGCAAGATATTCATGCGCCTGGGCCAGGGAGGCCTGTTCCGTGGAGGCTCGAGGCCCCGGGTAACCCAGATAGAGGCTGCCCTCAACGCCGCCGAGATGCTCTCCTCCTCGAGGAGGGGGGCCCTTATCGTCTTCGCGCGAAACGTCGGCCTCAAGAACATCATAGACACCGGCACCAGGCTCGACGCCCTGCTCTCCTCGAGCCTCATCCTGACCATCTTCGGCCACGACACTCCCCTGCACGACGGGGCCCTGATCGTCCAGGAGGGGAGGGTGGCCGCCGCCGGCTGCTTCCTGCCCCTCTCCGAGCAGCAGGACATACGCAAGAGCTTCGGCACCCGCCACCGAGCCGCGCTTGGCCTCTCGGAGGAGGCCGACGCCGTCGTCCTCGTCGTCTCGGAGGAGACGGGTGCCCTCTCCCTGGCCTACGAGTCCAAGCTCTACTACGGCCTCACCCTCGACCTCATACGCAGGAGGCTCGGGGAACTGCTCGAGTTCCCCGAACCCACGGCAGACGAACTCGAGGAGGCCCCCGTTGCGGAGTAGAAACTGGGCCACCCGCCTGCTTTCGAGCTGGCCCGCGAAGGTCCTCTCCCTCGCCGCCGCCCTCCTTCTGTTCTTCTTCTACCGGCTCAACCGCCTCGAGGACCGCTACATATCGGTGCCCCTGTCGGTCTCGATGAACGACGAGTTCGTGCCCGCGAGCGAGTATCCCCGCTCGGTGCGCATCACCCTGCGTGGAGAGTCAAACAGCCTCTTCAAGATCCAGGAGAACGACATCAGGGCTGCCCTTGACCTGAGCGGTTTCAGGAGCGAGGGAGTGTTCAGGGTTCCCGTCCAGGTCGAGAAGATAGGCAGCGCCCTGGGGGTCGATCCCCTCGAGATCCAGGCCGAGCCCAGCGATGTGGCCGTGGGCATGGAGAAGCGGGTGAGCAAGACAGTCCCCATCACCCCATCCTTCCGCGGCTTCCTCGAGCCGGGCTTCGAGCTCGTCTCCTTCGATTTTGTCCCGCCCGAGGTCGAGATCTATGGGCCCGCAAGGGCCGTGGCCCGGGTCGCCGACATGACCACCGACTTCATCGAGCTCACGGGCAAGAACTCCGACTTCGCCTCGAGGATCAGGCTTCTCAAGAAGGAGAGCCTGGTGAATTTCTCGGGCATCGATTCGGTGGAGTTCAGGGCCGTCGTCCAGAAGTCCCTTGCTGTCAGGACCTTCCCCGCTATCGAGATAGCCGTGCGCGGCCTGCCAGAGGGCCTTCAGCTGGTGACCCCCCTGCCCAAGGGCTGGGTGGGTGTGAGGTCCGCGAACTCCGACATCTCGGGCTTCAGCCCCGGGCCCGACACCCTGAGCGTGGACCTCTCTATCGCGCGAAAGAGCGGTAGCTATACCATACCAGTCACGGCCTGGGCCCCAGAGGGCTTTGTGGTCGAGCGCTTCGAGCCGAGGTCCCTGACCGTCGTCCTCGAGGCGCGTAAGGACTTCCAGCCATGATAATCGGAATTGGCGTGGACGTCGTCCACGTGAAGCGCATCCACCACTGGCTCCAGACCCCAGGCCTCGTCGACCGTTTCTTCCACCCAGACGAGATCGAGGCCTCGAATGCGAGGGGACACGCCGCGGCCCTCTCGCTCGCCGCCCGCTTCGCCGCCAAGGAGGCCTTCGGCAAGGCCGTCGGCACGGGCCTGGCAGGGATAAGGCTCAAGGACATCCAGGTCATCAACAACCACAACGGCAGGCCCGACATCGTCCTCCACGACACAGCCCTCGCAAGGCTCGGCGCCGTGAAGGGGGGCAAGGTCCACCTGTCAATGACCCACGAGAGCGACAACGCGATAGCCATCGTCATCATCGAGGAGTAGTGCCATGGTCCGCTACGCGCCCAAGCCGGAGAGCGACAAGGAGAAGAAGGTCACCTTCCTCTCGAAGGACCCGATCAAGTGCCCGGTCTGCGGCGTCGCCTTCCACCGCGAGGAGCTCTTCCTCGGCCGGGTGAACGCCGGCGAGCTGACCGACGAGCTCCACCGCACCTACATCCCCATGCAGGCCTACGGGGAGGTACACCCCCTCGTCTACGAGGTGACAGTCTGCCCCTCCTGCTGGTACGCCGCCTACAAGACCGATTTCCTCGGCATCCAGCCAAAGGTCGTCATACCCCTCTTCGAGGCCACGGCGGCCCGGGTCGAGGCGGGGCAGCGTCTGTTCAGCGGCCTGGACTTCGGGACGGCCAGGGGCCTCGTGGAAGGGACCGCCTCCTATTACCTCGCCATGCTGTCCTACGATCACTTCACCAAGGAGCACGCCCCCACGATGAAGCAGGGCATGTCGGCCCTGCGCGCGGCCTGGTTGGCCGGCGAGCTCCACGCGAGGAAGCCCAGGGAGAACTACGACTATGTCGCCAAGGTCTTCTACTCGAAGGCGAGATTCCTCTACAAGCTGGCGATCGAGCACGAGCAGAAGGGCAAGGAGCAGCTCGCCACGGTGAAGTGGCTCGGCCCCGACACCGACAAGAACTACGGCTACGAGGGCGTGCTCTACCTCGAGGCCCTCATGGAGCTCAAGTACGGGCCCCAGGACGACGATGCCAAGCGCCACGAGCGCCTGGTCGAGTCCAAGCGCACCATAGCGAAGATGTTCGGCCTGGGGAAGAAGAGCAAGACCAAGCCCGGCCCCCTGGTCGACAAGGTCCGCGACCTCTATGACAGGCTCAAGACCGAGGTGAAGATCGAGGACGACGATGACGAGTAGGCGCAACGTCCGCCTGGTGCTCTCCTATGACGGGACAGCCCTGGGTGGCTGGCAGCGCCAGTCCAACGCGAGGTCGGTGCAGCAGGACCTCGAGGCTGCCCTCGCGACGATGCACGGCCACGAGGTGCCCACGATCGGGGCCGGCCGCACCGACGCAGGCGTCCACGCCCTGGGCCAGGTCGCCAACTTCTACACCGACATAGCCTCGATCCCGCCCGAGCGCTTCGTGCCCGCCCTCAACGGCCTCATGAGCGGGGACATAAGGGTCCTCGAGGCCCGTGAGGCCGACTGGGACTTCCACTCGCGCTACGACGCCCGCATGCGGCGCTACCGCTACTACTGCCTCTGCGGCGGGCCCAAGGACCCCTTCAGGCTACGCTACGCCCAGCACCTGGGCCGCCGTCCCGACCTCGATTCCCTCAACGCGATGGCCGCCCTCATCCTCGGGGAGAGGGACTTCACGGCCTTCTCGAGCGCGGGCGACGCGAGCGCGAACCGCTCGCGCTTCGTCCACGAGGCGAGCTTCCGCTGGGAGGGCGACATGCTGGTCTTCGAGGTGGCGGCCAACGCCTTCCTCTGGCGCATGGTCAGATCCCTCGTCGGGTCGATCCTGTACTACGAGGAGGAGTCGAGGCGGGCCCTGGGGGAGGACCTGGCGGCGAGGCGAGCCATGTGCGCCGCGCGCATGCTCGCGGCCCTCTCCTCGCGCGACCGCCGCCTCGCCGGGCCGACCGCCCCGGCCCGCGGCCTCTTCCTCTGGAACGTCGAGTACTACCCCAGGCCGACCCGGCCCGGGCGCGGTGACTACTGGGTGGAGCGCGGCTCCCCGGGCCCCGGGAAGAGCGATGGCAAGGAAGGCGGATGAGGGCGGACAGGGAGATCAGGGCCGCGATATTCGACCTCGACGGGACACTGGTCGACTCCGAGCCCCTCTACGCCGAGAGCGACACTCCCTTCCTCGCCGAATACGGCATCGTGCTGGACAAGGGCACGGAGGCGCGCCTCGTTGGCATAGGAATACGGGACTCCTTCCTCCTCCTTGAGCGCCTCTTCCCCGAGTCCCCGCTGTCCGCCCTCCCCCTCGCGGAGCGCATCGGGCGCAAGGACCTGCAATACCTCGGGTATTCCGAGGGCCGGGATATCCTGTTCCCCGCCACAGGCGAGCTCGTCGCCGAGCTCAGGGGCCGGGGCCTGCGCCTCGCCATCGCCTCGGGCTCGAGCCCCCTGGTGGTCGCCACCATGCTCGCCCGGATAGGTCTCGCCTCCAGCTTCGACCAGGTCGTCACAGCCTCCGAGGTGGCGAGGGGCAAGCCAGCGGGGGACATCTTTCTTGAGACGGCGCGGCGGCTCGGCTTCGAGCCTGGCTCCTGCCTCGTGTTCGAGGACTCCGTCCCCGGCCTCCTAGCCGCGGTCCGCGCGGGCATGCCCTGCGTGGCCCTGCCCGAGCCCGGTTCCGAGCTCGGCGGCTTCGCCCAGGCCCAGCTCATTGTCGAGGGAGGTCCCGCGGCCCTCGACGTCGCCGCCCTCCTTGGGAGCCTCGAGACCCGGGGCTTCAGGGTAGGGACAAAAAAAGCCACCCCGGCGTGAACCGGGGTGGCTTCGGCGCCTGGGGCTCTACCCTGCTGCCCCGGCGACCCTGCCATTATCCGTGCTTGATCGATCCCAGGCCGATGAGGGCCTCGTTGGTCTGGCGGAAGCGCGCGACCACGATCGGCAGAAGCTCGAGGGCAGCCTCGGGGTGGGCCTTCAGGAAGGCGTTGAACTCCCAGGACGCGAGGACGAGGGCGACCGTCTCGGTGACGGCGGTGACGCTCGCCGAGCGGGGAGCCCCATCAAAGACCGTCATCTCGCCCAGGATGTCGCCAGCGCCGTTCTCGGCGAGCTCGACCTGGTGGCCGCTCGAGTCGGTCTTCTCGACCTTGACCTTGCCCGAAAGGATTATGAAGAGGCCGATTCCGCTCTCACCCTGCTTCATCAGGTGCTCGCCCGGCATGAATGTCCTTTCTGTGCAGATGCCGGCCAGTCCCTTTGTGTATTTCGGGTTCAGGTTCTCAAAGATGCTTACTTTCAAAAGCGCCTGTTCTTTGTCCACGTGTGCGCTCCTTATATCGGGACAATAGGGAATGGCGTTCCAGCTGTCAAGGACCGTCCTTCCCCGTCTCTCCGCGTAGAGCCGGAGGATATTCCACGCACAACTATGGCAAAACGCATATTGAAACGGCAATATAACCATCAAAACGAAGGTGGAATCCAAAAAAAATTGACAAGTTGCATATTGTGCATATAATACCCTTAAGGGTGGCAGCCGCCTCCCTTCCCGTTCCAGGAGGCAGGAATGAAAGAGAAAATCAGCACGACGGCCGCGCCAGCCGCGGTCGGACCATATTCCCAGGCCATCCGCCGTGGGGATCTCCTCTTTGTCTCAGGCCAGATCCCCATCGACCCCGCGACGGCCAAGCTCGTCGAGGGCGACATTGTGGCGCAGACCGAGCAGGTCCTGAAGAACCTCGGCGCCGTCCTCAAGGCAGCCGGCATGGGTTTCGACAACGTCCTCAAGACGACCTGCTTCCTTGGCAACATGGACGATTTCGCCAAGTTCAACGAGACCTACGCCAGGTATCTGGGCGAGAGCGCCCCCGCCAGGGAGACAGTCCAGGTGGTCAAGCTGCCCAAGGACGCCAAGGTCGAGATCTCGGCGATCTGCGGAGCCTAGCCGTGGTGCGTGGCGGGTTCGTGACCTATGGCAAGGTCGCAGGCATCCTCATGCTCGACTCCCGCATCCCGCGGACACCCGGCGACCCCGGCCACGCCCAGACCTTCTCCTTTCCCGTCGTCTACGGAGTAGTCGAAGGCCTCCCCTTCTCCGACCTGGTTGAGGGGCGCTACGAACGCGTCGGCCTGGCCATCGCGGCGGCCAAGGCCCTCGAGGCCCAGGGCGTGTCCTTCATCGCGGCCGACTGCGGCCTCTTCTCCATCTTCCAGGAGAAGGTGGCGGCCGAGCTTTCTGTCCCCTTTGTCGGCTCTGCCCTCTCCCTGATCCCCTTCCTGTCCAGCTTCCTGCCGCCTGGCCAGGTTGTCGGAGTCCTGACCGGCCACACGGGCATCCTCATGCCCGAGCACCTGAAGGCCGCGGGGGCCGATCCGGGGCTCATCGTGATGGCCGGCATGGATGACTCTCTTGAGTTCAAGAAGGTCGTCATCGACCGAGGCCAGGAACTGGATACCGGGGCCATGAGGCGCGACGTCGCAATCGCCACGGCAGCCCTCGCCGCGGCCGCCCAGAAGGCCGGCTCAAGGCTCGGGGCAGTAGTCATCGAGTGCACCAACCTCATAACATTCCGCGACACGGTCCAGGAGACCGCGGGAGCGCCGGTATACGACCTCGTGAGCCTCATCGAGCTCCACGCAGGCGGCTACCGGACGGTCCGCTTCGACGAGGCCTACCGCTCGTTCAGGAGCCTCGCACGATAGAGGCCGCGATGCGGCCAAAAGGAGATCTGATGGACTTCAAGAGCGCCCGAGCCAGCTTCCCTGGGCTCGCCGACAAGACCTTCCTCGACGCGGCCTGCGTGAGCCTCATACCCCGCCAGGCCTACGAGGGGATCAAGTCCTTCCTGGACATGGCCATGTCCTGCCCCGAGGCCGACGCCTCCATCCACCACATCGCCATGGACGCTTTGCGCCGCGAAGCCGTCGTCGAGGCCGCGAAGCTCATGCGCGTCCCCGAGAACCGCATCTCCCTCGTGGAGAGCACCACCCACGCCCTCAACATAGCCGCCAACTCCATCCCCCTCCAGAAGGGCGACGAGATCCTCATGGCCGACACGGAGTTCCTCCAGGTCGCCATCCCCTGGGTGAAGAAGGCCGAGGCGATAGGGGTCGTGGTCAAGCCCGTCCTCTCCCACGATGAGGGGGTCCTTGAGCTCGCCGACTTCGAGAAGGCCATTACACCCAGGACCAAGGTCCTCTGCGTCTCATCGGTCCAGTGGTGCTCGGGCTACAGGCTCGACTCGAAGGCCCTGGGCGAGCTCTGCGCCTCGAAGGGAATCTGGTTCGTCCTCGACGCCATCCAGGAGCTCGGGGCCCTGGACATGGACTTCTCCTCGATCAAGGCCGACTTCGCGATCGCGGGAGGCCACAAGTGGCTCAACTCCCCCCACGGCTGCGGCATAATGGCCCTCTCCGAGCGCGCCCTGCGCGAGCTCGAGCCCACGTCCTGGGGCTATCTCGCCCTCGAGGATCCCGAAGGCGGCTGGGGAGAGTACTTCCGCACTCCCAGCATCACCCCCTACCGCGAGTACCGCTTTCCCCGCAACGCCAAGAAATTCGAGATCGCCGGCACCTCCAACTACCCGGGGGCGATCGGCCTCGGGAAATCCCTAAAGCTCGTGAACGACCTTGGCATCGCGAAGTCCGAGGCCCACATCATGGAGCTCACCGCCTACCTCCACGAGGCCCTCAAGGCCATGAAGCTCCACGTCGTCTCGAAGAGCGATCCCAAGCTCCGCTCGGGCATCACGATCTTCCGCGCCTTCCCGGGGGCCAAGGAGAACCAGGCCCTGCTCCAGAAGCTCCTCTCAGACAGGATCTACGTGGCCATGCGCTACACCTCCGAGGTCGGGGGCATCAGGGTGTCGACCCACTATTTCAGCGACCACGAGGACATCGACAGGCTCGTCGCCTCGCTCAAGCGCCACCTCTAGGGCTCGGGAGCGGAGACGCCAAGGACGCCCGGCCGCTGTCGGGCAACTTGCAGGAAGCTGCGTTTTAGTGCAATTCTTGAGAAGATCAATTCTAATAGGAGGATTCCGCATGAGACTGAACAAGTCGCTCCTGGTCATCCTGGGCATCGCAATGATCCTGAGCCTCGCGCTCGTGGGCTGCGGCGCGCCGAAGGAAACCGTCGTCCGCATCGGCGCCGCCGGTCCCTTCACCGGTTCCCTTTCCAAGATCGGGCTTGACTCCCTGAACGCCATCAAGATGGCGGTCGACGAGTTCAACGCCTCCGGCAAGCTGAAAGGCGCCAAGGTCGAGGTTGCCGTCGGCGACGACGGCGCCGACCCCGCCAAGGCAGCCGCCGTGGCCGAGAAGTTCGCTTCCGACACCACCCTCGTGGGCGTCATCGGCCCCATGACGAGCTCCGGCGTCGTCGCGGCCCTGCCGATCCTCGAGAAGAACAGCATCGCCCTCATCACCCAGTCCGGCACCAACCCCAGCCTGACCGAGCAGGGCTACAAGGTCATGCACCGCGTCTGCCCGCGCGACGACGACCAGGCCCCCGCGGCCGCGTCCTTCATCGTCAACGACATCAAGGCGAAGAGCGTGTACATGATCGACGACAAGGGCACCTACGGCCAGGGCCTCGCCGACGAGGTCGAGAAGAACCTCAAGGCCCTCGGCGTCACCAAGATCACCCGCGCGCAGATCACCTCGGACGACAAGGACTTCTCGGCCATCCTCACCAAGATCAAGGCCTCGAAGCCCGAGCTCCTCTACCTCGCCATCCCCAGCCCCGCCCAGGCGGCGACGATCATCAAGCAGCTCGTCGGCATGGGCATCAAGACCTCCATCATGGGCGGCGACGGAATCCGCGAGAAGGACGAGCTCATCATGGGCGCCGGCGGAGCCGCAGAGGGCGTCTACGCGACCAGCATCGGACCGATCATCGAGTCCGTCCCCCAGGCCAAGTCCTTCATCGAGAACTTCACGAAGAAGTACGGCGCCATCTCCATGTACTCCGGCCAGAGCTACGAGGCCGCCTCCGTCCTCCTCGCGGCCATCGCGAAGGCCGGCGTGACCAACGGCAAGGTCGACCGCAAGGCCGTCAACGACGCGGTCAGCGCCACCAAGGACTTCCAGGGCGTGCTCGGCGTTCCCATCACCTTCACCCCCAAGGGCGACCTCCAGGGCAGCGCGATCTTCGTGGTCCAGGTAAAGGGCAACGATTTCGTCCAGCTCAAGGCCGTCCAGGTCGTGAAGTAAGGCTTTCCCGAAAAGGGGCGGGCGGCGGAAGGGCGGAACCACGGGTTCCGGCCTCCCGCCCGCCCCCTTTGTTTCCGGTCCTATGTCCCGGGGAGGGGACCGCACGTGGATGATCTCTTCGCCCAACTCCAGCAGCAGCTCGTGAACGGCCTTACCCTTGGAAGCGTCTATGCCCTCATCGCCCTCGGCTACTCCATGGTGTACGGAACCCTCGAGATGCTCAACTTCGCCCACGGCGAGGTCTTCATGATCGGCGCCTTCATGGGCTGGGGCGTGCTCGGCCTCTTCCTCCACGGCACCGCCCTCCTGGCCTCGCCCATCATCGTCATACCGCTCATGATCATCATAGCGATGGCGGGGACCTCGGCCCTCGGTGTCGGCATAGAGTGGTTCGCCTACAGGCCCCTGCGCAACGCGCCGCGCCTCGCGCCCCTCATCAGCGCCCTCGCCGTCTCCATCTTCCTCCAGAACTTCGTCGTCCTCACCATGAGCGCCAGGGCCAAGGTCTACGCGACCCAGCTCCTCATCCCCATGACCTGGCAGATCACCATCGGCGACGCGACGATCTCTTTCATCAGGATCCTCGTGGTCGGAGTGTCGATCGTCCTCATGATAGGCCTCGACTACTTCATCAGGCACTCGAAGATGGGCAGGGCAATGCGGGCCACCGCCCAGGACCGGGAGGCAGCCTCCTTCATGGGCATCTCCGTGGACAAGGTCATCTCGATGACCTTCCTCATCGGCTCGGCCCTCGCCGGAGCCGGAGGCGTCCTGGTGGGCCTGTACTACACCCAGATCGACTTCTACATGGGCTTCGCCGCGGGCATGAAGGCCTTCACGGCGGCGGTTCTTGGCGGCATCGGCAACATCCGCGGAGCCATGCTCGGCGGACTCCTGCTTGGCCTCGTCGAGAGCCTTGGCGTCGCCTTCATCTCCCCCGTCTACAAGGACGTCATCGCCTTCTCGATGCTCATCATCCTCCTCATCTTCAAGCCATCCGGCCTGCTCGGCGAGCAAGTGCCCGTAAAGGTGTAAGGAAATGGCCGGCATGCTCAGCGCCCTCAAGACCAGCTACGACCGCGCCGCGGGCGCGGTCGCCAAGATAGACAACAGGATACTCTGGGCCGCCCTCGCGGTGGTGTTCCTCGCCTTCCCCTTCGGGGCCTCGAACGCCTACATCGTGCGCATAGGCGGCACGATCCTCCTCTATGTCGTGCTCGGCACGGGCCTCAACTTCGTGGTCGGCCTCGCGGGCGTCCTCGACATGGGCTACACGGCCTTCTACGCGATGGGGGCCTACAGCTACGCGCTGCTCGCCTCGCCCCTGCACCACATGCACGTGTCCTTCTGGATCCTCATGCCCTTCGCGATGTTCGTCGCGGCCTTCACCGGCCTCATCATCGGGGCGCCTTCCTTGCGGCTCCGGGGCGACTACCTCGCGATCACCACCATGGGCTTCGCCCAGATCACGAGGCTCCTGCTTCTCAACCTCGACAAGCCGGTCAACATCACGAACGGCCCCAACGGGATCGTCAAGGTCGACCCGGCCAAGATCTTCGGCTATGTCTTCGACGGCTCGACTGCCTACTACTACCTGATCGGCTTCTTCGCCATCGTGGTGGTGGCGGCGACCTACAGGCTGCGCTTCTCCCGCATCGGCCGTGCCTGGGGCGCCATCAGGGACGACGAGGTGGCCGCCACCTGCATGGGCATCAACCCCTCGTTGTACAAGCTCCTCGCCTTCGCGGTCGGCGCCTCGGCGGCTGGCATCGCTGGCGTCCTCTTCGCGGCCTGGCAGGAATCGGTCTTCCCCGAAGTCTTCAGCATGAACGAGCTGATAAACATCTACTGCATGATCGTCCTGGGCGGGACCGGCAACCCCCTCGGGCCCCTCCTGGGCAGCCTCCTCCTCGTGACCCTCGGAGAGGCCCTGCGCGAGTACTCGATCTACAGGATGATCATCTACTCCGTCATCCTCCTATTGATGATGCGCTACAGACCCCAGGGCCTCCTGGTCTCGAAGCCGCGCAAGAGCGAGGTCGATGTCGAGGCAGTCCTCGCCGAAGAGGAAAGGGAAAAAGAGAAGCACTCGCGCAAGCTCGGACCCACCAAGGAAGTCCTCCTCACGGTGAAGGATCTCACCAAGGCCTTCGGCGGGATAAAGGCTGTCACCGGTGTGTCCTTCGAGGTCCGCAAGGGGGAGATCCTCTCCATCATCGGGCCAAACGGAGCAGGGAAGACCACCCTCTTCAACCTCATCACGGGCATGCACCGCCCCGATTCGGGCAGCGCCATCTTCGACGGCCACGAGCTCGTGGGCAAGAAGGCCTACCAGGTCGTCAAGTTCGGCCTGGCCCGCACCTTCCAGAACATCCGCGTCTTTCCCCAGATGTCGGTCCTCGACAACGTCATGACCGGCCTCCACCCCAGGCTCAAGATCATGCTCGGTGGAGCCATCTTCCAGCCGCCCTGGGTCAAGAAGGCCGAGGCCGAGGGCGAGCGCGAGGCAGCCCGCCACCTGGCCTTCTTCGGGCCTGGCCTGCTCTCGCGCAAGAACGACTTCGTCTCGACCCTGAACTACGCGGACCGCCGCCGGGTCGAGGTAGCCCGGGCCCTCACCCTTGGCCCCAAGATGCTCCTCCTCGACGAGCCGGCCGCGGGCATGAACATGGGCGAGATAGCCCAGATCACGCGCCACATCTCCGAGCTCCGCGACAGGGGCTACACCATCGTCCTCGTCGAGCACCAGATGTCGGTCGTCATGAACATCTCCGACCGCATCGTCGTCATGAACAAGGGCGAGAAGCTCGCCGAGGGCAGCCCCGCCGAGATCCAGGGCAACAGGGCCGTCGTCGAGGCCTACCTTGGCACCAAGCGCGAGGTCGAACCGATCTCGGCCTGGGAGACGATCGACGCCGAGGGCAAGAAGCCCCTGCTCAGCCTCAAAGGGGTGAACGCCCAGTATGGGCAGATCAGGGTCCTGAACGACATCTCCCTCGATGTCTTCCGCGGCGAGACGGTCTGCCTTCTCGGGGCCAACGCCGCCGGCAAGTCAACCACGATCAAGACCATCATCGGGAACGTGAAGGCCACCCACGGCGAGATCGAGTTCGACGGGAAGAGGATCGAGGGCAAGACGACGCCCGAGATCATCAACTCGGGCATCGCGATCGTGCCCGAGGGCAGGCGCATATTCTCGCGGCTCACCGTCGAGGAGAACCTCGAGGTCGGCGGCTTCATCACCCCCGACCCTGCCAAGATCAGGCGGGGCATCGAGAGGGCCTACGAGCAGTTCCCGATCCTCAAGGAGAGGCGCCAGCAGAAAGCGGGCACCCTCTCGGGCGGGGAGCAGCAGATGCTCGCCATCGCCCGAGCCCTCATGACCGAGCCCATCCTCCTGTGCCTCGACGAGCCCTCGATGGGACTTTCGCCCATCCTCGTCGAGCAGGTCTTCGCGATCATCAGGGAGATCAACAAGGCGGGGACCACGGTGTTCATGGTCGAGCAGAACGCCACCCAGGCCCTCGCGATCGCGCATCGCGGCTATGTGATCCAGACCGGCTCGATAGTCATGGGGGACAGGGCCGACAAGCTCCTGGCCAACGAGGACATGAAACGGGCCTACCTGGGCGAGACCAGCGCCTGAACGGGAAAGTATGAAGACAAGAGAAATGCAACCACGGAGCAGGGCCCCAGCTGGCGCAGGGAACTGGAGTAGCCCATGAGGCGCAAGGACAGGGAAGTAAGTGACAGGGCGGGTCTCGAGGCGATCCTGGAGGGCTGCGACGTCTGCCACCTGGCCTTCGCGGACGGGGACTTCCCCTACATCGTCACCATGAACTTCGGCTGGGAATGGACGGCCGAGCTGCCCCTGCTCTTCTTCCACGGCGCCCGCGCGGGGCGCAAGCTCGAGATGATGAGGAAGAAGCCCCGCGTCTGCTTCGAGATGGACATGGGCCACGTACTCATCGAGGGCCCCTCGCCCTGTGACTGGGGCATGAAGTACTCGAGCCTCGTGGGCTATGGAACCCTCTCCGAGCTCGAGTCGCCCACTCTGAGGACCGCCGCCCTCGAGCGCATCATGCTGCACTACGGCTGGCAGGGCCAGGGCGGATATGAGGCGATGCTCGCGGCCACCGCGGTGCTTTCCCTCCGCGTCGACGAGATGAGCGGCAAGCGCAAGAGCGACTGATTCCCTCCACGCCTCCGTGGTCCTCTTACCCCAGCCAAATCAGGAAGACGGGTTCTCCTGGCGGCTCGATCCGTAACGCAGCCCATCGACGAGGAGGGCGACCATGGCCTGGCCCACGTTCGTAGGCGGAACAG
>JANXYO010000004.1 GCA_025356015.1 Spirochaetaceae bacterium
GCAGGCCAAGAGGATCCTGGAAGCGCGCCTGCCGCACGTGACGGTGTGCGTGTCGAGTGAAGTCATGCCCGAGATCGGCGAATACGAGCGCACGGCCACCACGGTGTGCAATGCCTATGTGCAACCGCTGTTTCGCAAGTACATCAGCGGCCTGATCGAAGGCCTGAAGCGCATGGGTATCCACCGCGACCTGTACCTGATGCAGTCGGACGGGGGCACCGTGCACTCCAGGACCGCGATCGAATATCCGATCCGCCTGGTGCAGTCCGGCCCCGCGGGCGGGGTCCAGGCCACTTCCCTGATCGGCCCCGAGCGTGTCAATGTGACTGCGCTGAACGCCCTTCTCGAGAGCGATACGACATACAGATAGGCGCCCAATGGGGCTGCGGAATCAGTTCCGCGCCTTGTGTGATCCCTGTCACTTTCGAAGCCCTGGGAATCGTCTATACTCTGCCTATACGGGACAAGCAAGGAGCTTCCATGGGCACGAGGATAGTCATTGTGGGCGGTGTCGCCGGCGGAGCCACGGCGGCAGCCCGGGCCCGCCGCCTCTCCGAGAAAGCCGACATCACCCTGATCGAGCGCGGGCCCTATGTGTCCTTCGCCAACTGTGGTCTGCCCTACTATGTCTCCGGGGCGATAGCCAAGCGCTCCAAGCTCCTCTTGCAGACGCCTGAGGGCTTCGATTCCCGCTACGCTGTCAAGGTCCTCGTCGACACCGAGGCGCTCGAGATAGATAGGGCCGGGAAGAGGCTCAAGGTGGCCGGACCCGGGGGCGAATCCTGGATCGAGTATGACAGGCTCATCCTCGCCCAGGGCGGGAATCCGGTGATGCCACCGCTTCCGGGCGCAGACTCGCCGAACGTGTTCAAGCTCTGGACCGTCCCCGATGTCGACAGGATCAAGGCCTACATCGAGTCGGCGGCTCCTGCTTCGGCCTTGATCGCCGGCGGAGGCTTTATCGGCCTCGAGATGGCCGAGGCCTTCCGCGAGCGGGGCCTCGCGACGACCGTGGTCGAGCTCATGCCAAGGATCATGTCCACGATGGATCCGGAGTTCGGCGCGATGATCGCAGCCAAGCTCGAGGAGAAGGGCGTCCGCGTCATCACCGGCCTCGGCCTCAAGGCCATCCACCCGAAGGAGGGCAAGGCCGAGCTTTCGGACGGGAGCATGGTTGATGCGGCTCTTGTCCTCCTCTCTATCGGGGTCAGGCCCGAGCTCGCCCTGGCCAAGATGGCCGGCCTCGCGATAGGCCAGTCCGGAGGGCTCGAGGTGGACGAGGAGCTGCGGACTTCCGACCCGGCGATCTACGCGGCGGGGGACATGATAGAGCTCGTCCACAAGGTATCGGGGAGGAAGGTCCGCGTGCCCCTCGCCGGGCCGGCCAACAGACAGGGGCGCATTGCCGCCTCGAACGCCCTGGGGCTGCACATGAAGTACCGCGGCGCCCTCGGGACCAGCGTCTTCAAGGCCTTTGACGGCGTCGCGGCCTCGACAGGCCTCGGCGAGAAGGCGGCCCGGGATGCTGGCTTCGACGCGGGAGCCGCGATCATCTACAAGGACAACCACGCTGGCTACTACCCCGGCGGCAAGGAGCTCGTCCTCAAGCTGGTCTATGACAGGAAGAGCTCCCGCCTCCTCGGGGCACAGGCCTTTGGCGGGGAGGGCGTGGAGAAGCGCATCGACGTGCTCGCGACGGCCCTCCACGGGCAGATGACGGTGGACGACCTGGCCGAGCTTGACCTGTCCTACGCCCCGCCATTCTCCTCGGCCAACGATCCGGTCAACCTGGCGGCCTTCATAGCGCAGAACGACATCTCGGGCTATTCGCCGATCGAGACGGCAGCGGGGCTCAAGGCCGCCCTCGCTGCGGCGGCCGGCGGCGGCAAGCCCGCCCTCGTCCTCGATGTGCGCAACCTGGGCGAGTACGAGGCCGGCCACGTCGCGGGGGCACGCAACATACCGCTGGACGAGCTGCGCTTCCGCCTCGGTGAGCTGCCGCGCGATGTGCGCATCCACCTTCACTGCCGCTCTGGCTTCAGGTCGCACCTGGGCTTGCGGATACTCAAGGAAAACGGCTTCGAGGACGTGGTCAACGTCACCGGGGCATACATGGCCATCCTTGCCGAGGGCGGCTTCACTCTGGAATAAGGTCTTTTGGGAAAGAAGGAGCTAGATATGGCAGGATCCAATGTCCGTGACAAGATCAAGGCCGGTGCCAAGATAATAGATGTGCGCAGCCCGGGCGAGTTCGCCGATGAGGCCTATCCTGGTGCGATCAACATACCCCTGAACATCCTCCCCTCGAAGGTGGAGGAGCTCGGCCCCAAGGACAAGCCCATCGTCCTGTACTGCGCCTCGGGGGCGCGCAGCGCCTCGGCGGCGCGCTTCCTGGTCCAGGCTGGTTTCGCCGACGTGGTGAACGCCGGCGGCCTAGACGACATGCCGCGCTAGTGGGCGCACTCGTGCCCGTCTTCGCCGTGGCCGGCGCAGCCAAGGCCTGAGTCGGCGAGAGTGCCGAGGGCATAGGCCTCGGCGGCCGCTCGTGCCTGGCCCGAAGCCCCTCTCACGACGACGATGCCCTGGGAGCCGAGGACGCGGACCGCTCCCTCGCCCATGTTGCCGGCCACGAGGTGGGTGACCCCCGCCTTGGCGAGGATCGAGGCGACACCCGATTTGCAGCCGCAACCCTCGAGTGAAGGAATGCTCGGCTCGGCCTTGAGGTCCTTGCCCTCGACGCCGAACACGAGGAATTCCTTGCAGTGGCCAAAATGCTCGTCGACGAGACCGTCGCGCGAAGGTACGGCGATTTTCATGGGCTGCACTCCTTGAAACATGAACGACGTGCTTGCCGGGGAATGATTATGAGCATAAGATCATAATGACCCCTTGCCCGGCCCTCGTCAAGGGAGTCCCAGGAGGATCGCATTGGCTGACACAAAGAGGATCGCCGATCATGGCTAAGGTTCTGGGGAATCCCCGCCAAGGCTCACTTGGGACCCTGGCCGTAGTCTCGATAGGGCACACCCTTAATGACCTGTACAGCAACTTCCTGCCCCAGCTCCTGCCCTTCCTCCTCGTCCTCTTGCCGGGCTTCACGGCGACCCAGGCCGCGGTCCTCGTCGCCTCCTTCAACATCTCCTCGTCCCTCTTCCAGCCAATATTCGGCTATATCGTGGATGGCAGGGGCCAGACCTGGCTCATCTATGTCGGGACCCTCTGGATGGCCAGCTTCCTCTGCCTGACCGGCCTGGTCAATGGTTACCCACCAATGGTGGCCCTCGCGGCCATCGCCGGGCTTGGCACGGCTGCCTTCCATCCACCGGCCTCGGCCCTGGTCCACGGCCTGAGCGCACGGTATAAGGCAGTCTACCAATCGGCCTTTGTAGCCTTTGGCAATTTCGGCTTCGCCCTCGCTCCTCTCATGCTAATCCCCCTCTTCCAGGCCTTCGGCCTCAAGGCCACGGCCCTCCTGGTCATCCCCGGAATCCTGGCGGCCTCGATCCTCTTCTTCGCCCTTCCACGACAGACAAGGAGCAGCAAGGAGGCGGCTTCCTTGCGCGTCGTCTGGAGGGCCATCAGGAAGTCGGCGCGTGAACTTGCCGTAATACTCGGGATAATCTCGGTGCGCTCGGCAGCCTACACCGGCCTTCTGGCCCTGCTGCCACTGTATTTCCACGGCCGGGGCGTCTCGAACCTCGCCGGGAGCCGGATGCTGACCCTCATGCTGTTCACGGGGGCCTTCGGCGGGATCACGGGAGGGTTCATCTCCGACCGCTGGGGCCGAAAGCCCCTCATCGTGGGCTCGCTCCTACTCTCGACGCCGCTCTTCCTCGGCTTCCTGGCGAGCCATGGCAGCATGAGCCTCGTGTTCCTCGCCCTCGCGGGGGCGGCCCTGCTGTCGAGCTTCTCGGTGACGACGGTGGCCGCCCAGGAGGCCATACCCGAGCACAAGGCCATGGCCGCGGGCCTGAGCCTCGGCTTCGCCAATGGGCTCGGCGCCCTCGCCGTCATCCTCGTGGGCAGGATCGGGGACATCTGGGGTCTCGGCACGGCACTCGTGGTGCTCGCCTCTCTACCCTTCGCGGCGGGGCTCGTCGGGCTGTTCCTCGGAAACCCCGCCGCATATGCGGCGGCGAAGCGCTAGGATCCGATGCCACGGCCCATCACCGAACGGAAGATCCGCTTCAACCCCAAAATCCGGATCTTCTCTCCCCAAGGAGGACTCCCCGGCGAATTGGGGCAGGTGTCCCTCAGCCAGGACGAACTCGAGGCGATCAGGCTCGCCGACCTCGAGGGCCTGTACCAGCAGGCGGCCGCCCTGAAGATGGGGATATCGCGGGCGACCTTTGGCCGGATCGTCGAGAGCGCGCATCGCAAGGTCGCCGACGCCCTCGTTAGTGGGAAGCAGCTTCATATCGAGGGCGGCGAGGTGGTTCTCGAGACCGAGACTGAAGTCCCGGCGCGCATCGCCGTGCCGACCAGGGCCGACCAGGTCGACGAGCATTTCGGACATTGCGAGTACTTAACCGTGATCTCGTTCGGAAGCGACGGCAGGATCGAGTCCGAGGAGAGGATAGACGCTCCCGGCGGCTGCGCCTGCAAGACCGGCCTGCCCGCGCGGCTTGCCCAGATGGGAGTCACCCATCTCGTCGCCTGCCATGTGGGCGAGGGAGCGGCGAGGGTCCTGCGTTCCTACGGCATAGCCGTCCTGCGGGGTGCTTGCGGGTCGGCAAGGGCGGCAGCCCGGGCCTTCATGGATGATTACCTGCTTGGGGGGTCGAGGGGACCGGCGGATTCCGCTTGACCTGATCAGCTCAATGGACAATGCAATAGCCCGCGGAGTCTACAGCGAATAACGTGGACGGCGGCTGGAACTCCATAATATACTTGCGCCTGTTTCTCTGTCTTCTTTCGAGGCATAATCAGCTTTGGAGGCGAAATGCATCGCAAAATCGCGGTTTCTCTGCTGGCAGGCCTGGCTGCCCTATCGCTTGCTGCCCAATCCCTGCCCAGGCAGAATTCCGGCTGGACCCTGCTTGCCGCCCCGAGCTTCACTTTACCCCTGACCTCAGGCTCCTTCGGCGCAAACGAGCTCTTCTCTTCGGCCTGGGGCGGCACGATGGGCGCCGAATACTCTCCCTCCGATTTCCGGCTCGGTAGCGCGGCCGCCGCACTGAGGATGGACGCGGGATATTCGGCCGGCGGCTTTCTCCAGGCCGAGGGGAGCGCTCTGCCGGGTTCCCTTCGCGAAGCCAGTTTCCTTGCCGGCCCGGGGCTGAGTCTGCCTATCGCCTCAGCGATATCGGTTCGTGCATTTGCCGAAGGCGGCGCCGCCTGGGGCAGCCTGTCCACAGGCACGAGTTCGGTCTACGGCCTCGCCCGGGCGGGGCTCGGGCTCGATGCCGGTTTCGGCACGGGCTTCTCCTCGCGTCTCGAGGTGGCCTGGACCCACAAGTTCGGCCTTTACGGGGGACTGGCGGCCACGCTCGGCCTGGGCTGGAGCATCCCCGCCCCGGCTGGGTCGGGCAACGCGGCCCCGCGGCTGCGCCTCCTCGAGTTCTCCGCCCTCGACGCGAGGAACGTCTTCCCCATCCTCCGCTCGTACTACGACGAGCATCCTCTTGGGACGGCCAGGATCGTCAACACGGGCAAGGTGGCGGCGCGCGACATCAAGGTCAGCTACATCATCCGTCAGTACATGGACGCGCCAAAGGAGTGCGCCGCCATCAAGACGCTCGAGCCCGGACAGACCGTGGAGGTCAAGCTCAACGCCATCTTCAATGACCGCATCCTCGCGGTCACCGAGGCCACCAAGGTGAGCGCGGAAGTATTCGTGGAGTATGGCGAGGGTGGTTCTTTGAGCAAAGCCGCGACCGTCACCGTCTACGACCGCAACGCCCTGACCTGGGCCGACGACCGGACCGCGGCGGCCTTTGTCTCGAGCAAGGATCCCTGGGTCCTCGACCTCTGCGGCAACATCATCGCCGCGGTCAAGAGCGCCCGGAATCCTGAGATCGCGAAGAACCTGCAGACTGCCATCGCCATCCACGAAGGTCTGAGGTCCTTCGGCCTTGGCTATGCCCTGAGCCCCAATCGTCCCTTCGCCCAGGCGGTGGTCAATACAGAGGTCGTCGACAGCCTCAAGTTCCCGCGTCAGACCCTCGGCTACCGGTCCGGCGACTGCGCCGACCTCTCAGTCCTGTACGCCTCCTGTTTCGAGGCGGTGGGTATCGAGACGGCCTTCATCACGGTGCCGGGGCACATCTTCATGGCGGTCGATCTCGGCATGGGCCTGCAGGACCTCAAGGCCCGCTCGATGGACGAGTCGGCCTTTGTCGTCCAGGACGGGAAGGTCTGGCTTCCCATCGAGACCACCTTGCGCGATGCAGGTTTCCTCGAGGTCTGGAAGAAGGCCGCCAGCGAGTGGCGCGAGGCCTCGTCGAGGGGCGTGGCGGCGGTCTTTCCCGTGCACGAGGCCTGGAAACTCTACGCCCCCGTTGGCCTCCCCGCCGACGGTTCCACCGTCTTCGCGCCGGCCCAGGATGTCCTGGTCCGCGGCTTCCAGTCCGAGCTTGCGCGCGCGATCGACGCCGAGCTTGGTCCCCGAATCGCGGCTCTAGGCGCGAGCCAGGGCAAGGCCGGGGTTTCCGCGAAAGCTACAAACGACCTGGGTGTGCTCTACGGCAAGTACGGCAAGTACGCAGATGCCGAGAGGCAGTTCCAGGCGGCGGCGAAACAGGGCTATGTGGCCTCGGTCGTCAACCTGGGGAACATCGCGTGGATGAAGACCGACATGGCCGGCGCCCTGGTCCAGTACCAGCAGGCAGCCAAGGCGAGCCCGGACAACGCGAGGATCCAGGTGGCCCTGGCTCGCGCGGCGGCCGCGCTCGGCAAGACCGATCTCGTGACAGCCACCCTCGCGACCCTGCGCAGGCTCGATCCAGGGGCGGCCGAGCAGTACGTCGGACTCGCCGCGGAGAGCTCGGCGGCAGGAGCGGCGGGCACCAGGGCGGCCGCCCAGGCAGAAGGCGGACCGTCATGGCTGTAGCACGAAAACGATATGAAGGCAGAAGGATCGTGGAGGACGGGATGATTGGCAAGGCGGCAAGACAGACAAGGGCATCGCTTCCCGCCATCGCGTCATTGCTCCTTGTCGCGATGTTCCTAGGCGGCTGCGCCGACAGTCTGGTGAAGGGTGTAGAGGACATAAAGGCGGGCGTGCTTAGTCCCGTCATCGTGCTGAGCGACCAGAACTCGGTTGGCTTGGGCGCCAACGCGACACTGAGCTTCCCCGCCACCGCCCCGGGTGAATCGAAGGACATAACTCTTACGATCGGCAACGCCGGCAAGCACGACCTGGTGGCCGAAATCCCGTCCAACGCTGTCACGATGGAGTCGGGGACCGAGTCGAGCAGCTTCGCGCTCGTGAATCCTCCTTCGGCCCCGGTGACCCTGAAGACAAGCCAGACCGCTCAGTTCAGTCTGAGGTTCTCGCCCTCGGCCTCGGGTACGAAAATGGCGACGGTGGTGATCTCGACAAACGACCTTGACCACCCCACATTCGGTTTCACCATCTCGGGGTATAGCATTCCAGCGCCTTTAACGCCCGCCGGTCTGACCGTGAGCCAGGTGACCATCGGCAGCGCCGTGTCAAAGAGCACGAGCCTGAATATCAGCTGGTCCCCGGCTCAGTACGCCACGAGCTACACCGTGATCCGCTACTCGAGTGGCCACGTCAAGCTGGCGGAACTGGACCCGGTAAGCGGCACGAGCACCGTGGATGTCGGCCTCAGCTGCGGCACGAACTACGAATACGCTGTCGTGGCGAAGAACCCGGCTGGCATGTCGACCGAGCAAACCCATGTCGCGGAGATTGTCGCCGGCACTCCCGCCACGAGCGTCACGCTTTCCACGGCGAGCACCAAGATCCTGAACCTGACAAACGCCTGGTGCGCCGTCGGCGATACGGTCGGGGTATCTGCCACGGTCAGTGCGTCCGCGTCTGTCCAGTCCTGTTCCTGGTCAAGCTCAAACACCATAATCGCCACCGTCGATGCGAGCGGGAATGTGAGCGCCCTCGGCAAGGGATCTGCAGTCATCACCGCGGCCTGCCAGGACAACACGGGAAGATCGGATTCCTTCACCATCAATACCACAGCCCTTGGAGCGCCCGGCGAGGCTGGCCTGGTCTTCTACGACAAGGGAAGCTACTCAAGCAGTTGGCGCTTCATGGAGGCGGCGACGGGCGACCAGAATGCCGGCCTCGACACGATGTGGACCGAGTGGAGCTCGCTAAGCCATGGATTCATTTTGAGCAACAACGGTGCTGCAGTCGGGACGGGAAAAACGAACACGAGCCTGATCATCGCGGCAGCGGCGGCGAACGTGCCTCCCAAGACAGCCTATGCGGCCAGCGCCTGCGCCGGTAGCATCGGGGGCAAGAATGACTGGTTCTTGCCGAGCAAGGACGAGCTCCACGAGATGTATGTGAAACTAAGAGGCATGGGCATCGGGAATTTCGCCGCCCTGGGCTACTGGAGCTCGTCATGCGCTGATGCCCAGCCATCCTGGTGCGTGGTGTGGGCAGAATACTTCATTACCTCGCCGGTCGTCCAATACCTCTACAGCGCGAACTCCACGAGTACCTACAGAGTGAGGGCGGCCCGCCAGTTCTAGAGCCGGCAACCCTGCTGGCTTTAGCAGCCTAAAGCCGAGGCACGCCCCGTGTTTCCTCTTTATGGAAACACGGGGCGTGCTTTTCGTCCATGGACCTGTTTCCAGAGCCCTGGACCTGCCGCGCGTTCGCAGACGCGTGGGGGGCGCCGGCCCTTAGGCATGGACTATTTGATGCCGAATTCCCCCGCCTCGTCCACGGCGAGGGTAAGCGGTTCCTTGCGGATCTCGTCGGGGAGCTTTATCGAGGTGGAGCCCTTGACGCCAAACTGCCCCTTTCGGTCCGCGAAGACAGCCTTGATGCTCTTCGACAGCTGCTTCGAGCTGAACAC
>JANXYO010000022.1 GCA_025356015.1 Spirochaetaceae bacterium
GCTCTTTTACAACTCATACTTCCTCTCAAAGGAGGGGATACTCTGCGCCCTGCTCGGGACGAAATATGAGGCCAGGGTAGTCTGGTGGCGCTTCGACACCCTCCTTAAGGGAGCCTCGGGGAGCGCCTCTAAATGAAGCTCCTCGCTTCCTGCCAGGCTTCGGCCGCCCTCGACAGCGAGGTCCTGGCAGGAGCGTCGCTTCCTTCCCTTTTGCTCATGGAGGACGCCTCCCTTCGTCTATGGGACGCCTTGGAACCCATTGCCCGCGATCTGGGCGCGGGCGGCAGTGGCTGCCTGGCCGTCCTATCCGGTGCGGGAAACAACGCAGGCGATGCCCTTGCATTGCTGCGGCACGCCAGGTTCGCGGGCTTGCGGGACCTTGTCGTCATTCTGGGCCGGGACGATCCGGGGGATTCGGCGAGGACCCACCTGGCCTCGCTGCGCGCCCTTGGCGTTGAGATCCTTTCCTGGGCTTCCGAGCCTGCGGCCTGCGTTTCGGCCCTTGCCCGCTCCGTCCTGATTGTCGACGGCCTTGCCGGCACCGGTCTTCGGGGCGCCCTCCACGGGGACTTGGCGGCCATAGTCGCCGCGGCCAACAATTCCTCCGTTCCCATAGCCGCCATCGACCTGCCTTCGGGCCTGGGAGATGGCTTTGAGGCGGGCCATCCACTCATCCGCGCGAGATGGACACTCTCCATCGGGCCCCTCAAGACCCCCCTCTATTTTCCTGGCAGCCGCTCGGCCTGCGGCGAGATCATTCCAGTGGGCCGGATCTTTCCGGTCGATGTGCCCGCGAAGGAGTCGGCCGTCCTCCTCGAGGAAGGCGATCTCTGGGCTCTCCTGCGGCAGCACGGGCCCGAGACCTACAAGGGCGCCAGGGGCAAGCTCGCCGTCTTCGCGGGGGCGATTGGCTCGACGGGGGCGGCCTCGCTGGCGTCAAGGGCCGCGCTGGGCGCAGGCGCGGGCTATGTCGCCCTCTTTGCCGAGGCGGCCGTGCTTTCCGTCCTCTCCTCGCGGCTCGAATCGGTCATGGTTCGGCCTGCCCCGATCGAGGCCGGCGCGATCGAGGCCGCTGCCTGGGATGTCCTTCTGGCGGGCCCGGGCTGGGGGCTCGGACCCGCGAACAAGGCAGCCCTCATGCGGATCCTGGACACCGGGATGCCAGCCGTGCTTGATGCCGACGCCATAAGCCTGTACCGCGAACTTCATGATGAGGGCTTTGCGGCGAAGGGCCCCCTCATCCTCACCCCCCATCCGGGCGAGTTCGCCGCCCTCACTGGCTTGAGCATTGGGGAGGCTCTAGCCAATCCGCCCGCGATCCTGGCCAAGGCTGCCGCCAAGTTCGGTGCGGTCATCGCGTTCAAGTCCCATGTCACCTGGATAGCCTCTCCCGAGGGGAAGCTGTCAGTCTGGGACGGCATGGAGAGCGGCCTCGCGACAGCCGGCTCCGGCGATGTGCTCGCGGGCCTCGCGGGAGGCCTCCTCGCCTCACGTGCCGCTGCCTGCGCAGGCAGCCTTGGCATGGACGAAGCCTACAATGCGGCCCGCGCGGCCGTGATTAGCCACGGCCTTGCAGGTAGGCGGGCCCGGGCAAGGCTCGGCTGGTTCGAGGCGAGCGCCCTCATTGGCGAGGCTGCGATGCTCCTTGGCAGCGGGACTCGTGCTTGACCACCTATGGCCGTTGGGCTAACCTAGCCGCGCTTATCCGGCCAGGGGATTCTCTGGTGTGCATGGCACGCCGTCGGCCCCGGGAACGGATCCCGGGAGTCGGCGAATGATCCAGTTCTACTTCCTGTCCATCATCTTCAACGTCGTTGGCGGATGCGCCCTCTGCATAGAATCGATAGCCAGGCAGTCCCCGAGCCTTGACGGCCTGCGCTCATTCCTCCGCGACAGAACGGTACGCCTCGTGCTCGGCATCATTTCCGTCGCCACGGGTTGCCTGAAGCTGGTGACGACTATTCGGGGCGACATCCCCATCGTCGGCGACTTCGTACCAGCCTGCGCCGGAATCGCCGTAGGTGTCACCATCCTCCTTGAGCTCTACCGCGCCGTCGAGCTTCCCGTGGCCAGCGGGGGCGAGCCCGAGAACGCGGGGCCTCGGCAGCTGGGCTCGCGTCTCGAAAGCCTCCTTCTCGCGAACAAGACGACAATAGGCATCGCCGGCATCATCGCCGGCCTTGTTCACTTCCTCTTCCCAGCGGTGCTCTTCCTCTGAGCACGGAACGCTCAGTCGCAGGCGTCCTGCTCAGCGCCGGACGCATCCTTGTGGCGAGACGCCTTCCCGGCGGGGAACTGGGCGGAAAATGGGAGCTTCCGGGCGGGAAGGCAGAGGCGGGGGAAAGCGATGCCGAGGCCCTCATACGCGAATACACCGAGGAGTTCGGGCTGCGCGTCGAGGTGCTCAGATTCCTTGGAGAGGCGCTTTTCGAGCACCGGGGGGAGACGAGGCGGCTCGCGGCCTACCTGATAGCGATGTCCGATGGCTCTGTCCCCGAACTTCGGGAGCATTCGGAGTGCAGGTGGCTGGCCCCCTCCGAACTCGGCGAGCTTGACCTGGCCGATTCCGACAGGAAGCTACTGCCCTTCCTGGTCCGCCTCGAGCGCCATTAGGTCGAAAAGTCGGGCTATCCCTCCTCGTCGGTGTCAAAAAGCCCGAGCTCGGGCTTTCCCTCCTCACCAGCTTCCCCTGTCCCGGGCTGGTTGAGCAGGATCTCGACCCTGCCCTGTATCTTGTCGAGGTCACGCTCAAGGCCCTTGGCTAGCTTGACGCCCTCCTCGAACACGGCGACAGCGTCCTCGAGGGGCAGGTCGGGCTCCCTGATGCGCTCGGCGAGCTCCTCGAGACGGCCGAGGCGTTCTTCGAACTTCTTCACTTCCTAACCTCCAGGACGCGGGCCGAGGCGGCGCCGCGGGCAAAACGTATGTCGATTCCCGAACCCGGAGCGAGGTTCCCGGCATCGCGTATCGCGGCCCCCCCGAGGGCGGGAAGCACAACCGCGAAGCCTCTCGCGAGGACGGCCTCGGGGCTCGTGGCCGCCAGGTCGCGGGAAGCCTGCTCTGTCCTCCGCCTCCCGTCCGCGATGGATTCGGCCATGCCCCGGGCAAGCTCGTCGCGCGCGTCATCGAATCGGCGTATCGCCGGCAGCAATATCCTCATGAACTGGGCCTCGACGGCATGGGGGTCGAAGCGGCCTAGCAGGAGCCTGGCCCGCTCGAGCCTCGACGCTACGGCGGTCTCCATCTCGGCGCGGAACTGGCCCACCTGGCGCACGAGAACGGCGCGGCTCTCGGTGACGAGCTCGGCGGCCGCGCTCGGAGTCGGAGCCCGCAGATCGGCTGCGAAATCCGTCAGCGCCCAGTCTATCTCATGTCCCACGGCGCTTATCACCGGTATTGAGGAATTGGCGACCGCACGCACCACTTCCTCGTCCGAGAATGCCAGGAGGTCCTCGAGTGAGCCGCCACCGCGGCCGATTATGATCACGTCCGCGAGCTTCCAGCGGTTCGCGGCCCTGATCTGGCTGACTATCTGCGCCGGTGCATCCTCTCCCTGCACCGCAGCGGGCAGGACGACGACGCCGAGCCCGGCATTGCGCCTGGAAATAACATTGAGTATGTCTCGGACGGCCGCGCCCGTTGGCGAGGTGACCAGGGCGACGCGCTCGGGGAAGCGGGGGAGGGGGCGCTTGCGGCTCTCGTCGAACAGCCCCTCGGCTGCCAGCCTCCGCTTGCGGTCCTCAAGCAGGGCCAGGATGTCCCCGACCCCGGCCTTTTCGAGCCGCTCGACGAGGATCTGGTACTGGCCGCGTGCCGCGTAGACGGTGACCGCCCCGCGGGCACGCACCAGGATGCCGTCGGCTGGCTCGAAGGAAAGCCCCCGCGTCCGGTAGCGGAACATCACCGCCTGTAGCATCGAGCCCTTGTCCTTGAGGCTGAAGTAAAGGTGCCCTGAGCTCGCCGGCCTGCAGTTCGATATCTCCCCTTCGACGGTAACCGAGGGGAAGCTCCCTTCGAGCAGGGCTCCGATTCGCGCTGTCAGCTCAGAGACTCCGTAGACGTGGTCCTTCGATTCGGTCACGGCACCACCATAGACCGGGCGGCAAGGGTCGCGCAACGGCTCCAGGCAAGGTGAAGGGCTCCGGAGGCCCATTCCCGCTGGTGCAAGGGGCCACCAAATCGATATACTGAATACATGAATCCCCACGAGCTCCCTGTCTATCAGCAAAAAAAGCGCATCCTCGAAGCCCTCAGGGAGCATCAGGTCATCGTTGTGGAAAGCCCCACAGGCTCCGGCAAGACGACACAGCTTCCCATCATCCTGCACGAGGCGGGCTACGCACGCAACGGCCTGATCGGCGTCACCCAGCCCCGGCGCATCGCCGCACTGTCGGTCAGCGATTTCATAGCCCGGCAGTTGGGCACAAAGGTCCCCGGAATTGTCGGCTACAAGATGCGCTTCGAGGACAAGACCAACGAGACCACCGCCATCAAGATCATGACCGATGGCATCCTCCTCCAGGAGATGAAGCTCGATCCCGCCCTGTCCAAGTATGGGGTGATCATGGTCGACGAGGCCCACGAGCGCAGCCTCAACATCGATTTCATCCTCGGCCTGCTCAAGCGCGTCCTCGAGGCGAGGCAGGAGTTCAAGGTGATAGTCTCCTCGGCCACGATAAACGCCGAGGTCTTCTCCGAGTACTTCGGCGAGTGCCCCATCGTCAAGATAGAGACACCCATGTATCCGGTCACCGTCATCTACGACCCGCCCGCCCTCGAGGAGCCCCAGGACGCCCTCCAGTCCAAGATCGAGCAGATCGTGATGCGGATCGTTTCCGAGAGGCGGGAGGGTGACATCCTCATCTTCCTGCCCGGCGAGAAGGCGATCAAGGACTGCATGAAGCGGCTCGTCTATTGCCCCGTGGGGGGAAAGCTCCACCTGGTGCCTCTCTATGCCCGTCTTGGCAAGGACGAGCAGGAGCATGTCTTCGACCGGGCGCCCCTGCTAAAGACCAAGGTGGTCATCTCGACGAACATAGCGGAGACGAGCGTCACCATCGACGGGATAACGAGCGTCCTGGACTCCGGCCTCGCCAAGCTCAACTATTACAACCCGCGCACCTTCACTTCGAGCCTGATCGAGACGCCGACTTCGAAGGCCTCTTCAAACCAGCGCAAGGGGAGGGCGGGCCGCACCAGACCCGGCACCTGCTATCGCCTCTTTGCCAGGCAGGACTTCGAGGGAAGGCCCCTCTTCACTACCGAGGAAATCTACAGGACCGACCTCACCGAGGTTGTGCTCAGGATGGCAGAGCTTGGCATCACCGAGTTCGAGCGCTTCGAGTTCATATCCCAGCCAGCGAAGACAGGCCTCGCGGGAGCGGTGGAGGCCCTGAGCCTCCTCGACGCCCTCAACCCCGACAACACCCTGACCCGTGTCGGCGAACTCATGTGCGCCTTCCCCCTCCTGCCGCGCCATAGCCGCATGATAGTGGAAGCCATGCTCAGCTACCCCGACGTCGTCGACGAGGTGCTTGTGGCAGCGAGCTTCCTCTCCACCATGAGCCCCTACGTCCTGCCGCCCGGCGAGGAGATGGAGGCGCGGCGGGCCCACCATGCCTTCCGCGACGCCTCGGGGGATTTCGTCTCCTACCTCAAGATATTCAAGACCTTCAAGGAGACACGTGAAGCCGGCCGCTGGTGCGAGCGCAACTACCTCGACGAGCGGACCCTCCTTGAGATCGTGCGGATAAAGGAGCAGCTGGAGCTCATCGTCTCGGCCCTAGGCATGCCCATAGTAGGGGGTGGAGGAACCGAGGATTACCTCTGCGCCGTCAGCCGGGGCCTAATCCAGTTCGTGTGCGCCCGTCAGGAGCGGGGCCTGTTCCGCTCCCTCACCGCAGAGAAGATCCAGATCCACCCCGGCTCGGTCATGTTCCGCGAGAATCCGACCTACCTCGTCGCCGGCGAGATAGTGAGGACGACGCGCATGTACGCGATGTCGGTCTCTCCCCTTGAGAAGCGCATGCTTTCGAGGATCTCGCCCCGTCTCGAGGGCCTCCTCGCCCGAGGGGAGGCCGCGAGGCCCGGACGGAGAGAGGAGGAGCGCATATCGCGCAGGGAGCCCGAGCGGGTAGGGCGCTCGAAGGCGGAAGATGGCCGGATCGCCCGCGACTTCACGAGCAAGATCAAGATAGCGGCTGAGGTCTTTGACCTCGAGATCGACAAGAAAAAGAAGAAGGTCGTGCTCCTCGAGTGGCCAAAGCTCAAGGCCATCCGCGACCAGCTCGACCGCGAGTCCTTGGGGCTGTACAAGGGGATGAAAGGCGTCCTCAAGGTCGGGCGCCAGAGGCTGCTTGATGGCGAGAAGCTTGATGTAATATTGCGCATCGCGACCTGGCTCGATCCGGAACGGGATCTTGGCCGCGACTGGCCCCGGAAGAAGAACTTCGACGCCGAGGCAGGCCTCCACGAGCTCCTCTCCTCCCTCGAGCATGTCCTGCAGGTGGCTGTAGCCCGCGACAGGACAGCCGAGCTCGGCTTTGTCACCCTCTACACCGACGCCGAGGGCATGTTCTGGTTCCGCTGCTCCCGGGGATTCCATACAGCGCTCAGCGAGAGCCTCGCCTCGCTCGAGGCCCTAGCCGACCGCATCGGCAGCGAAACGGCTGGCGCGGCCACCGCGAGTCCCGAGGAGAGGGAGGCTGTGAATGCCCTGTACCGCAAGCTTTCCTCCTTCTTCGATTGAGCGAGGCCCAAGGTGAAGCCGCGAAGCCTTGCCATCCTTTTCTCCTTGCTCACCGGCCTCGGCATGCAAGCCAGGGCCTTCCCTGAGGCCGCCCTGCCTGCGTTCGGGGCCCAGGCAAGACAGGCTTCCCCGCTAAGCCTCGCCCTGGAAATCGGCCTGGGCGGTGAAGCCGAGACGGGCCTGCCCTGGGCCATTGAACCGCGCTTGGCGCTCGCCGCGTCATGGAGGCGAAGCTATGCGCGACTCGAGCTCTCCCAGGCTTTCGGAGAGCTCGACTGGCAGAAGATCCTCGGCTACCGGGTCCTCGACACGGCTGGCATGAGCGTCGGCTGGAACGCGGATACCTTCCCTTGGCTTGACCTGGATCTCGAGGCTTTTAGCCGCTTTCGGTCATTCGGAAGCGCGGGCTTCGAGGCGCGTTTTGGAGGCCTCGCCCTCTTTGATGCCGGGACTATGCCCGGCTCGGCCGGCTTCTTCTTCCGTGGGGCGGCCGGTTACTCGCGCCTCCTCACGAGGTACAGCGGGATCTCGACGAGCCAGTGGAACAACGATCCGCTCGCGCGCCTCGGCTTCGGCTGGCGCGACGGCGGTCCCCTCGCGCTCGACTTCGCCATATCCGACTACACGGGCAGCGACGTGAGCCTTTGGCTCAAGACCTTCTTCGAGTTCGGGGCCGAGCTTGGACTTGGTCAGGGCGATTCAGCCTCGGCCAGGCTCATCCTGAAGTACAGTGATTTCTTCACCCTGACCTCCTACCTCGACGGCTTCGCGCTGCGCCTGGCCTTCAGGTTCCCCCTGCCGAGTCCGGACTGGTCCGCGGGGCTCACCGGCCAATGAAGACATCGAGGATAGGCCTCGCCATAGCCTGCGCCGCCATCGCCCTGGCGCCGGTTTCCTGCTCCTACGGCATCCTCGAGGCATTCGGGCGTCCCGATCCCGCTGGCGAGCGGATCGACGAGGCCGGCAGGCGCGCGAGCTTCGCGACGGACAAGGCCTTGGTCGAGTCTGGCCTTCCCCCAGGCACGGGCTTCAGCTTCATCATCAGCTCCGATGTCCACTTCGGCTACAAGGACGGGCCGCGAAAGGCTGCCCTCGACGCCTTTGCGCAACTCGCCAAGGACAGCGGGGCTGCCTTCGCCCTCTTCGTCGGCGACGATGCCGACAAGGGAAGGGAGAGCGAATACCAGGCCTTCAGCAGCTTCGCCGAGAGCCTGAAGAAGGCAGACGATTCGAGGCTGCCCTGGTTCTCGGCCGTCGGGAACCACGACCTGTACAACTCGGGATGGGAATGGTTCAGGCAATACGTCGGGCCATCCTTTTACCAGGTTTCAGCCGGTAGTGTCGGCATCTACGTGCTGGACACGGGCAATGGGACCCTGGGCGAAAGACAGCTCGAGCGCCTAGGTGGGGCGATGAGCGTGGACCCGCGCCCCAAAATCGTCCTCTCCCATTACCCGATTTACGGTTCGGACAGCTATATCTATTACCGTATCACCAATACGAGGGAACGAATCGAACTCATCGAGCTCTTCGGTCGCACAAGGGTGGTGGCCAGCTTCGTGGGCCACTGGCACTTTCCCGATTTCGCGAACCTCGGGCCCTATGTCGAGCGCGTCTCCGGAAGCCTCATCGATTCCGACATCGATGGCAAGGCCCACGCCTGGGTTGTAGCCGTTTCGGGCGACGGTGGCAGTGTCAGCGCCACCCGTCACGATTTCTAGAACACCCTCATCTGGACCCCTCCCAGGGAAACTCTAGGTCTTCTCGAACATGAGCTCCCAGACTGCCCTGCCGTCGCCGAGGGCACGTGCCTCGAACTTGGTCTCGGGCCGCCAGTCCTGGTGCGGGGCGAAGGCCTCGTGGCGGTTCCTGAGGCCGGCGGTCCGCGCCAGGAGCTCGAGAGACCACTGCCCGTATTCCTCGATGTCGGTCACGAAGTACAGGTATGCTCCGGGCGCGAGGCGCGAGACTAGAAGCTCGACAAGGCCCTCCCTGATGAGGCGGCGCTTATGGTGCTTCTTCTTGGGCCAGGGATCGGGATAGAAGATGTGGAGACCGGAGAGGGACGCGGGGGGCAGCATGCGCTCGAATACCTCGACGGCATCGTGATGGATGATCCGTAGATTGCGCACATCGTGCTCCACCATGTCCATGAGGAGCTTGCCGATGCCGGGTGTGTGCACCTCTATTCCGAGGTAGCCTGCCTCGGGGTTCTCGAGGGCGATCCGCCAGGTCGCCTGGCCCATTCCGAATCCGATTTCGGCGACAACAGGCCGCGGGTCGCCGAAAAGGGCCTGGTAGTCGAGTCTGGCGTCCGGCTTGAAGGGAACGAAGTAGCGCGGGCCCAGTTCCTCGAGGGCACGCTTCTGGGCCTCGGTCATCCTTCCTGTCCGGAGCACATAGGTCCTTATGCTCGTATCTCCGCTCATCTGACTGCCATCCTCTCCGAGTATGATCCCATGTGCCGGTTTGGCTCGTAGCCATAGGCCTGCAAGCCGGAAATGCGGGCGGCGATATCGCTGCCAAAGAATTCCGCGAGATTCTCCGGGCTTCCAGTCCACGCCGAGGAGCCTATGAGCGTACCCGTTCCATCGAAGCCGAGGAGGAGGGTCTCAGGCCAGGAACTCCGCAGCGAGATGGCAGTCTTGGATACCACGATGGCCGGTGGTGGCAGGGAAGGGAAATCACCATCCACCCTAAAGGACTTCTCTGCCTGCTCCCCCGCCGCGGTGACGCTGACCGCGCGGTAATCCCCGCGGGGAATCGGACCGTAGTCGTTCATGGCGAGGCCAGCGGCTCCGATCCAGGTATCTGCACCCTCTACGCGCTTGGTCCAGTTGGCGTTCGTGAGCTTCCAGTCGAGCCCAGCTGCGTCGTTGACCACGTACAGGGCATCGATATCCTCAAGGCCTTCGCTGTCCTTGACCGAGGCGAAGACCCACAGGCCCTCATGGGGGCCGGCCTTGGACTGACGCTGCTCGAGGCGCCATTCCACCGCTGGCATCTCGGGAGGCTTGCCCCCGCAGCCCCAGCCGAGGCCACACAGGAGGAGGGCCGCGGCAATCACATGGAGGCGGGCAGAGAGCCATCCAGGCCCCCTGCCGATGTCGCCCAACGCGCCAGCCATCAGCGCCCGAGCCGCTCCCGAAGGAGACCGATGGCCGCGCCGCTCGTGCTGGCCTCGACGCTTTCGCGCGTCTTGAGGTCCTTGAGCACGATAGCTCCCCTCTCGGCCTCTGCCGAGCCAAGCACCAGGGCGAAGGGTATTCCCTTCCTCTCGGCGTAGGCGAACTGCTGCGCGAGCTTGCGTTTCTCCGGGAAGACCTCGCAGGCGAGGCCGGCGGCCCGGCATTCCCGTGCCATGGCCTGGTAGCGGACCGCCATCGCCTCATCGATGTCGAGGATCAGCACCTCGGTGTAGCCCCCCCTTCGTCTCGATGCTCCGATGGCTTCCAATGCGGCGAGGAGGCGGTCCAGGCCTATCGAGGCACCGACTCCGGGAAGCCTGCGCGTGGTGTACAGGCTCGCGAGCTCGTCGTAGCGTCCGCCCGAACATACGGAACCGATCTGGGGGATCGAGTCGAGGCTTGTCTCGAAAACCACTCCGGTGTAGTAGTCGAGACCCCTTGTTATCGAGGGCGTGAGGACCAGGCGGTCGGCCAGGCCTGCGCCTTCGACGCTGGCGCGTATGGCGCGCAGGCGCTCCGTGTCGGGGCCGGGACCGCCGGCGAGTCCTTCCATTTTCGAGAGGGTGGAAGCGAAGTCCCCCTCCTTCGCTATGAACTCGAGCACCTTGGCTCCCACTTTGTCGCCCACCTCGGCGGCGAGAAGGCGGCCCACTTCCTGGCTTCCGATCTTCTCGAGCTTGTCCACGATTCGTAGGACGCTCGAGGACCGGTCGGCGACCCCTGAGGCGGCAAGGAAGCGGTTGAAGACCCCCCTGTGGCTGATCTTGATCGTGAAGGGACCGACGGCGAGGGTCTCGAGGGCAGCCGAAATCAGGAGGACTATGTCGGCATCGGCAGCGACCGAATCGACACCGACGATGTCGAAATCGCACTGCATGAACTCCCGGTAGCGTCCGCGCTGGGTGTTTTCGCCTCGCCAGACCTTTGCCATGTGGTAGCGGCGGAAGGGGAGGTAAAGCTCGTCGACATGCTCGGCCATGAACCTCGCGAAGGGCACCGTGAGATCGAAGCGAAGCGCCACTTCCCGGCCGCCATGGTCGACGAAATGGTAGACCTGCTTGTCGGTCTCCCCTCCGCCCTTGCCGAGGAGGATATCGGCGTACTCGAGGGCCGGTGTGTCAATCGGTACGAATCCGAACAGGCGGAAGCTCGCCTCGAGGCTTTCGAGGAGCGTCGTTCTCTCAATCTCGGCCTCTGGCAGGTAGTCGCGGAAGCCCTTGAGTACCCGCGGTTCGATGATGTCCGGCATTCGCGCCTCCGTTTTCGCCATTATGCCCGCTCGGGGCTGGCGGAATCAAGGCGCGCTGCTCATTCCTTGAGCAGTTCGGACATCTCGTCCTGTGAGACAAGGTCGATCTCCGCCACCCCTTCGACGGTCGAGGAGAGCAGCTCCTCGAGCTCCCCGAAAAGCCTGCGCTGCCCCACCAGGAGGGCATCGAGGGTCTGTCTCTGGCTGGCATAGGCCTCGGAACCAGGGTAGCCACCGCTCACCAGCCTCTCGAGAACCCCTGCGTAGGCCCTGGCGGTGCGCTCGAGGAGCTTGAGGTACTCGGCGCGCTCTATGAGGAGGCTGTTCTGCAGCAGAAGCCCGTGGAAGGTCCTGATCGACTCGTCCAGGAAGACCAGCTCTCCCGCGACCCGTTCGCGGAAGTGTTCCGGGTCGGCCTCGACGGAGAGTCCCTGGTCGAGGGCCTTGATGAGGACATTCAAGAAATAAATGTCGTCCTGATAGTGAATCATCTGCGACATGTGTTGCCCTTTCCCCCGGCGGTTATGAGGCCCGGCAATGGCCCGTAGCCTTGATATTGTCGTCACTTTATGTTACTAAGATAGCCGCGTTCGCGGGTCTATCAAGGAGCCTAGGCTCTTTTTTTCCGTGATTCGCTACCCATCCGCCCTTGGAGGCGGACAGTTTCGCCCTTAAGGGGGCGAACGAAGACCACTGGGAGGCACACATGAGACAGTATGAACTGATCACGGTCCTGCCGTCCGAGGAAGAACTCTTCCGGACTGGCAAGGACGCGGTCGCTGCCGAGCTCACAAAGCAGGGCGCGAGCGAGGTCAAGGAAACGGACATGGGCGATCGCCAGCTCGCCTACACCATCAAGAAGCGCGACCGGGGCCACTACATCCTCTTCACGATGATGCTTGACCCCCAGAAGGTGACGCCCGCAGAGAGGACTTTCAAGCTCAATCCGAACTTGCTCAAGTACCTCTTCGTCAGGGTCGAGGCCTAGGACCTCGAGGCGGCGGTTATGAGAGATATCAACATCGTTGTCCTGGTCGGCAGGTTGACCCGGGACGCGGAGCTCAAGTATACGAACTCGGGTCAGTCCATCTGTCGCTTCAGCGTCGCCGTGAACCGGAACCGCAAGCAGGGAGATCAGTGGGTCGACGAGGCGAGCTTCTTCGATGTCGATTACTGGGGCAAGGGCGGAGAAGCCGTGAACCAGTACCTCACCAAGGGGAAGCAGGTCGCCATTGAAGGCGAGCTTCGCCAGGACCGCTGGGAGCAGGACGGCCAGTCCAGAAGCAAGGTAATAGTCAACGCGACCAACGTCCAGCTCCTCGGCTCAGCCGGGGGGGGCTCGGGTGGCGGATCGCAGGAGCGGAGCCCTGGCCACGAGGCCGCCGGCAGGCCTGCGGACGCAGCCTCTCCGGCTCCCCGCCAGACGCGGGGTCCGGCAGGGCAGGGCCCAGCTCGTCCCCAGTCCGCTCCGGCAGACGACTTTACCGACGACATCCCATTTTGACATCCTAAGGAGAACCGACTATGTCCGATATGCGTGAACCCATGGAATCGCGCCCCCCGCGCCAGGAATCAGATGGTGGTCCCGAGCCCAGGAAGGACTCCGAGGAGCGCGGCCCGAGCGGCCCGCGCCGCGGCAAGGGCTTCTTCAAGAAGAAGGTCTGCAAGTTCTGCGCGCAGAAGCTCAGGATCGACTACAAGGACATCGACGTCATGCGCCGCTTTGTCACCGAGCGCGGTAAGATACTGCCCCGCAGGATCACCGGCACCTGCGCGAAGCACCAGCGCAGCCTGGCGATCGGAATCAAGCGGGCAAGGGCCCTGGCCTTCCTCCCCTACGTCGCGAAATAGGGACCAACAAGGCAGCAGGGAACTGGAACTCGATGTCCGAAATGGAATCCGCTAACCCGCAAATGGACTCTCATGGCGGGGATGATGGGATGATGGACCGACCGACCCTCTTCATGACGAGGGTCGAGGCCCTGACCTCCCTCGGCGGAGGCCTGCTCTCGGCCTTTCTCTACCTTACCGTCTTCGCCTCCTTCGCCTTCCTCCTGCCGGTGCAGATCGCCTTCGGGCGTTGCGGACGCAGAGCGGGCGCGGTGGCATCGGCGGTCGCGGCAGCCTTCATAATTGGGGCCCAGGCGGCGGAGACTGCGTTCGCAGCCGGCGTGTTCCTCTCAGAGTTCGCCCTCGGCCTTCTGCCTTCTCTGGTCCTGCTTGCCGCGATCTGCGTCATGAACATGGCATTCTGGGAAGGAAGGGCTGCCCCCTACCGCGGGTTCGCGGTCGCGGGCGTCCTCGCCCTGGTGGCGGCGCCCCTCGTGCTGCTCATCGGACGGGATCCCGGCTTCGGCGACTTCCTGAGGCAAAGGATAGACGAGATGCTTGTCAGCCCCCTGCGGAAGCAGGTCGCCCAGGCAGGTCAGAGCTACGAAGCCACGGCCCTCCTCGCTTCCCTTGATGCCCAGGCCCTCGCTGCCCTCGCGCTTGAAACCCTCGCCTCCTCCTACGCCGTGATGCTTCTGGCAATAGTCGGGGGAAGCTGGTGGATAGGGTGCAGGGTCTCGGGCGAGGGAAGCTTCGGCCGGAAGATCGCCGGCCCCATGATCGCCTATCGCGTGCCCTATGTGCTTGTCTGGCCCTTTCTCGCGTCCTGGGCCCTTGTCCTCGCAGCCATCTTCCTCAAGGCCCCGGTCATCTACAGGGCGGCGGCGATGAATTGCGCTCTGGTTCTCTCGGCCCTCTACGCGACCCAGGGCCTGGGAATCGTCTCGCATTACCTTGGTCGATTCAAGACTCCAAGACCGCTTCGAGTCGCCTTGGCGGCGATGGCGGCCATGGCCCTTCTGACATCCACCGCTGGGTTCATCGTAGCAGTAGTACTGCCCTTGCTGGGCGTCACTGAAATCTGGATACCTTACCGCAAAACCAAAGGAGACGGAGCATGAAAGTCATACTCAATAACGACGTTCCGAATCTCGGAGAGCTCGGGGACGTCAAGGACGTCGCAGCCGGCTACGCCCGAAATTTCCTCTTTCCAAGGAGCCTGGCCTACCTCTTCAACGCGAAGACGGCCGGACTCTTCCAGAAGCGCCAGGCAGAGATCGAGGCCCTCAAGGGCGCGAAGCGCCAGGCTTCCCTCAGCCTCAAGGAAAAGCTCGAGGCCGAGGAAATCTCGATCACCCTGCCCGCTGGCGCCAATGGCAAGCTCTACGGAGCCGTGACAGGCCACAGCATCGGCGATGAACTGCTCAAGAAGGGCATCGAGATCGACAGGAAGAAGATCGAGGTCCCTGGACGCTCGATCAAGAGCGTCGGCAACTACAAGGTCATCGTCAGGCTGTACGAGAAGGACGAGGCGACGATCAAACTTGCCATCCATGGCCAGCCGGTCAAGAGCGAGAAAACCGAGGAAGCGCAGCGGCCCCAGCGCCGCCGACGCTTCGAGGAGCATGGGGAGTCGACGGGCGAGCATGCAGCAGCGGACCATCCCGCTTCCGAGCAGGCCGCGACGGAGTAATCTCCAGGCCCCAAGGGCCAAGGCCACGAGCGACAGGCTCTCCTTAAAAGAGCCGATTCTCGGCAACCGCCCCCCGGCATACTAGCAGGGGGGCGGTTGTGCAAGCTGCCTGCTGCTCCTGCATCGTATCGTTGATGGTGGCGTTGGCGGGTCCGAAGGACTACTATCCTATCGAACTTGCCGGAGGAACGAGCGCATGATCCCCGAACACCTTAAAGACAAGGTTCCTCCGCACAATGCAGAGGCCGAGCAGGCCTGCCTCGGCGCCGTCCTCCTGGACCCTGAGTCCGTGGCCGAAGTCCTGCGCTTCCTCAGGCCAGAGGATTTCTATGTCAACGCCAACCGTGAGGTGTTCGCGGGCATCATCTCGCTCTACGAAAAGGGACAGAAGGCCGACCTCATCACTCTCACGGACGAACTGAGGCTCCTCGGGACTCTCGAAAGGGCAGGAGGGCCGGGGTACATCGCCAACCTCACCTCGGTGACGCCTTCCTCGGCCAATGTCGAATACTACGCGAAGATCGTGCAGGAGACTTCGATCCGGCGCAATCTCATCCGGCTCTCAGCCGATATGAGTGCGAGGGCTCACGACGATAGCACAGAGTCGGGCCTCATCCTTGACGAGGCCCAGGCACGCATATTCGAGATCACCCAGAACCGACAGTCGGTGATGTACAAGAGCGTAAAGGAGCTCTTGCCCGAGACGATAAAGACCATAGAGCGCCTCTTCAAGAACAAGAACGCGTACACGGGGATCCCCTCGGGTCTCCCGGACCTCGATTCCATGACATCAGGCTTCCAGGATTCGGAATTCATAGTCATCGGCGCGCGGCCCTCGGTCGGCAAGACAGCCCTCGCCCTCAGCATGGCATCCCACATAGCGGTGCGCGAGCGCATAAGCTGCGCCTTCTTCTCCCTCGAGATGGCCGACATGGCGATCATGCAGCGCCTCATCTCCAGTGAGGCCAGGATAGCGAGCGAGAAGATCCGTTCCGGACTCATCAAGCCCTCGGACTTCAACGCCCTCATGGAAGCGGCAGGCAGGATATACGAGGCACCCCTTTACATAATGGACATGCCCAACATGAAGCTGCTCGACCTAAGGACCATGGCGAGGCGGCTTCGCTCCGAGCGCGACGTCAAGATAATCTTCATCGACTACCTGACACTTATCACCCATGAGAACACCGACCTTCCACGTTGGGAGCAGATAGCCAGCATCTCGCGTTCGCTCAAGGCCCTTGCGCGGGAGCTCAGAATGCCGGTGGTGGCCCTCTCCCAGCTCAAGCGCGAGGCCGAGGGCAAGCAGCCCACCCTTGCCGATCTGCGAGAATCGGGCTCCATCGAGCAGGACGCCGATGTCATCCTCTTCCTGCACAGGGACAGGGAAAGCAACAAGACAAGGGACGAGAGGTCCCCGGTGGTCGAGACCGAGCTCATCATCGCGAAACAGCGCAACGGGCCTGTCGGCAAGGTCGAGATCGCCTTCCTGCCTTCCTATACGCGCTTCGAATCGATTGAAAAGCGGATGTCCTGAGGCTATAGTTAAGATTCTGGTACTGGAGGGAGGGAGAATGGGAATTCGCGATGACTACGACTTCAGCATCCTCACCAATGAGGCGGAGCGCCTGGTCACCGACGAGCTTGAGCGGCAGCTGACGGCGAGGAAGGACGAATCGATCTGCGTCTGCGAGGACTGCGTGATCGACATGGCTGCGCTCGCGCTCAACTCCATCAAGCCTGTCTACCGTGTGTCACTTCTTGGGACGATGTACGCGGCCGCTCTGGACGGCGGCGAGTATGCCGAAGAGGTGCGCAGGGGCGTGTCGACGGCGATCGACCGGGTCCACGCCAACCCCTCGCACGATTGAGGTCTTCAGTCCAGGGGACCCTCGGGGCCTAGTCCAGCTCGGCCTCCAGGGCCCTGATCGACCGATAGGGCCCCGCGAATATCCGGTTGAAGGGTTCGGATCGCAGGGTCCTTGGCTTTTCGCCCTGGGTCTTCTCGTAGAGTTCTCTGCCAAGGTGAAGGACAGCGACCTCCCCATCCTTCAGACCCCTCACATGGAAGGTCAGCTTCCCGGCCTCGAGCCCGGCGTAGGCGACGAGGATTTCCGCTTCGGGGGCATCCTCCTCCGCCTTCGATGCGAGCCAGTACTTGAGTATCTCCACAGCCTCGGCATCGAGGCCATCGGCCAGAATGCGGGCGCGTTCAACCAGCTCAGCGTAACCCACCAGCAACTCAGAACCCTTGGGAACCTCGGCCTTTCCACGGTAGACCGAGAGGCGGTCGAGCTCAGGGAGGACAGTCACATCGAGGTGCGACTTCTTCGAGCTCAGCCTGACCCTGAGCTCGGGCTTGAGAAGGGTCCCGCAGGAAGGGCAGCTCACCGCGAAGAAATCGCCCGAGATGATCTGGCCAATCCTCTCCGGCTCAGAGTCGAGGTCGATCGCGTCGGGTAGCTCGGCTTCGAAGCTCGACTCGCACTTGCACGTGATTTTTCTCATGTGATACCTCGCTTATTTTGCCGCGAAGAACAGGACATCGCCGACGGTGGCGAATAGGAAGATCGCAAGGATAAAGGCCGCACCGACGAATTGGAAGCGGTAGACAGTGAGGACCTTGAGCGGCCTCCTCCTGACTATCTCGGTGAGGAAGAGGACAACCTGGCCACCGTCGAGCGCGGGGATCGGCAACAGGTTCATGATGAACAGGCCAATGGAGAGGAAGGCAAGGAAGTTGAGCGGGAGGGCAAGCCCCGCCTGGCTCCCGGCCTTCATGCCCTCGCTTGCCGATCTTCCGACGAAGTAGGTGATGCGCGCCGGTCCCGAGACCGCCTTGAGCAGGTCGACGCCCTTGAACAGCAGGCCGAGGCTCTTGAGTGAGATCGAGAATGTCTTCCAGGTCTCGGCGGCCCCGCCTTCGATGGCAGATCCGAGGGACTGCGCCCGGTAGGTCTTTGTCTGGCTCCGGAAGCCCAGGCCCAAGTTCGACTCACCCGCATCGGTCCAGGCCAGGACCACCGAGGCCTCGACCCGCGAACCATTGCGCAAGAGGGTAAACTTGACTCGCTCGGGCCGCGAGGCCAGATAGGACAGGGCCTCTATGGCATGGATCACAGGCTTGCCGTCGATCTCCGACACGAGGTCCCCGGCCTCGATGCCGGCTATGGCGGCCGCGCTCCCCTTGGCGACATCCTCGACAACCGGGTCAGTCCAGGAGTAGACGCCGATCCTGCCGGCTCCGGTGGAGCGGTCCATGACGGGAGTGACAGAGAGCGAGAGTAGCTGGGAGCCGCGTTCGACGCCAAGCTTGATCGGCTTGTCCGGCGAAAGGGCTATGGTCTCCTGCACGTCGCTATAGTCGGCCACGCTCTTGCCGTCGGCGGAGACGATCCGGTCCCCACTCTTGAGCCCGGCGGCATCGGCCGGGAAGGTCTTGCCCTGGGTGCTTGGATCGAGGTGGTACTCACTCGCCAGGACAATGCGGTTCGAGGATGTCCTGATTGTATAGCCGACCGAGGAGACCACGATGAAGACAAGGAGTGCGAAGGCGACGTTGGCGAGGGGACCAGCGACAGCGATCACTATCCGGCGCCAGGGGGCCGCACCATAGAAGCTGCCGGGGTCACGGGGGAAGGACTCGGACTTTTCCTCAAGAGCCTTCCTGAAGGATTCCTCGCCCTTCATCTTGCAGTAGCCGCCTATCGGCACGGCCGAGATGCGCCATTCGGTGTTGCCGCGGCGGAATCCAAAAAGCTTCGGGCCCCAGCCGACGGAGAAGGCCTCGACCTCGACGCCCATTGCCCGGGCCGCGGCGAAATGGCCGAGCTCGTGCACGACGACGACCAGGCCGAGACCCAGGAGGCCGAGGGCAATGATCAACAGCATGAATACTCCCTGACGGCGGCCCTTGCTGCTACGCGGGCCGACATATCGGCATCGAATATACTCTCGAGTCCGTCCAAGCGGGAAGGCCAGGCCTTCTCCATTGTGCGCGCCACGACGCCCGCGATTTCTAGAAATCCGATCTGGCCACGCTCGAAGGCCTCGACCGCGACCTCATCAGCCGCATTGTAGGCCACGGTTCCGCCCTCGCCAATTTCGAGGGCCCGGTAGGCCAGGCCGAGGAGTGGGTAGCGCTCAGCCTGGGGCTGCCTGAACTCCAAGGTATATCCCGCGAGCTCGAGGCGCCCGAAGGGGCAGGGCAGGGTTTCCGGCCAGGTGAGGGCATTCTGGATCGGTACCCTCATGTCGGGCTTTGATATCTGGGCGTAGAGCGACCCGTCCCTCGACCTTACCAGGGCGTGCACGAGGCTCTGCGGATGAATCAGGACCCTCACCCGCTCGGCCGAGAAGCCGAAAAGCCTCACTGCCTCGATCACCTCGAGTCCCTTGTTCGCCATGGTCGCGGAATCTATTGTGATCTTCCGCCCCATGTTCCAGTTGGGATGGGCTGCCGCCTCGTCGGCGGTCGCCGACGCCAGCTCGGCGATGGGGCGGTCGCGGAATGCCCCTCCGGAGGCTGTGATCGTGAGCTCATCGATCGCCGTCGATCCCAGAAGTCCGACCAGCTGGAAGAGGGCTGCGTGCTCGGAATCGACGGGGATTATGTTGCGGCCCGAGGCAGCAGCCGCGTCCTTAAGGAGGCGCCATGCCATGACGACGCTCTCCTTGTTGGCGAGGGCGAGGTCCTTCCCGCTCTCCAGGGCTGCGATCGAGGGTGCCAGGCCTCCGGATCCCGCCGCCCCATTGACTACCATGTCGGCTTCGGTTCCGCGGACAAGCTCCTCAAGCCCGGTCGATCCGCGCAGGCTGACAGTGTCGCTTGGCGCTGCCTCTCCACTCAGGCAGAGCCTGGCGGCGGGGAAGTCCGCCGCGATCGCCCGGATCCCCGCCTCATCCCGATGCGCCGAGGCTCCGGCCAAGCTGAAGAGCCCGGGATTCGAACGTATGACGTCGAGGGTCTGCCTGCCGATTGAACCAGTTGCGCCAATGAGGACTATGCGCTTCACGGTTTCACCGAAACAGCCCGAGGAGCTGAGAGAGTCCATAGAAGGCCGGGGCGGCGAAAAGCAGGCTGTCGAGAGAGTCGAGGAAGCCTCCTCGGCCTGGCACGAAATTGCCCGAGTCCTTCGTCCCTGCGCTGCGCTTGAGGGCGCTCTCAAAAAGGTCACCCAGTATCACGGCCACACCGATCAGCAGGGCAAAGGGGATTATTGCCCAGAACGGGGCGCCGATCGCCCGGGGAAAGGCCAGCTTGGAGAGGTAGGCACAGAGGAGGGAACCAGCCATGCCTCCGATGAAGCCAGCGACGCTTTTGTTGGGAGACACCGCGACAATGCCCCTTCGCCGGCCCAGGGTCATCCCAGTGAGCCAGGCGGCGCTGTCATTGCCAAAAGTGACAAAGGCAAAACTCAGGAGGGATTCGGTCGCGTATCTCGGCTCGGCGGCGATGAGAACTATGAGGGATCCGAGGAAGCCGGGGTAGATGAGGACAAAACCGTAGGCGGAGGAAAGGGAGATTATCGAAGGTATGTCCTGCGGCTTCGCGAAGGCGAAGGCCGAGAAGCCTCCCACTGCAGCCAGGGCAAAGCCGAGCCCGACTAGTCCAAGGACCCCTGTGCTGCCCCCGCTATCGCCAGCCAGGCAGAGCGCGAAAGCCAGGACAGGAGGGAAAAGGCCAAGGGCGACGACCAGGGGCGTACGAACCTTCAGGCCCTTCTCCCTGAGGATGCGCGCGAGCTCGAAGGAACCTCCTCCAAGGAGGATGAGGATGAGGAATACGGCCGCGGCATGGCGGGCGCCGGGAAGCAGGACCACGACAGCCAGCATCGCCGGGACGCCGATGATAAAAAGCAGGAGCCTCTGTATCAGGTTGCTCACTTGAGGCCGCCGAATTTGCGTTCCCGCCTGCGGTAGTCACCTACCGCCTGGGCAAGGTCCTCCGGGCCGAAGTCGGGCCACAGCTTCGGGCTGAACCAGAGCTCGGCGTAGGCAGATTCCCAGAGGAGGAAATTGGAGAGGCGCATCTCGCCCGCCGTCCTGATGATGAGATCGGGGTCAGGCAGGTCTGGCCTGTCCATGGCCGATGATAGCGAGACCTCGTCGATGCTCCGTCCCTCTTCGAGAAGCCGGCCCGCGGCGCGCACGATCTCGTCGCGCCCTCCGTAGTTGATGGCGAGATTGACGGTCATGCGGTCGAATCCCCTCGTCTCAGCCTGGACCTTCTCGAGCTCCAGGACTATCTCGTCCGGCAATCCGGCGGTGTTTCCGGAGTGGACGACGCGGATGCCATTCGCTTGGTAGAAATCGAGTTCGGCGACAAGGTGGCGGCGGATGAGGCCCATGAGGAAGCCCACTTCATCGGTCGCGCGCTTCCAGTTCTCGGTCGAGAAGGTGTAGAGCGAAAGCACCCGGATTCCAAGATCCTCCGCTGTGCGTACGATCCGCTTGGCGATGTCGAGGCCCTCACGGTGTCCCGCTGTGCGCGGAAGGCCACGGGCGCTCGCCCATCGCCCGTTCCCGTCCATGATGATCCCGACGTGGACCGGACCGGGGCTCGGGGACGCGTTGTGCGGCACGGCATGTACCCCTTTTAGACTTCCATGATCTCTTTTTCTTTTTCCTCGAGCGTCTTCCCGACCTGGGCAATGTATGAATCCGTGAGCTTCTGGAGCTCCTCTTCTTCCTTCTTGATCGCGTCCTCGGGGACGCCACCGGCCGAGAGCTGCTTCCTGAGGTCCTCGAGCCCGTCGCGCCTGACATTGCGTATGGACACCCTCGACTGCTCGGCCATGGACCTGGCCATCTTCGCCAGATCTTTCCGGCGCTCCTCGGTGAGGGGGGGTATCGAGATGCGGATAACCTTGCCGTCATTTGAGGGATTCAAGGAAAGCTCCGATTTCTGGATTCCCTTCTCGATCTCCCCTATAAGGGACCTGTCCCATGGCTGGATCACGATCAAGCGGGCCTCGGGGACCGAAACGGTTGCAACCTGGGACAGTGGCGTCTTCTGGCCGTAATAGTCCACGCGGATCTTGTCCAGAAGGGTGGGCGAGGCGCGCCCCGTCCTGAGCCCGTTGAACTCATCCTTGAGTGCGACGACCGCCTTCTTCATCCGTTCTTCGCAGGCGCTCTTCACCGAATCCATTGCATCCCCCTTATTGCCGGGAAACATTATGCCCCAAAAGGGATGGGGCCTGATAGCCGCTGTAACGAAGACGCGGATTCCACCACCAAGAAGGCGGTGGAATCCGCGCAGTCAGTCCAAGGGGCGGGAGCCCGCCTGGTGCATCAGGCCTCTCCGACCTTCAGGTAGGTATACTCGGCGAGCTCGAGCTTGCAGCCAGCTTCCTTGGCGACGGAAGCCATGAAAGTCCCCACGGGGACCTTCTCTTCCTTCACGAAGCCCTGATCAAGCAGGCATATCTCGGCCATGAGCTTCTTGAGCTTGCCCTTGAGGATCCCCTCGATGATGTTGGCCGGCTTGCCCTTCATCTTCTCGTCAAGCTCGATCTGCTTCTGGAAGATCTCCTGCTGCTCCTTGACCCAGGCCGCGTCGGGCTTCGACTGGTCGAGGAACATGGGGTTGAAAGCGGCGATGTGGAGCGCGATATCGTGGACGAAGGCGAGGACCTTCTCATTCGAGAAGGCCTCGGCCTTGTCCGATTTCATCTTCGCTATCACGACGATCTTGCCGTCACCATGGGAATAGGAGTGGACATACTCGCCGGCGCCCGCGGTTACGGTCCTGACCCGCCTGAGCGTGATGTTCTCCTTGATCAGGACGGCGATGTCCTTGACCATGGCCTCGAGCTCGGGGCTCCCGGCGTTCGCTCCCTTGTCATATGCCAGGGCGACGATCTTGTTGCCAGCCTCGATGAAGTCCTTGTTGCGTGATACGAAGTCGGTCTCGCACGCGATCTCGACGGCCGTCACCTTGCCCGTGGTCTCCTTGACGAAGATCCGGCCTTCGTTGGTCGCCCGGCCCGCCCGCTTCTCGACTCCGGCCATGCCCCATTCGCGCAGGATCCTCTCGGCGGCGGCAATATCGCCGCTGGCCTCGACAAGGGCCTTCTTGCAGTCCATCATCCCCGCTCCGGTCTTCTCACGGAGGTTCTTTACATCGCTTGCCTTGATTTCCACGTTATCTCTCCTGGCCTTATAGTCTTACTTTGCCTCGTAGAGGCGATCCTCGTCGACGCTCGGGGCGGGTTCCTCGGTGGGGGTCTCCTCAACCTTCGGCTTGTCGGCGGCGCTGTAGGTGGCAGGATCGATCTCGACCTCGTCCTCGTCGGAGGGGGGAGCGGCGTCGGTCTTGATCTCCTCGGTCTCGTCGCCCTGGAGGTTCTCGATGATCTTGAGGCCCTCGGCGGCGCCGGCCTCGACGACCGCGTTCGCGATGATCTGGGTGAAGAGGCTGATTGAGCGTATCGCGTCGTCATTACCGGGGATGGGGTAGGTGATCCCCTCGGGATTGCAGTTCGTATCCACGACGGCGATGATCGGGATGCCAAGGCGCTGCGCTTCCGCGACGGCGATGGCTTCCTTCCTGGTGTCGATCACGAAGAGCACACCGGGGTGCTCCTTCATTTCCTTGATGCCGCCGAGGTTCTTCTCGAGCTTGGACTTTTCCTTCTGGAGACTCGCGATCTCCTTCTTGGTGAGGCTCTCGAAGGTGCCGTCGACTTCCATCTTCTCTATCTTCTTGAGGCGCTGGATTGATTTCTTGATCGTGGAAAAATTGGTCAGCATGCCGCCGAGCCAGCGGTTGTTGACCCAGAACTGTTCGCAGCGCTCCGCTTCCTTCTGGATGGCGGTCTGCGCTTGCTTCTTCGTGCCTACAAAGAGCACGGTCTTGCCCGATGCAACGGTCTTCTGGACCGCGTCGTAGGCTTCCTTGATGGCCTGAATTGTCTTCTGGAGGTCAATGATGTGGATGCCGTTGCGTTCCGCGAAGATGTACTTCTTCATGCGCGGATCCCAACGTTTCACCTGGTGGCCGAAGTGCACACCAGATTCGAGCAGGTTCTTCATCGTAACGACTGCCAAGAGGTCCTCCCGTGGCCGGGCTTTTTAAGCCGGCCTCCCATCTCTGTATCTCATCCAGCGCGGGGCCGCACCTAAGTGCGGGGCTCCGCGCTGGATGGAAGGTGCCGGCGCCTAGGGCTCCGGTCGGCTTTGGCGCGGGCTTTGTGGGCCTTGAGCCTGCCTGTTTCGGAACGGTCCGCCTTCTCAAGGAATCAAGGAAGCGCCGTAGGCCGAATGCGATAATTCGCAGCGCGTAACATGACATAAAGCTCGCGAATTGGCAAGCCCACGATGCCTGACCAGGAGCCTTCGATCCGTTCGATGTACAGGGCAGCGGCTCCCTGGATCCGGTATCCGCCCGCGACCCCCTCCCATTCGCCGGTATCGAGGTATGCCTCAATTTCGGCTTCATCCATCGGCGCAAAGCGCACGATCGAGTCCGATCTCGAGCGACCGGCCCTGCCCGAGAGGCGGTCGAGCAGGATGAGGCCGGTATGAACGACATGGTCCCGGCCCGAGAGCAGGGCGATCATCGAGCGAGCCTCGGCCCTGTCGCGCGGCTTTCCCAGGACGGTCTCCGATCCTCGCTCCGCGGTACACACCAAGGTATCGGCCCCAAGCACCAGACGGGGAGCCCCGGTTCCGGCTCCGGCAGCGACCGCCCTGGCCTTGTCCTCGGCGAGGGCGAGCGCCCGTTCGTGAGGCGGCAGTTCGTCGCGCAGGCTCTCGTCCAGCTCGGCGGGGGAGATAAGGCTTGGCAAGCCCAGGCTTGCAAGTATGTCGCGTCGCCGTGGGGAGGCAGAGGCGAGGATGATCGTTTCCATGGGGCGATCATGGTTGGCGAGGCAAGCGGGCGTCAAGGATCCATGTCACGACCGGCCCCTTGGCTTGACAGCGCTCGAGGGCCCGTACTAGTGTATGAACAGACGAGCGATTAGCTCAGATGGATAGAGCGTTGGCCTCCGAAGCCAAAGGTCGCGCGTTCGAATCGCGCATCGCTCAGGAAGAGCACGACAAATCGGCTAAAATCTAGAGATAGATAGCGGCTAAGGGAAAACCGGCGCTGCCAGTCCTTGCGGACGGCAATGCGCCGGTTTTCATTTGGCGGCCCGGGCCGCGCCGTTCACGCATAGGTATCGAGAGCGGCACCGCTGCCTTCCGGCACAGGAGGCGGAGGAGCAGGCACGGCTACCGGTGCTTGCTCCAGGTTCTCCGGCTGCATGGGCAAGGAAGGGACCATGTCGACTTCAGATATGCCATCCATTCCAAGCACCTCAATGAATACAATTTACTCACGATGGAGGCTGCTGAGGGGGAAAGGCCAGCTTCCCGGGGCGGGGGCGATGGAAAAAAAAGGCCTGCGGGGGCTACTTAGCCCGGCAGGCCCTTGTCATTGAAGGAGGGGATCGGCCTATTTGCCCGAAGCTGACGAAAGCTGGATCTTCCTGAGGTCGTCCAGCAGTTTTGCTGCCTCGTTTCGGACCGGCGTGATGTAGTTGCCCGAGGCTATCCGCATGACCGCCTGGATCGCGCTGGGGTCCTTGATGCCCTTGTTCTTCTCGGCGATTCCGCGGAGAGCGACAAGTGCCGCATAAGCAAGGCTGTTGTCTGGGGCGAGGACGTCGAAGCGCCTCACGATAAAGGCAATGTCCTGGGTCACCTCGTCAGCATCGTTCATCCCGATCTTGCCAAGCGATCGGATGGCTGAGGAAAGAACCATGGGCTCTGCTTCGGCTAGCACAACCCTCACGAGGGCGTCCTTGGACTCGACGGTGGGGAATTCCCCTAGGTATTCACAGGCCTTGGCGCGTATATCCGGGTAATTGTTCGTCACGCGGCCGACGCCAGCAGACCTGACGATCACGTTCGTGGATTCCAGGGCCATGTATTCGAGGGACTTGCGGATTTCCTCGTTGCGTCTTCCCGCGTCGATGGCCTGCTTCGCATACTGGAGGGCCACAAGCTTCATGTCCTTGTTATCCGCTTGGGCCTGCTCTTTGATTATCAGAGTTTCCAGTGACTCCTGAAGATAGGATTCCTCGACCGTCTTCTCTCCCGGCTTGGCCGGCTGCGCGGCTGGCTGTCCCTGCGCGAATGCGGCGCCGAGCAGCGCCACCGCGAAGATCGCGGCCAGGGTCGCGCGTGTGCAAAGTTTCATAACTACCTCCAAATTCCGATTTTCCAGACCTCGCCGTACTTGCCAAGGCTGTAGAGAACCAGTCTTTCGCCTTTTGGGCTTATTGTTATTGCCTTAACGAGTTTCTCTCCGATGAACTCCACATCGTCGACCCGATCGTTCTGGCGGGCAGGGTACACGACGTTGATGAAATAATCCTTGAGAGTGCGGAGCTTGACCCCGAGACGCTGCAGTACCGGCGATTGGGAAAGCTGCTCGAGGACGGCCGGATCCGAGTAGTAGGCGATGTAGTCGCTGTCCAGATGGCTGATCCAGGCTGCATAGTCCTTGTGCCTTATGATCTGGTTGAGGTTTTCAATAAAGGCGCGTATATCCGTGAAGGTTGCCTGCTTGACTTCTGGAGGGATGGCGGAGGGGTCGAAGGTCGCTACCGGCGGTTGTGGCTTCGAATTGTCAGGCTGAGGCGATTCCACCCTCGGAACGGGGCCTGGCGGCCCTGCCGGGGGCGCCTTCTGTTGGCTTGTGCAGGATAGAAAGACGGCGGCCAGGATCACAACTGCTGCTGCAACGACTGACAAGTGCCTCGGCCTGATCATGGAACCATTCTACAGTGGGCCATGGGAAATGTCAAAAGCGCTGGCACGCGCCTGATGATTTTTATTGAATGAGAATGCGATCCGTTGTATGATAGCGTCATTCAATGATGTACGCGGACGTTGCCCGCAGGCCGTGGGGGCCTGTGAAGGCCTGTATGAGGTACCAATGAAGGACATCGCTGCGCTCCATCGGGCCGAATACGACGCCCCGCCCGACATAATCGCGGCCGCCCCCGGCGTGGTGAAGTTCCTGGGCGAGCATACTGAAGCCTCTGATGGCCTGGTCCTTGCAGCCGCGCTCTCTTTTGAGATCCGCGTGGCGATATCGCTCCGCCGCGACTCCTCGCTGCGATTCTTCGCGGCGGATCTTGGCGAGCGAAAGCGGACGAGCCTTGGCAACCTAAAGTTCAAGCGCGAGGATCGCTGGGCAAACTACCCTAAGGGCGTCCTCGACCTGCTCTTCAAGACCGGCACCCCCCCAAAAGGCATCAACTTCACCATTGTAGGCGACATCCCCATGGGGCTTGGCCTCGCATCATCAGCCTCACTGGGGCTGGCCTCTACCCTTGCGCTGAGCGAGCTCTTCGGCCTGGGCCATCGAGGCGAGGAGCTCGCAGAGTTCGCGCGAAAGGCCGAGGCCGATTTTTTCGAGCACCCTCTGCCCGTCTATGACCACCTCTCCGCGATTGCCCCTGGAGGGGGGACGGTATCCATCGTCGATCTCCGAGCCAATCGGCGCCGGGCCGTTCCCTTCCTTGACGGCGATTATGCCATCGTCATGACTGACTCCAAGGTCCCACGGCTCTCGGTGGACGCCGAGCTGCGCCAGAGGTCAGATGACTGCAAGAAATGCCTCCAGCTCCTCTCCCGGGGTAGTCCGAGGACCTTGAGGGATTTCAGGCCAGACGAGGTTGAGGAGCTCATGGGTGTGCTTCCAGAGAGCGTGAGGCGGAGGTGCCTCCATGTGGTGGAGGAAATGGCCCGTGTCGTGGAGGCCGAGGAAGCGCTGGTCAAGGGCGATGCGGCTGGTTTCGGCCGTGCCGTCAACAAATCCCACGCATCTCTGCGCAATCTCTACGAGGTTTCTTGCCCCGAGATAGACTGGTTGGCGAAGAGAGCCCTGGAAATAGAGGGCGTGCTCTGCTCGCGGCTTACAGGCAAAGGCTTTGGCGGCTGCACAGTCAGTGTGATGAAAGAGACTTCCCTCCCCGAATACCGGAAACGCCTCGAGGATTACGAGAGGATCTTCGGTTTCAGGCCGGCTGTTCACGAGGCGAGAATCGCTGGCGGCTTGCATCTCGTAGATTGAAGACCACCCCATGCTTCCTATACAATGCTCCTCCGGGCGATAGGGGCTCGTAGACATGAAGATATTGCTGACCAACGATGACGGGGTTCATGCCGCGGGACTGCGTGCCCTCGCTTTGGAGCTGTCCCCCGACCACGAAGTTTGGATATTCGCCCCTGAGGGGGAGCGGTCCGGCATCTCAAACGCCATGACCTTGAGGAATCCGGGCAAGGTCTTGAGGCTTGGCGAGCGGATCTACAGCTGTTCAGGGACCCCCGCGGATTGCGTCATCCTTGCGAAACTTGGCGCCTTGCCCTTCGAGCCCGACCTGGTCGTGTCTGGCATCAACCACGGACCCAATCTCGGAACCGATATCATATACTCGGGGACATGTGGCGCAGCGAGGCAGGCTGTCCTCAATGGGATGCCCGGAATCGCGGTTTCCTGTGCGTCATTCACCGAGCCCTTGGGGTACCGGGGGGCTGCTGTCTTCGTGAGGAAGCAGCTCCTGCGCCTCGCGGAGCTCTGCGACGGAAGCGTCTTCATCAATGTGAACGCGCCAAGCTCAAATGATCCCGATCTGGCTGGAGAATGGGCCGCCCCCTGCCTTAGGTCATACCAGGACCAATTAAGCTCCTTTGACGGCCCTGATGGCTACAGCTACTGCTTCCTCGCCGATGGGCACATCGAGACCAGGGACGGTCAGGGAACCGACCATGGCGCAGTCTCGAAGGGGAAGGTTTCGGTCAGCCCGGTCCTGGTCTATCCCCAGGTGCCGGCGGGCTTTGCGCCCGGTGCGGTGTTCCAGTAGTATGGGGCAAATGGAAGCCAGCCTCAACGAGGCAGCAAGGCTCTATGCGCTTCGGGACTGGGAGGGGGCTCTCGGCTCGCTCAGAGGGGTCGAATCAAGCCAGGCGAACTACCTCGATCTCGCATATTTCCTTGGACTCTGCCATGCCCGTCTCTCGCACTGGGATGATGCCCTCCTCTACCTTGAACAGGTGGTAACTGCGAGCGACGACCTAATGAGGGTTTTCCAGTGCAGGCTCTCCTTGGCCTATGTCTATAGCGTCACGGGAAGATACAAGCTCGCTGAGTACGAATTAGGCCGCCTGCTCGAGGCCGGTTTTGAGTCGGTCCAGGTTCTCAGTTTTCTCGGGTACACCGCCTGGGCCCAGAACCGGCCAGAAGAGGCGATCCGCCACTACAGCCTGGCTCTCGAACACGATCCAGAGAGCGTGACGGCGCTCAATGGCCTCGGCTATGTCCTGGCCTGCGAGGGCAGGGAGGGGGCAAGGGCCTTGACCTGTTGCCGCAAGGCGGTCGACAAGCAACCGGACAACCCGGCCTATCTCGACTCCCTGTCATGGGCGTACTTTCGCCTTGGTTTCTTGAAGGAAGCGAAGGATTATCTCGGCCGGGCCCTCGAACGGGCTCCGGAGGAAGGCGAAATCCTGCGTCATGCCCGGTCTATTGAAGGCGTGGAGGAAGCCCGGTGATACTTCGAAAAGCCCTCGCACTCATCCTCGCGTCCGCCCTTTGTCCCTCGATCTCGGCCCAGTTCAGCTCGGAGATCGGATCCCCCGGGGCGGCTGAGCAGCTCAGGCTTGGAGTCCAGGCCTTCCACCGAGGGCGTTTTGGGGAATCGATACTCCTCCTCGAAAAGGCACTCGCCTACTCCCCCAAGGAAGCCCTCATCGAATACTGGCTCGGTAGGGCCTATTTCAAGTCGGGATTCGAGGAAACCGCGCTGCGGGCCTGGCAACCCCTCTTTGATCGAGCCGATGTCATCCCCTCCCTTCCTGCGAAGATCGAGATGATCCGCGCCTCGCGCTCGATCTCGCCGGCCACACAGGCCTACCGCTACGTGGAAGTGGCGCGCTTTGAGGGAAGGAGGGGGAAGGAAGAGTACTTTCTTAGGCCATCGGCGATTCTACCCCGAAGGGACGGCTCGATTCTTGTCGTGGCCCACGGTTCAAACGAACTGGTCACCATTGATGCCGGTGGCATAATCCGCAAGAAAGACCGCGGCGGCCTGCAGGGCTTTGACGGTCCCTTCGGAGCCGCGGCCCTCCCCGATGGCACCCTGTTTGTCACCGAGTTCGGCGGGGACCGGATAGCGAGGATCGCCCCAGGGGGGGGCGTAAAGACCTTTGGGACCAAGGGCCGCAGTCCGAGTTCCTTGCTTGGTCCCCAGTTTGCCACCAACGATGCCTCCGGCTACATCTATGTCGCAGACTATGGCAATGGCCGGATCTGCAAGTACGACTCCGATGGCGGGTTTGTCCTTTCCTTCGGCGAGAAGCGCCCCGAGTCAGGCTTTTCAGGCCTCGCGAGCCCGGCAGGCCTGTTCGCTCTGGATTCCGTCATATATGTCGCCGATTCTCTCAAGAAGGCAGTCTACCGCTTCGATCAAAGCGGCAACTTCCTCGGGGCCCTGGCCGAAGGGGAACTGCATTTCCCCGAGGGCCTCGCAGGATGGCAGGGAGGAAGGGCCTTGCTGGTGGCAGATACCGACAGGGTCGTCTCGATCGATCTCGAGAGCGAGGAAGTGCGGCTCGTCTACAGCTCGCCCTATCCGAAGGCACGTATAGTGGGAGCCGCACCCGACTTCAACGGTAATCTCGCGATATGCGATTTCGATGCTTCCGCCGTGTCCCTCCTATCCGAGTCCTCCCTCATCGCCGCCGGCTATGACGTAGAGATCGAACGGATCGTCTCCGACTCTTTTCCTGTGGTCGATGTGGACGTGGACGTCCGAGACCGGAACGGTTCACCCGTTGTCGGGCTGCTGGACGGGAATTTCTACCTCACCGAGCGGATAAAGAAGACGACCCAGACCGACGAGTCCGGCAAGGCCGTGATTCGGCGGGAGGAATCCCTGGCACCGGCACTTGACCTCGCCCTCGTGGGAACAGGCCAGGTTGCCGCGGGGAGCAGGACCACGATACTCGTGGAGCGCTCCAAGGCAATCTCTGCCAAGGCCGAGGGCCTCCGCGCGGCCCTTGTCGAGCTTTACCGGGTCCTGGGGACCGAGGGCGCGAAACCCTCACTGGTCACGGCCGGTGCGGTTCCAGCCCTCGAGTCCTCAGGCGATATCAGCGCCGCCCTCCGCGCCGCCCTGGCACCCGCAACAGGCCCGGGACGAATGGACCTCGCTCTGCGCCTGGCTGCCACCGCCCTGCTCCCATCGGGAAGCAGGGACGCCGTCGTATATCTCGGGACGGGGCAGGTGGACGAGGCTTCATTTGCCGGAACGACCCTGTCCGAGCTTGCTGCCCTGCTGCGAAACAACGGAATCCGATTCTACGCCGTAGTCCTCGCCCAGCCCTCCTCGGCCCTGCGCTACCTGGCCGAACGCACCGGCGGTGCCATCTACGCCGCTGACCGCCCCCGCGGGCTTGGCGACCTGGGAGCCGACCTGCGTTCCGCCCCGAGCGGTCGCTACCGCCTCCGCTTCACCTCGAAGGCCGAATCGGAATTTGGCAAGGCCTATCTTTCGCTCGGAGTCGAGGCATACCTGTACAAGAAAAGCGGGAAGGACGAACTGGGCTACTTCGCCCCCCTGCGCTGAAGGATCCTCAAAGCTATTGACGTGGGAGAAAGGTTGCGTGTATAGTGCCGCCGTCGTCGAGGCCGTCTTAGCTCAGTTGGCAGAGCGCGTGACTTGTAATCTCGAGGTCCCCGGTTCGATTCCGGGAGACGGCTCGGGTCCGCTAAGCAGGTTTCGATCCCCAGGGGAGATTCCCGAGTGGTCAAAGGGGGCAGACTGTAAATCTGTTGGCTCACGCCTTCGAAGGTTCAAATCCTTCTCTCCCCATTGCCCCTTCTCGAAGAGAAGGGGCTTTTTGTAAATGAGGGTGCCCATGGGCGAAGCATTTTATGCTGACGGCCTCAAGTTCAGCTGCAACCGCTGTTCTGCCTGCTGCGGGGGGGAACCAGGCTATGTCTTCCTCTCAAAAGACGACCTGCTAAGCCTCCTCTCCTGCCTGAAGCTTGATTTCCGGAGCTTCTTCCACGAGTATTGTCGCTTGGTGGACACGGGGCAGGGCAGGGCCCTGAGCCTTGCTGAGAAGCCGAACTACGACTGCATCTTTCTTGGCAAGGGAGGTTGCAGGGTCTATGAGTCTCGGCCCCTGCAGTGCTCGACCTACCCTTTCTGGCCCGGCGTTCTCGAATCATCCAGGACCTGGAAATCCGAATCCTCGGTTTGTCCCGGCATCGACAAGGGAGAGCTCAGGGGGCGGGACTACATCGAGGAACGCATCGCCCAACGCAAGAATGCTGGCACGGTACTCTTTGACTATGGTGCCGATCCGGAGAGCCTAGGTGCGGATACGATTCTGGGGAGTTAGGGGCTCAACCCCGACCCCCCTAATGCCCGCGAGATTGAGGAGCAAAATATCCTCGGTCGTGCAGCGGATCACGGCAAGGGACCTCGAGAGCCAGGAGGCGCGCGAGCGCTTTCTGGCAAGCCTGCCCGAGTATCTGTTCTCAACCGTGGGCGGGAATACCGCCTGTGTCGAGGTGGTGACCGGGGAGGCCTGCCGCTTCATATTCGACGCTGGCACGGGCATCCGCGAGCTTGGGGCCGAGATAGCCGCGAGCAAGAAGCCCACGGCATGCCACCTGTTCTTCTCGCATTTCCACTGGGACCATCTCCAGGGCCTGCCCTTTTTCTCTCCGGCCTTTGATACAAGATGCAGCATTGATTTCTACAGCCCGGTGCCTGCGTTCAGGGAAATACTGGAGCAGCAGATGCAGGCGCCGAACTTCCCCATATCGATGGACGCCATGGGAGCGACCAAGGCTTTCCATGTGCTTGCAAACGATAGCGTCAAGGTGGGCGGGGTCGAAGTGCGCCACCGGCCAATGAGCCATCCCGGTGGCTGCTACAGCTATCAGGTCCGCGAAAACGGGCTCAAGGTGATCTACTCGACAGACACCGAGCTTCGGGAAGAGGATTTCCGTCGCAGTCCAGAGAATATCGACTACTTCCGGGACGCCGATGCCCTCATCATCGACAGCCAGTACACCCTCGGGGAAGCGATCGAGAAATACAACTGGGGACACTCATCCTTCAGCCTCGCGGCGGACTTTGCCTCCTCATGGAGGATCAAGCGCCTCGTCCTGTTCCACCACGAACCATCCTATTCCGACAGGAAACTGGAGGGCATGTACAAGAATGCCCAATGGTATATTGAGCATCTGGGTGGAAAGGGAACGAAGGTCAGTCTGGCCCGGGAAGGCCTGGAGATCGAGGTCTAGAAGATGGCGCATTTCACCGTGGATCTCGATATACCTGATGCCCTCGCTCTCTATATATTCTTCTGCGGGCGGGAAGAGGAACTCCAGGGTGCGGCCGCCGCCCTTGCCGAACGACTTCGCACCTTTCTTTATGACCGCCTGTCGATAGAGGACATGGAACGACCCGAAGACTGCCTAGCCCGCCTCGCGCGAGAGCCCTGATCGGAGGATTCCCTTTCAATGCCGCTTAATAGAAAGCACCGGCCACCCCTCATTTTGCCCATTTCCCTGGCCATGGCCGTCCTCATTGCATTGGCCGGGATTGCGGCAATGGGAGTCAGCCTTGGCCCTTCTCAAGGGATACCTGCCGGCGGCCTTCTTTTCGCGGTCGAAAGAGGCGAGGGAGCTCAATCCCTGGCCCTCCGCCTCAAGGAAGCCGGCTTGATACGTTCGGCCATCGCGTTCCGGATTCTGGGGCGGATTGAGGGCGCCGGCTACGGATTAAAGGCAGGCACCTATCGCATTCTGCCCGGGATGGGCACTCCTGCGATCCTCGACCTTCTCAAATCCGGGCGTCAGGCCCTCGTGCGCGTCACCTTGCCGGAAGGCTTCACCCTTGGCCAGGCTGCCAGGCTTCTCGACAGGCAGGGAATAGTCAGTGCCGAGGACTTCACAGCAGCATGCCACGATCCAGCCTTGATCCACAAACTGGGCATCGAAGCGACCACGCTCGAAGGCTACCTGTTCCCCGATACCTACTATTTCCCGCCCTCGACCGAAGGGGCCGAGGCTGCCAGGACCATGGTACGGAACTTCAGGCAGCAGCTTTCCTCCATCCCCGAGGTTTCCGCCCTTGGTCCGGCCGAACTCCAGGAGCGGCTCATCCTGGCTTCGATCATTGAACGTGAGTACAAGGTCGACGAGGAAGCCCCCGTTATCGCGAGTGTCTTCCTAAACCGCCTGAGAATCCGCATGGCCCTCCAATCCTGTGCAACCGTCGTGTACGTCATCACCGAGCGCCTTGGAAAGCCCCACCCCGAGGTGATCTACGATCGCGATCTCAAGCTGCCCGACCCCTACAATACTTACCTGAAACCGGGCTTGCCGCCGGGGCCTATTTCCAATCCCGGTCGGATTGCCCTCCTCGCGGCCTTGCACCCGGCCAAGTCGAACTTTCTGTATTTCCGCCTGGTAGATGCCGAGGCCGGCAAGCACCACTTCTCCCAGACCCTCGAGGAACACCTCGATGCAGGCAAGCTCTTCATCAAGCGAGTCGGTGGCTGATGTCGAAAATCCCCGAGCAGCTGGTCCGGGAGATTCTGGACCGGACCGACATTATCGCCGTCATAGGCGAGCACGTACGGCTGCAGCGCTCGGGCAATGAGTACAAGGGGCTTTGCCCCTTCCATGCAGAAAAGACGCCCTCGTTCTATGTGATTCCGGGAAAGAACATCTTCCACTGCTTCGGCTGCCAGAAGGGCGGCGACGTGATCACCTTCCTGAGGGAAATCGACAAACTGGGCTTCACAGAAGCCGTAGAGCTACTCGCAAAGCGGGCGGGAATCGCCCTTGAGGTCGAGGAAGCGCCCTCAGAAGAGGAGAAGGAGCGTCGGTCACTCTACGAGCTCTATGAACGCCTGGCTGGAACCTTCCAGTGGCTGCTTGAGAAGGAAAGCGCAACAGACGTAAGGGAAATGCTCAGGAAGAGGGGTATCCCGGATGAGCTCGCCAAGGCATTCCGCCTTGGATACTCGCCGCCGGACAGGCGCTGGCTCTACGGTTTTCTGAGGTCAAAGGGTTATTCTGAGTCATTTCTGGGACGGTCCGGACTTTTTTCCGCGAACTCGCCGGGATTCCCGCTTTTTGCCGGTCGGCTCATGTTCCCAATCTCCGATGCCCGAGGGAGGACCATCGCGTTCGGCGGCCGGCTTCTCCAAGGCGAGGGTCCAAAATATATAAATAGCCCCGATACCGCCCTGTTCCACAAACAGGACAGCCTTTTCGCGATAGACAAGGCACTTACGGCGATCAAATCAGCGGGAGCCGTCCTGGTATGCGAGGGATACATGGATGCGCTCTCCTTCCACGCCGCGGGTGTGGCACATGCTGTGGCCCCCCTCGGAACTGCCTTTACTCCTTCCCAGGCAAGGCTTATCAAGCGCTGGGCCGATCACGTCCTTTTGTGTTTTGATGCCGATGACGCCGGCCAGAGGGCGGCGGAGCGCGCCTGCTCGATTTCCGCTGCCGCGGGTCTAGAGGCCTTCGTGGTGACACTTCCCGGGGGCAAGGACGCTTCCGAAATTCTGGAAAAAGACGGACCCGGGACATTGCAAAAAAACGGGGATTTCACTATAAATGGAAACGAATTTCTCGTGCGAAGATCAAGGAAGCTCTTCGACACCGGCACCGTGGAGGGAAAAGCCAAAGCGGCGGCGTATCTTTATCCCTTTATTGACGCGCTGGACGCGGAAATCAAGCGTTCGGCTTTCTTGGACTTCGCCTCGAGAGAGCTCGGGGCTAATCCAACCTCTATTCGCAGCGACTACGAGGCTGCCAAGCGGGTCGTAGGCGCAAGACCCCAGCGTGGGGTGGGGACGGGCGCGGTTTCCCCGGCAAGGGCGGCCCAGACACCCGACCTGGTCTTCCTTGCCGCGGTGGTCCTGAGCGCAGACAGATACTTGGACGTCCGCTCAAAAGTCGCGCTCGACGATCTAGACGATTACCGCGCGCGAGACCTTTACATCGCCCTCGAGGAGGCGTACCGCGCGGAAGATCTTGGCGTGGAGTCAGTGCTGGTGCGCGTTGAGGATGAGACGGCAAGGTTTTTTGTCAGGGAATGCGCCGCCCATGGGGTATTCAGCGCAAACCCCGATCGTCTCGTCGATGACGGAATCGTGGTAGTCCGAAGGAGAAGCATCGCGAGGCGAAGGGAAAGGATTCTGACCCGGATTGCCGAACTCGAGGCAAGGGGGGGGAGTCAATGCGAATCTGGCAGTGGCGCCTCATCGCAGGAGCATCCGTCTCTGAATGACCTGCTTTACGAAAAAATGCAGCTAGATGCTGAATTGGAGAATACGAAGGGTGAGCGGGATGAACGACCTTGAACTTGACCCGGCGATCGCGAAGCTCCTCGAATATGCTCGCGCAAAGAAGACAATCAGCTTTGACGAGCTGTCGGACTTCTTGCCCGAAAGCACGCTGAACTCGGAGAAGATAGACGGAATCCTCGCACTTCTCGAGAGCAACAACATCCAGCTCGAGGAGGAAGAAGTCCAGGTCGAGGACGAGGTACCCGTCAAGAGCGAGACCGACAAGAAGCGCCTTGTCTACAACGACAAGGAATCCTCGGTGGACGACCCCATCCGACTATATCTGCGCGAGATTGGCAAGGAGAACCTCCTCACCGCCGAGCAGGAAGTCGAGCTCTCCAAACAGATGGAGGAGGGCGAGAACATCATCAAGGGGATAATAAAGCGCTCAGGCGTCCTTATTCCCGAGTTCCATGTCATCGCCGTCAAGGCCACCCGAAGGGAGGCCAAGGACTCCTCGCTCCAGCGCAAGGAGAACACCGAGAAGATAGCGGAGCGTCGCCGCCTCAACCAGTTCTACAGGGATGTCCTCCGCGACTGTCTCGCCGACCTCAAGGAGTATGTCGAGCACAAGCGACGCATCATCGCGAGGGGTGGCGACATTTTCGCTGATCCCGAGCTCCAGAACTTCCGGGCTTCGCTCACGGAGAGGCTCCGGGAGTCCGAGATCCATCCCGAGGAAATCAACTCCTTCTCGGAGAAATTCATCGTCTCCGCAAAGAAGATCCGGAAATATCGCAAGGAGCAGGAGAGGATCGAGCGAATTCTCCACATTTCCTCCATGCGGGAACTTCGCACCCTCGGGCGCAATCTCACGCTCAAGGACAAGCGGGAGGAGATAGAGGCTGACCTTGGCCTGTCCTCCGACGAGATCAAGGAGAAGATCCGCCAGATCCAGGTAACCGAGAAGAAGCTGCGCGAACTCGAGGTTGCCTTCGAGTCCGACGCCGATTCGATCATTGCGATGGCTAAGGAAATCAATCGCGGCCGGATCATGATGAAGAACGCCAAGGACAGGCTCATAAAGGCCAACCTGCGCCTCGTCGTGTCGATCGCGAAGAAATACACCAACCGCGGCTTGCACTTTTTCGACCTGGTACAGGAAGGCAACATTGGCCTAATAAAGGCCGTCGAGAAGTTTGAATACCGCAAGGGCTACAAGTTCTCGACCTACGCAACGTGGTGGATCCGACAGGCCATAACCCGTTCAATATCCGACCAGGCCCGGACCATCCGCGTTCCGGTCCACATGATCGAGCAGATAAACAAGGTAGTGCGCGAATCCCGGCAGCTCATGCAGAAGCTCGGCCGGGAGCCCACGGACGAGGAGGTCGCCGACCAGCTCGGCTGGCCCGTCACCCGCGTGAAGAGCGTCAAGAATGTCGCCCGGGAACCGATCTCCCTCGAAACACCGATCGGGGAGGACGAGGATTCGCTGCTCGGCGACTTTATCGAGGACAAAGAGGTCGAAAATCCCTCGGTCCAGACAGACTACAAGCTGCTTCAGGAGCAGATCCGTGCCGTGCTCTCAACCCTGCCGCCCCGGGAACAGGAAGTGCTCCGGATGCGCTTCGGTCTCGACGATGGATATTCGCTCACGCTGGAAGAAGTCGGTCTCTATTTCAATGTCACACGTGAGCGCATCCGCCAGATAGAGGCCAAGGCGCTCAAGAAGCTAAGGCATTTCAAGCGGAGCCAAAAACTCCGTGATTACATGGATCATTGAGCGTCGAGCGCTCCAAGGAGCGCCCACGAGGGGCCCAGGCGTGGCGCCCATCACTTGCAGAATAGCCAATGAGGTGCGATATGCTGATGGAAGAGGTTTTCGAGCGTCTGCGAGAGTATCAGGAAATCCTCACAAAACGGGTCGATATCGAACGCGAGGTGGAGAGCATTCCCAAAGCCCTCGATGCCCAGATCGAGCTTCTCGCCCGAGTGAGGAAATCGTACATCGAGAAGCATGAGGCCTTCCAGGCGACAGAAGCCAAGGTGCGCGAGCTCCGGGGCCAGCTCGCCGAGGCCGAGATGAACAGGGAAGCTGCCGAAAAGCAGATGGATGCCATCTCGACCCAGCGGGAATACGAGGCCCTCAACAAAGAGATCAGGGATGCCACCGATCGCGAGCACGGCTTCCGCAAGGATCTTCAGCGCGAGGAGCGCTCCCTTGCCGAGATCGAGGAATCCCTCCGCAGGGATGAGTCGATGATCCAGCTCCAGGAAGGCGAGATCGCCACCAAGGGTGCGAAGATCAGCACCGAAAAGGAAGCAAAACTCTCTGAGATCGGTGAACTCCGAGAAAAGGAGTCCAGGTCCTCAGAGGGTATCGACAAGGATGTGCTCTTCAAGTTCGAACGCATCATCCGAAACAAGCAGGGACTCGGCATCGTCCCGGTCAAGGGCTATGTCTGCACCGGCTGTTATATGATACTTCCGGCGCAGTTTGTAAATGAAGTCCATTCGGGCAACAGGATCATCTTCTGCCCCTACTGTTCCCGCGTCCTGTATTTCCAGGAAGCCGAAGAACAGTCCGAGCAACTCCTCATCGACATCGAATCGGGGTCCCTTTCGGATCTCGAAGACTATGCAGAGGAGGGCGAGGAGGAGGCTTTCGAAGAGGACGATGGCGATGGCGACAAGGAATCCTCGATGGAGGATTCGGAAGACTAGGGTTTTCCCGCTCGAAGCGGGGCTTGTGCGTTGGTAATTTGGCGGGCCGCGTCGCCGCCGGGGGCCCTGTTGTTCCCTCGGAGGAAAGTCCGGGCTCATGAGAGCGCAACGCCGGGTAACACCCGGGCCAGGGGTGATGCCGCTCTGCGGTGGCCTTTGGACAGACAGTGCCACAGAAAATATACCGCCCGGCCGAGGGGGAAAGCCCAGGCCGGGTAAGGGTGAAAAGGTGGGGCAAGAGCCCACCGCGCCTCCGGTGACGGAGGTGGCACGGCAAACCTCGTTGCGAGCAAGGCCGAGCAGCGAAGGGTCGCTCGCCCTCCGTCTCGCGCCTTCGGCGCTCGACGACGCAGAGTCCCCCATGGGGATTCTGCGAAGAAGAAAACCGATGGGGTGGGGCGGGATTCGCGGGTAGGCCGCTCGATCCTGTGGGCAACCGCAGGATTAGAGGGATGGCGACGGCCCCGCAAGGGGTACAGAACCCGGCTTACAGGCCCGCCTTTTTTCATGATTTGCCCCTTCGATTGACGAATGCTCGGCTTCCGTGGTAGAAGAGAACGCGGGCTCAGCATGGGTACCGCGATCCCAATGGAGTTTTCCCCGCGAACCCGCGACCACAATACCGGAGGCTATCTCGCACAGCGCCGGCGAAAGCGTATAGTGCTTGTGCTAATAGCGGCCCTGGCTCTTGTCGCGGTACTGGCAATCACCCTAAGGAACGGCTTTTCGAGGCCTGGCGCAACTGCAGCTCGGGTCGTCGCGAAAAGGCTGGTACTGGCCGACTGGGCGGCGAAGGGATGGGACAAGGTGCTCTCGGCATCAAGCACCTCGCTGACTGTCAGCCCACTCGACCCGTTCTACCTTACCTTTAAAGGCTTCGCCTCGTTCTACAAGGCAGTTGAACTACCGGATGGCGAGGACAAGACAGCCCTTCTAAGTGATACGATTGTCGCCTTAAGGAAGGCACTGCTAATCAGTGGCGGCCAGCGTGCTCCGACCGAATACGTCCTGGGGAAGGCCTATTACCTCCTCGGTCGCCCATATTTTGACGAGTCTGTGAAATACATCGAGGCATCCCTGTCACATGGCTATTCATCCTCGGACAGTCGGGAGTATCTGGCCCTCGCATACTCTGGCCTAGGGGAAGAAGAGAAGGCCGTAAAGAACTTTGAAACGGCCCTGGCTGGCGGTCGGGATGAGCTACTTCTCATGGCGGCCGCGAAGGCCAATATTGACGCCGGTGACCCCTCTAAGGCCGAGTTGCTCCTGGCAGAGGCGATCGCTGGTGGTAAGGATGCCTTGGTTCGCGAGCGCTGCCGTTTCCTCCTGGCGGATATCTACAGAGCAAGGGGGGATTCCTCGAAGGTCGAGGAACAGCTTAGCCTTGTCATCAAGGCGGATCCGGAATCCGCCGAAGCGCATTATCGCCTTGGCCTCCTATTGCAGGAGCGAGGGGATCCCGTACGCGCCCGTGCCGAATGGCGCAGGGCCGTATCCATCGACCCTACACATTCAGCAGCGCGACAGAAACTGACCGAAAAACTTTAAGCCCGACCCCGGAGGTTCTCCCATGGCTCTTCGAGACCTTTTTGACTCCTTCTCATTGGACATCGGTATCGATCTTGGTACCTGCAATACCCTCATCTACGTGAGGGGGAAGGGCATCGTCGTCAACGAGCCCTCGGTTGTCGCGGTCGAGCGAGGCACCAACAAAGTCGTCGCCGTCGGCACCGATGCCAAGCGGATGCTCTGGAAGACGCCTGGCGACATCATTGCAAAGCGACCCCTGCGGGACGGCGTGATCGCCGACCCCGACATGACCGAAAAGATGATCAAGTACTTCATCCAGAAGGTCATCTCAAAGAGATGGTTCGTGAAACCGCGCATGGTCATCGGGGTTCCTTCCTGCATTACCAAAGTAGAGGAAAACGCAGTAGTCGATTCCGCGTACAAGGCGGGCGCCCGCTTTGTGAAGGTAATCCCCGAATCTCTCGCTGCAGCCATTGGCGCCGACATCCCCATCTCGGAGCCCGCTGGTCACATGATCTGCGACATCGGTGGCGGAACATCCGAGATATCGGTCATATCCCTCAAGGGAATGGTCGTCACTAATGCCATCCGGGTCGGTGGTGACGAATTCGACGAGGCGATAATCAAGCATATCAGGGCAGTGCACAATCTCATCATCGGCGAGCACACGGCCGAGCGGCTCAAGATCGAGATCGGCAATGCGAGCCCCGACAAGGTGATAGAGAAGGTCGAAATCAAGGGGACCGACGCGATCACTGGCCTGCCCCGCAGGCTTGAGATCGACTCGGTGGAGGTGCGCGAGGCCCTTCAGGAACCGATCACCCAGATCGTCGAGGAAATCAAGAAGACCCTGGGCCAGACTCCGCCAGAGCTCGCTTCCGACATCATGGAGCGAGGGATCGTCATGGCCGGCGGCGGTTCCCTCCTCAAAGGGCTGCCGAAGCTGGTCGCCAAGGAGACTGGTGTGCCGGTGATTCTCGCAGAGCGCCCCCTCGAGTGCGTCGCTATTGGAGCGGGCAAATACTTCGAGACCATGCGGAGTCAGGACGGCTCTCGAAGCGTGTATGACAGCCTGAACGTCTAGAGATAGCCAATCATGGCCGACTTCCGCATCAAGGATCCGAAAAGGAATCGGAACTTCGTTCCGCCCCTCCTTCTCGTTGCGAGCCTCATCTGCCTCATGCTATCGACGCGAAGCTTGGAAGGTCTGCCGCAGTTCATCGGAGTCAGCATAGGTGGATTCTTCCAGCGAGGATTCTCGGCTGTGAGCCTGTTTGTTTCAGACACCTTTACATCCATAGCTGAGCTCAGGCGCTTGCGCGCAGACTATCTTGAAATCGCCGCAAAACTGGAGCGCTATACCCAACTTGAGCGCGGAATGGCTGAATTGAGCGCTGAGAACGCAAGACTCAAAGAACAGCTGGGATTTGCGCAAGGCATGAGCTTCTCGAGAGTCACCGCACGCATCGTTGCCAAGGACCCCGAGAACCTCTATTCCACCATTACCATCGACAAAGGCATCGAGGCGGGAGTGCGCAAGAATATGCCGGTCATTGCCGTGCAGGATGGCATGGAAGGGCTTGTTGGAAGGGTGGTGGACGTCGGCCGCGGCTCTTGTCTCGTCATGCCCTTGTACGACTCCACCTCATTTGTGGCCGCCCGACTCGCGAAAGCGCGTCATGAAGGCCTTGTTGGCGGTAGTGGCTCCGTCGATGAGCCCCTTGTCATGCGTTTCGTAAAGAAGCGGGCCAAGGAGGATGTGCAATTCGGGGACCTGGTGGTGACCTCGGGCTACGAGTCCATCTACCCGCCGGATATAGCAATAGGGCGCGTCCACAAAGTCCGGGCCCTTGAATACCAGACCTCGGTCGAGATTGACCTCGATCCTGTGCTTGATTTTTCTCGCCTCGAATATGTATTTGTCGTAATCCCGTCCCCGTCTGCCCCTGATGAGCAGCTCGCACCAGCTGTCACCCCGGATTCTGCGGTGACGAACAAGGGAGAGAAGCGGTGATCAGAACCATCATCATCTCCACCCTCATGATGATTGCCTCCGCCTATGCCCAGTCAACATGGTTTGGCGCCATTGCGATATTTGGCGTGGTCCCGGACCTTTCCTTGGTGATCCTGCTTTGGGTGTCATTCAAGAATGGCCCAATCGAAGGACCCGTATCGGGTTTCCTCTGCGGGCTCTTTGAGGATGTTATTTCCGTCGCCCCCCTGGGGTTCCACGCCTTCACCAAGACATTCGTCGGCACTCTCGGCTCTTTCCTGCATGGCTCCTTCTTCATTGACAGGCTAGCCTTTCCGATTGCGCTCGGCTTTCTGGCGACACTCGCGAAGGCGCTTGCAGCGTGGGTCCTCGCCCTGTTTTTCGGTGACAAGGTCCATAGCTACGCGCTTCTGGCACGGGTGCTCTGGATAGAGGCGGGCTACAACGGCCTTCTCGCCCCGATCGTCTTCCTCCTGCTTACGCCTTTCAAGCGATTCCTGATCACGGAGCGCGGAAGAGAATGAGCTCGAGGATCCCTGAACGCATCGGAGGAGAGGAGGGCAGCCCGAGGGGGCGGGTCCGCGTCTTTACGGTCCTCGCGGTTTCGCTTTTTGCGATCTACTCCGGATACCTCTTCTACCTCACTGTCGTCCGCGGGAACGAGTATCGGAGCAAGGCCACGACCATTGCCCGCCAGACTACCCTCATTCCTTCCCAGCGCGGCGAGATATACGACAGCGCCTACGCTGTCCCCTTCGTCCTCAATACCGACTCCTTCGCGGTCAACCTAGTCCCCGCGGAGCTTCCCGCCGATCGGCGTGAGGCCGTCTTTGCAAAGCTTGCGACGGTCCTCGGGATGCCCATTGGGGAAATAAAACGGCGGGTGCCCCCCGCCTACTATCATTTGTACCAGGCAATCCAGCTACTCGGGTCTGTGCCCTACTCTACGGTCACTGCCTTGGCGGAGCGGATCGACGAGTTTCCTGGCCTGTCCTGGCAATCAAAGCCCGTGCGCAACTATCTCGAGACCGGATCCCTCACCCATGTGATCGGCTATGTCGGGGACATCACCAGAGATGAGTTGAAGCTGCTTTACAACCAGGGATACAAGACAGGGGACGTGATCGGAAAGGTCGGGATCGAAAAGCAGTACGATCGGCTTCTGCGCGGGGCGGATGGACACGAATACCGCACAGTCGACGTGAAGGGCAGGAATGTCGCCGTCGAAAGAAAGAGCATTGACCCGCCAGTCATGGGCTCGAACCTTGTGCTCACGATCGACGGGGCCATTCAGAAGATAGCAGAAAAAGCCCTGGGACCACGGATGGGTTCTGCCCTTGTTCTCCGACCTGCTACGGGCGAGGTCCTCGCCATGGTTTCGTACCCCTGGTATAATCCGAACCATTTCTCGGGCCTTTCGGCTGGTGACGAATACGCGAAGCTGCTTGCCGATCCCAATACGCCTCTGCTTAACCGGACAATCCAATCCAGTTACCCGCCCGCTTCGACATTCAAGACAATAATCACGGCCGGCGTCCTGGAAGAGAAGGCGATACCGACCGACAAGAAGATCCTCTGCCCGGGCGAGATAAGCTACGGAGACCGCGTCTTCAAATGCTGGACAAAGAAACCAGGTCATGGATGGGTCGATCTTGAGTCAGGCCTTGCCCAGTCCTGCGACATCTATTTCTGGACGATCGGCCGCGACTATCTTGGAGTCGAGCGAATCGTCTCCTATGCCAAGGAATTCGGCTTGGGTAAGGCGACCGGCATTGACCTTGCCGGAGAGCTCGAGGGTTTTGTGCCGACGCCCCAATGGAAGGAACGCAGGTACCACGAGAAATGGCTTGGCGGCGACACGATGAACCTGTCGATCGGCCAGGGCTACATGCTCGTCACACCTCTTCAGATAGCGGATATGATGGCAATGATCGTCAACGACGGTATTGTCTATCGTCCGCACCTTCTAAAGGAAGTGCGGGACCCATCGAGCGGGGCCCTCATCAAGCGCTTCGAACCCGAGGAAATCCTCCATTCGCGCATATCCAAAGAGACATTCGCGACCCTCCGCGCCGACCTTCGCGCCGTCGTCACCGAGGGAACTCCCCGCTTTGTCATCAACACCAAGGTGGTCGGGGTCGCAGGCAAGACGGGCACCGCCGAGGTGGGCCTGAAAGACCGCTGGCACTCTTGGTTTGCGGCCTTCGGACCATGGAATGCCACGGACCCCAAAGACGCAATCGTAGTGGTGGTAATGGTCGAGGCGACAAATCAGTGGGAATGGTGGGCTCCCTATGCGACGAATATCATCTACCAAGCCATCTTCGCTGGCCAGACATACGACGAGGCTGTCGACACTCTAGGGCTCCGGAATCTGATTCCGCGCCAGGAGCGCATTGAATGAGTTCTATACGAACGATCTTTTCGGATATTGATGTTCCCATCCTTGGTACGACTCTTGGACTTGTCGTCATAGGGATCCTGTCGATCTACTCCTCGGGAATGACCTCGGAGGGTGTCCAGGTCTCCAACGAGTATGTCAAGCAGATCATCTGGGCGGTCTCAGGACTTTTCCTCATGGGCCTAACGATGCTTCTGGACTACAACAGGACCAAGGACTATTCGCTTTTCGTCTATGTGTTCTTCCTGCTCGTCCTCATCTATACCTCGATCGCGGGCAAGGTCGTAAATGGCTCCCGTTCGTGGATCGGCATCGGGGACATCGGCATCCAGCCTTCCGAATTCACGAAGCTCGCGACCATACTCTTTCTCGCCCAGTATCTTTCCAGCTCTGAGCACGTGCCTTCCCTGAGGCGTCTTGCCGCAGCCCTGGCCATTGTCTGCGTCCCCATCATAATCATCCTCCCGCAGCAGGATTTCGGGACCTCGCTGGTGTTCTTCCCGATACTGATCTTTTCTGTCTATGCCGCCGGAATTGAACGCCGGCATATTGCGTTCATGCTAGCGGGGGCATTTCTTGCCGGGCTCCTCACAATCCTCCCACTTTGGGAGAAGTTCATACTCAAATCCCCGCCGCTGCTGCTCTTTGTCCTTTATCGACAGCCCTATTCCTATTTTTCCTTGTCCGTCGCGGGCCTGATCTTCGGTCTTGCCACCTGGGGCTGGACCTCGTTCAGGAAGCGGTATTACTACTGGATCAGCTATGTGTCCCTCCTCCTCGCTGGGGGGATAATCGTCTCGAGCCTCGCGCAGAAGATCCTCAAAGACTACCAGATAATGCGACTGATCGTGTTCCTTGATCCGAGCATTGATCCCCGGGGATCCGGCTGGAACATACTCCAATCGATCACGGCAATCGGCTCGGGCGGTTTTTGGGGGAAGGGCTTCCTTCAGGGAACACAGAGCCACTACCGCTACCTGCCGCAACAGAGCACAGACTTCATCTTTTCGATCATCGCAGAGGAATGGGGCTTCGTTGGTGGCCTCGCTGTCTTTGGCCTGTTTACTCTCCTGTTCCGCCGTTGCATCCTGCTCATCCGAAGTTCCAGGGACGTGTATGCAACCACCATGGTTGCCGGCGTTCTTGGCATGATCTTCTTCCATTTTTTCATTAATGCGGGAATGGCCATGGGAATCATGCCGATCACCGGTATCCCCCTCTTCTTCCTCTCCTATGGAGGGTCATCGCTCTGGACAGTCATGATAGCGGTGGGCCTCCTTCTCGGCGTCTCGGCGCGCAGGTACGGAGCATGATCCGTCGAGTCGTTCCGGCCTCTGACCTCGGTCCTGACCTGCTGGGCATTGAGAAACCATCGCGCTATCTGGGGGGAGAGTTAGGATCGATCCGGAAGGACGGCGACGCTTACCTCACGATGGCCCTTTGTTTCCCCGATCTTTACGAGATCGCCATGTCCAATAATGCGATTCGCATACTCTATAGCGGCCTGAACCGTCTTGACGGGGTCCGGTGCGAGCGCGTATTCGCCCCCGCGCCCGATTTCGAGGCCCTCCTCAAGCTCCGAGGCCTGCCGCTTTATACACTAGAGACTGGGATTCCCTTGGGGGCCACCGATATCCTCGGCTTTTCCCTGGGATATGAACTCGCGGCCACAAGCATTCTTTCCATCCTTGAGACCGGGCAGATTCCGCTTCGGGCCATGGAGCGCGGTCCTGGTGATCCCATTGTGATTGCGGGTGGACCGGCTGCGAGCAATCCCCACCCCTTGTCGGAATTCCTGGATGCTGCCTTTATTGGCGAGGCCGAAGGCGCGTTTTATGGGCTCGTCCAGGATCTCTCCGGGCTCAAGAAAGCCGGCGCCAGCCGGGATACTCTGCTTGATAGGCTTGCCCTGGAGCCGGCGATCTGGATGCCCGAACGGGGGGGCCGTGGCGGGAAAAAGGCGGTCAGGGCGGTATTCTCCGACTTCTCCACAAGGCCCCAGTCCACGAGCTTCCCAGTCCCCATCCTCAAGACCGTGCAGGAGCATGGGACAGTCGAGATCATGCGGGGATGTCCAAACGGTTGCAGATTCTGCCATGCGGGTTTCTTCTACCGCCCGCAGCGGATCAAGTCCTTCTCGGCGATCCGCGAAGAAGTGACCGCACTGGTCCGGGAGGGCGGGTACAGGGAAATCACCCTTTCCTCGCTTTCCTCGGGTGATTTCCCGGGTGTGGGTGAACTTCTGGCTTCGCTCAACTCCGAGTGGGCGGAACAGCGGGTCTCCTTCCAGCTTCCTTCGTTGAAGGTGAATAGCTTCACGCTGCCTATTCTCAAGGCCCTCGCAGTTGTCCGGAAGTCCGGCCTGACCTTTGCTGTGGAGACGCCTGTGGAGGCCTGGCAGCGGTGCATCAACAAGGACGTCTCCTTTGAGAAGAGCCTCGCGATACTAAAGGAAGCGAAGGCCCAAGGTTTTAGATCAGCCAAGTTCTATTTCATGATCGGACTGCCGGTGCCTTCAATGGGACAGGGCGAAGCCGCGGCGATCATTGAGTTCTTCGGTCGCCTTCACAAGAAAATCGATATCCAGATAAATGTGAATATCGGGACCTTTGTGCCAAAACCACACACTCCTTTCCAGTGGGGTGCCCAGCTGAACGAGACCGATGCCATGGCGGCGATCAACACCGTTCGTTCTGCACTTCGGCGGTACCGCAGCATCAAGGTCTCCTACCATTCGCCCTTTGTCTCCCAGCTCGAGGGGATTATCTCGCGAGGTGACGAGAGGGTAGGGCCCCTCCTCCTCGAGGCATATCGACGTGGAGCTCGTCTCGATGCCTGGGAGGAACGCTTCGACCGCGAACTCTGGCGCGGCGTGATCGACGGGGCATCGTGGGACGTGATAGGCGAGACCAGCAGACAGCGTGAGATAAGCGAGTCCCTGCCATGGGACGACGTCTCTATCCGGGTATCCAAGAAGAGCCTGATACATGAGCTCGAGCGATCAAAGGCGGAGGTTCTTACTCCCGGATGTGCCGAAGACTGCGATCTCCCCTGTGGCTCCTGTAGTGACGAGGCAGGCGTAGTGCAGAATAGTACACAAGCGGAGATATTGACTCCTTCAAGCAACCGAAATAATGTGCCCATCCTGAGGCTCTTCTTCCGATTCTCGAAGACAGGCAACGCCAGATTTTATCAGCACTTGTCCATCATTGATGCGCTGTGGAGGGCATTCGCCATCGCTCGCGTCCCCGTCTCATACACGCAGGGATTCAACCCCATGCCAAGGCTGGAGACAGGACAGCCGCTTTCCCTCGGCATATCCTCGACATACGAGATTGGATCAGTGCAGATAACGGAGCCGATTCAGGACTTTGAGTTTGTCTCCTTGATGAACGCCCATCTGCCAGAGGGAATCAGAATCGAGCAGGCCGAAATGCATCCAATCGTCCACGGCCTAAAGCAGCGCTCCATCGGGGGCATGGCATGGGGTTCGGACTTTTCCATACTCGCAATCGACGGTTTCTCGCTGCCAGCTTTGCGCTCAGCCCTGGTGGAGCACCTTGGAAGCTCGGGCCTGCCGGCGAAGCTTGTACAGGCTGATGCTGAGAGCGCTCCGCTTGTCCTGCGTCTGCCTGAACCCAAGACCAAGGAGGCTGGCCTTCTTCGAATCCTTGGCCTCTGCATGACCGAAGGTATCGTCCCACTACGACAACTCGCCATTACCCGAGTCCAATACCTTGCCGACCTTGGCAATGGTCCCGTCCCGTTTCTCGAAGCCTGCCGTAGTCTCGGTTGATGAAGGCCCCCACCGTCCGATTTTACAGCCCCACTTGGTAGACAGAATACACATTATACGAAGTACCGTCGTTGCGCCAAGGGGCTATCGGATCAGCATCGAATATCCGAATGATGCCGGCAGGCTTGGAATCAGGCTGAAAGACGTCGATGATGCATCGAAACCAAAGCCTACGGCAAAGATGACAATATAGAGGCCATTTGGGTTGAGGCCGGCCTGAAAATACGTGTTGCCCGCATAATCAAGGTCCCCTTTCGTAAAGTCCGATGAAAAAAATGACAGGGGGGGGAATGCTCCGTTGGAACCAGGGACATCGCGGCATACGATCGGGGAAGCGTCGGAGATCCCGTTTGTCATAGTCCGAAATGTCCAATCAGCATTTGTCTTCATGCTGAGGAAGTAGCTTATAGCGGCGGTTGGGCTGGGCACTGCGAACACCGGATCCGGCGGGTCGGCCATTGTGGTCTGGTATACCAGGTGACGGAACTGGTAGGCATACCGCAGGGAATTGAATATCGATAGGGGTAATGCGTTGGTGGCGGCCGCGAGGTTCTCGATCGCAGTACGCGCGGCATCGGCATCAGCCAGCGTGTCATAGCAGCGGTAATAGAGGCTGTAGCCCCTAAAGCTTGACGAGGAGTTGAGCGAGTTATGATCCAGCTGCAAAGGCGTGGTGACAGTGTTGCCTCCAGCCGAATACGCGATCGGCGCATCCACGAATGGAACCGTATCGAGGCCGCAGGCCACAAGTGGCAGGAGCAGGAGACAGCAAGGGAGGACAAGAAGATGCCAGGGCTTCCGGGCACGATGAAAGCCGGACCATATCCCCCTGGGGTTGACCTCCCCTGCCGCCATACAGGAACTAGCCTAGCGCCTTTTCGAGATGACCAAGGGCGGAGGCTCAAGACCCTCGACCGAGTCGATCAGCTCGTAGATGAGAACCGGCTTGTTCTTCCCCTTGACGCGTATATTGTCGAGTTCCCGGACCACGAATCGGTCTTTGACGAGGCCGTAGGTGAACTCGCTTATTATGACGTTGGTGCCATATTCCTTGTTCGTGCCCTCGAGTCGGGCGCCGAGATTCACGTTGTCCCCCATCAAGGTGTAGTTCATCCGCAGGGGGCTTCCCATGTTGCCGACTGTCATGATGCCCGAGTTGAGGCCGATCCCGATGTTGATGCGGATCGCCTCGGGCCAGTTCTCGTTCAGCTCCTTTAGCTTTTGCATCTGCCTGAGTGCGCACTTGCAGGCGAGCGCGGCATGGTCGGCCTGCGGAAGCGGTGCGCCCCAGAAGCACATGACCTCGTCTCCGACATACTTGTCCAGCGTCCCGCCATAGTCGAGGATGATGTCGGTCATCGCGGTGAGATAGACATTCAGATGGTTGACGAGCTCCTGGGGGGACATGCTCTCGGAGAGAGTCGTGAATCCCCTGATATCCGAGAAAAGCACCGTCAGCTGCTTGTCGACACCGCCGAGTTCGGGAGGATTGTCCACGAGCTGGTCAACGACCTTGGGGCTGACGTATTTGCCGAAGGTCTCCCGCATCAGGCGCTTGTCTCGTTCCTCGGTCATGGCTCGATACACCACGATGGCGATAAAGGTGAAGATCATCGCGATCGCCGGGGATGCGTAACTGATAAGCAAGGCCCTATCGTCGAAGACCTTGTTCACCGCGAAGAAGAAGACCACGATGATCACGAGGGTACCAAAGAAGGAGAACACGGTCGAAAGCCGGGAGCTCATGAACGCAACGACAAAGACTAGGGCGGCAAGGACAAGGAGGTCCGCCCACTGCGGTACGTTGCGGATGAAATTGTCCATCAGAATCGTGTTCAGGGCATTCGCATGGACCTCGATCCCATACATGAGCCCGAGAGGTGTCGGTTTTTCATCTGCAGCCATGCCCTTCGCGAATGCGCCCACCATGATGACCTTGTTGCCCGCCGCCATGGTTCGCCGCCACTTTGCAGGATCGGCGGCCGGCGCCTTGTCGGCATATCCCGAATAGGATCGAACCGGATAGGTCTGTATCCCTTCCGGGGTATCGGCTGATGGCGGACCCATGAAATTCACGAGCATGCTGGCTTGGTCGTCTATGGGGATATCGATGAAGGGGACTAGTCGCTTCGTGCCGGCCTTTACGAGATTCCCGGATTGGTCGAACTGGTCGGGGGTTATCTGTATCTCATAGGGTTTTCGCTCGCCAGTTTCGCTCTCATAACGAGTCGGCGCGGGTATGTGTATCCGCTTGCCAAGAACGACATCGATGTCGGTGAAGTCCTTGCCAAAATAGTTCAGGGCGAGGGAAAGGGTGATCGAAGGGACGAAATAGTCCTGGAACTTGCGCACGATGAAGAAGCCCTCGCCTCCCCCGGCCTCGGTCTTCTTGGGAGCATTCAAGGCCATGGCACGCTTGAGAGCTGCAATGCTGGCTGCGGTCAATGGCGTATCAATGTTGTGGTATGAACCGTCGCTGTCCATCCAGGCGAGGCGCTCGAAGGAGGCCTCGTTTACCGCGTCACCCGGTTTGAGGTCGTCAAGCTTGAACAGATCAACAAGGTAGCTTGATTTGGCAAGCATCGGTTGCCTTCGGAAGATTTGGTCCCGGTCCTCGATAAAGTTGGCGTGGCCGTAGCCGGCAGCTGCCTTGGTGTAATCTGACAGTGGGGGTTCGGCTCCGAGGAATGCCCCCAGCTGTTTCCAGTTTCCCTTGACTGACTTGAATGTGCCAAACCTGGAGTACAGGAGCTTCTCCCGGGCCTGCATCTCGGTTTCCGATGAGCTCTCTTCCTGGTTGCGGAGCGCCGTCTCAAGGAAGACCCTTCCGGAATCAGCCATTGCCTTTGTGAGGACAGCATCATCCGAAGGGTTTTCGACAGGATCGATGAAGAACACATCGAGGAGAATCGCATTCTCCCTTTGTGTCTGATCCTTGATTCTGCTGAAGGCATTGATCAGGTCGGCGTGACGTGTGCGCGGGAATGGCCAGCGGCCGTACTTTGTGAGGGAATTGAAATCTATTCCGACAATCAGGATATCCTGCGAGATCTTGGCGTTTTGCTCTGAGTAAATCGAGCCTTCCGTAACGGTCTTGCCCCTACTCGCGTTCTTGAGCTTGAAGTGCCCATCGAGGGTCTTGAGATCTAGGGTTTGCAGAAGACCGGTTGTCTGGTTTGTGAGGACGATCAGGGCGGCCACGACGGCGGCGATTGCGAATCCGAAGAAGCGGGTTTCGAGAAACTTTGCTCGCTTTTTTGCCATGATCGGCGCTCCTTTGCAACGAAGGCGGCCCAGGTTCCTCCCGGGCCGCCTATGTTCGGAGCTGCGTCCTACCTCGGATTGGGCGGGCCGCTGATAGCTACAATCTCATTTGGCGAGGCCGCGGGACTTGAGCATGAGTATACGATCCTTCGCCAGCTTTGTCCAATCGTCATCGGGATATGCGACGACGATCTTCTCGTAACTAGTGAGCGCTGCCGCATAATCCTTCGCTTCCTCGTACAACCTTCCGAGCGAGAAATACGCGTGGGGGATGCCGACGGTCTTGCCTGTGTATTTGTCGAGAAGCCGCTTGTAGTACTCGGTGGCCTTCTCAGTCGATCCGCGCTCTTCTGCGGCGGCCGCAGCGCCTTGGAGGGCGACAGGGGCAAGATAGGTGTTGGGAAGGAGCTCGGCCGATGCCAGCCACTCCTTCTCCGCGCCGACCCAGTCCTTGCGGTCTTCGGCGAGGCGCGCCTTTATGGTGTGCGCGCGCTGTGCCGCGAAGGAATGGGGCCATTTCGCGACGAGGACGTCGATCGAGGCATCCAGGGTCTTTGCAAGCTCGGCCTTCTTGGCCTGATCGCCCTCGGACTGCCATGTACCGACGTCGTCTTCGATCTTTTCTATCGCCGAGGTGGAAGCCTTGGTGGTGGAAGAGCTTATGCCGCTCCACGCGGCGACCACAATAACCGCCACGATTACGCCGACTAGGATGCCGAGGAGGATCGAACGGTACTTGCGGAGGAAGTCCGCGACGTGATGCGAAATGTGCTTTTTCTCCTCAGCTTGGGCTTTGGGAGAGCGGGCAACCTTGTCCATGATGTTCACTCCTTGGGATTCGCTATCTCGAGTTCTTTTATGAGGCGCGAGAGATATGTCCTCTGGATGTCGAGGA
>JANXYO010000041.1 GCA_025356015.1 Spirochaetaceae bacterium
GAATACCGGGCATGGAGCTTCAGACCTACATGTCCGCAGGCAGGACACGCCAAAGCCTCGAGAAGCCCGCTTGCCAAGAGAAAGGGCTTGTACTCCGCCGCGACGGCTCCGATAATGACGATAAGGTTTTTCGACAGGAGAGCGGGAGGTCACCACACCTTTATTCCCGCTCTCCTTATCTTTTCCCCCTGCTTCTTGCCACTCAAGAAATCGGGAGAAAAACCTCAACCTGAGAAAAGATCCCGCTACCCGACACAAGTGATGTCCGAACACGGGCAGGACTCCCTAATGAAGTTCCCTTTTTAGCATCAGGATGTCGGCGTTCAGGAGAATCTGCCGCCGCTGCAGATTGGTGACTTCCGTCCCGATATCGGTGTCGCCCTGGCTTGAGGCAGATTCGGTGTTCAGGCCCTCGGTCCCCTGCCCGGCGATCGTGAACCCGAGTGCGCTCCTAAGGGCTCCAATGGCCGTGCGTTCCCCCAAGAGGCGGGTCAACAGAAGGTCGACCGAGCCTAGTTCGCGGTACCTTGCCGCATCAAAGAGGCTCGTGGCCAGCCCCGAGGGGAAGAACAGCCTTTTCTGGTTGAATTCGGCATCCTGGAGGGTCTCACCCATCTGGTCGTAGAGCTGTCCGATCTCGACCTCGATCACGCTCCTATCGTCAGCGCCAAGGATGCCATTCGCTCCCTCGACAAGGAGTTCTCGGATTCTCTGCAACAGGCCAACCACGCCTCCAAGGACAGCGTCCTCGAGATCGTAATAGGAGGCCATGTCCGCGCCATTGCGGATCTCGGCGCGGAGGGAACGCGCCTGACCGGCGAGGGAGTCGTAGATCGCGTAGCTCGCCGGGTCATCGGTGAGCAGAATGCGGCCGCCTGAAAGGCGACCCGCGCTCTTGTCGCTCTCCGACTCGGCCCCGCCAAGGATCGCGTTGAGGTAGACCAGAGAGTCGCTCTGGGCCGAAGCCCGCGCGGCAGATTGTGACGCGAGCAGTGCCACGCTTGCAAACAGGAGCAGCACACAGCGTATCATCAGTGAGACCTCGCCCCGAGCATACCTGGTCTCGCCTCCCATTTACATGCCCTATTTCGAATATAACCCCGTCGACATGTTTTGGTTCGGCGGAGATGTTATCTTCCACAAAACATTGGCAATTTTATATCACCTTTCGTATAATACATGTATAACCATTGCCCGGCGGTCCTGTTCTGCCCTGGATCGCCTGGCAATGAAGACGCTTGCCGCAAGGGCTGCACGGGCTTTCAGGACAGGGGGGTGCCATGGCCGTACAAATACTGCAATCTCGATACAGAATCGCTGTGCCGGTCGGATTGTTCATCGTTTCCGCGTTCGCCTTCCTGCTGGTGGCCGCATCATCTCAAAACGCCTGGCAGTCCATCGTCATCATGCTCGTGCTTACGGGCTCGGCCTGTGTCGCATCTGTGGTCGGTTTCGCATTCTCGGCCATAGCGGGGGCGAGTCTCTACCACCTCGTCGACTCGCCCGTGGAAGTGGTGATGATCATGCTCTGGAGCTCCATTGCGATACAGCTGTACAGCGTGATCAAGCTGTGGCGATTCATCCAGTGGTCCCGGCTGATTCCATATCTTGCGGGCGGTTTTCTGACAGTTGTTCCTTTCTGCTGGATCGTCCTGCGCATATCACCTGGATTGTATCTTCTTCTGATCGGTATCTTCATCGCCTTGTACGGTTCATATCGCTTGTTCAAAAGCCCGTCGGCAGTGCAAGTCGGACCGCGCACTGGCCTTTTCATCGACTTTGTCACCGGCGCCCTTGGGGGCATCACCGGGCCATTTGCGGCATTTCCTGGCGCCGCGATAGCGATCTGGTGCTGCATGCGCGGCTGGGACAAGGTGCAGCAGCGAAGCGTCTTCCAGCCATACATCCTCATCATGCAGGTGGTGACCCTCGTGATCCTGACTTTGATGAGGGGCGGTTCGGCCAGTCTAAACTATTCCTACGTTCTGTTTGCGGTTCCCGCCGTCTTCGGCTGCCATATTGGCCTGCTGCTATTCGAGCGTCTGAGCAACCAACAATTCAACCGTCTCGTGTCCGCCTTCCTCATCATTTCGGGGATCTCGATGATAACGAAGATGTTCGGTCATTGATGGATGGCCACGGGGCGCGCCTTGGCGCGAATATCAGCGAGAAGAGCCGCGCCCCCATAGATCCCCCGCGAAGCCCTGAACCGGCCGCCCCTTTGCTGCCGGTTCAGGGCCCGACATAGTCGATCGTCCCGCTGGCGGTCGTCATGTTACCAGCCCCGTCCTTGACAAACACATAGATGGTCTTTGTCTCGTTCGTGTTGTTCTGGAAATTGCATGGCACGGGTGGCGCGGCATACGCCATAAAAGTGGAGGGCGTCGGCGACTCGCCGACGGACATCGCCGCCAGGCCGATGGCATCGCTCGCGATGAACATCACCGAGACCGTCATCGAAGCCGTAGAACCCGCGCCGCCGTCTATGATCACGCCGCTAAATGATGGGGGTAAACGGTCTAGCACTATCCCCGTCGACCCGCTCGCCGGGCTGGCATTGCCCGCTGCGTCTGTGGCGCTGATGCTGTAGCCAATCGGGCCATCGGATCCGATCACGCTACCCGGCACGGAAGCTGTGTAGTTCGGGTAGGCCCCGGACAGCGTAGCCGCAATGCCTCCTATCTGCACGTCCAGCCCTGCGAGACCAGAGAGATCCGTCACGGCGATGGGTATCGTGATCGTATCGATATTCCGTGCGAAACCCGGATTGCCGGTCGTTGTCGCCGTTCCGACAGCGATAGTCGGGGGCGTACGATCTACCACTATCCCTGTTGACCCGCTTACCGGGACGGCACTGTTGCCAGCTGCATCGGTTGCGGTCATGTCGTAGCCGAGCATGCCCTCAGCCATGGCACCGTCGACGCTGAGGATGGCGGCATAGTTCGGGTAGGCCCCAGCCACCACTGCAACCCGGCCCCCTAGCATCAAGCTCGGCATTCCGGCCAGGCCGGAGAGAGTCTCCGTCACGGTGAACGGTATCGTGATTGTATCGCCATTCTGTGCGTATCCCGGAATGCCAGATTTTGTTGCCACACCGACGGCGAATGTCGGTGCCGTCGCATCAAGGGTGATCGAGCCGCTGTTCGCCATCGATGCATTCCCTGCCGCGTCTTGCGCAAACACATAGACGGTCTTCGCTCCATCCCCGCCGCTCAAGGTATAGGACAGGGTCTCGGGCGTCGCGGCCGTGCCGGTATTCGCGATGCTCGTGAAGCCCGTCGGCGTGGGAGACTCGCCGACATAGTAGCCCACCACGCCCAACCACGCATCTTGCACGATGAAGGAGACAGACACCGGGCCATTGGTAATCACCGGGCTGGCTGTCAGCGTTGAGACGATGGAAAGCATGCTCACCATCGGCTGGCCCGCATCCACGACATAGCTCGCCGAGATCACGGTCGAGTCGCTCATCCCGCCCTTGACGGCCAAGGCCTCTATCGTCACGGTCGTACCGGGGCCCAGCACCGGGATCGGCCCCGCATACGGGGTCGACAAGGTCGTGGGTGGCGTCCCGATAGCCCCCGGCGTCAGGGTGTAGTAGATGGTGGCGCCGGGGGTCAGGCAGTTGATCGCTACATACTGGTCCGAGGAATAGGTTCCTGCGGTCACCGAGAAACTTGGAGTCGAAACCTGGCTGTAGTTGATGACATAGGTCGCCACGCCCAGGCTCGAGTCGCTCATCCCGCCCTTGACGGCCAGGGCCTCGAGGGTCATTGTCGTGCCGTTGCCGGCCACAGGGATCGGCCCCGTGTAGGGCGTCGACAAGGTCGTGGGAGGTGTCCCGATGGCCCCCGGCGTCAGGGTGTAGTAGATGGTGGCGCCGGGAGTCGCGCAGCTTATCGTGATGCTCTGGTCCGTGGAGTAGGTCCCTCCGCCCATCGAGAAGCCTGGTGTCGAGACCTGGCTGTAATTTAGGACATAGGTCGCCGCGACAACTGTCGAGTCGCTCATCCCGCTCTTGACGGCCAGGGCCTCGAGGGTCACTGTCGTGCCGTCGCCGGCCACAGGGATCGGCCCCGTGTAGGGCGTCGACGAGGTCGTGGGCGGCGTGCCGATGGCCCCCGGCGTCAGGGTGTAGTAGATCGTCGCTCCGGGAGTCGCGCAGCCTATCGTGATGCTCAGGTCAGAGGAATAGGTCCCCCCGCCCAGGGAGAGGCTCGGCGTCGCGACCGGGCCGTTTACGGTCAGGGTCGCGATGGAGGAGCTCACCTTGGCCACGGTCAGCTTGAAATAGTACGTGCCTGCAGCTACCACCGTCGTCGTGGCCATGCTCAGGTTGGCTGCGTCGCCTGCGACAGCCGACACCGTTGCCAATATTCCCGCTGGCGCGCCCGCGCCAGTGCTGCCCGCGGGAGATGAGTACCAGCTGATCGTCCCGACCGTGCCCGAAGGGATGTGGATCGTGCTCACGGAAAAGCTCGCGCTTCCCGCGGTCCCGGCGATCAGGACTCCGCTCTGCGCGCCGAGCTTCACAACTCTACTGATGAAAGCCGAAGCGAAGGGATTCGAGCACGATGGAAGCATCACCGCGGCCGCGAGGATGAGACCAACCAAGGCCAAAGACCGGTTTCTTTTCATTCCTTCACCTCTAGCGGAACAACCACGAGCGCTCGACCTTGAGCGGAATCTGGTAAGACAGGCTTATGCCAAGACCCAGGGCGGAGAACCACGCGCCCTTCTCTATTGTCGCCCGATACCCCAAGGCGGCCTTGATTCGCCACAGGGGCAGGAGGAGCCACGAAGCCTCGCCGCGCGCAACCAGGAAGAACTGGCCACCGCTAAGGTCGCCCATGGTGTCGCTCACAAAACCCGCGCCATAACCCGCCCCCAGCCGCGGGCTCGCCGTCCATCGGGAGTTGATCTTGATGCGGTAAGCTGCCGAGAAAACGAGACCGACCTGCCGCATCGATAAGATATCCGCATTCGCAGGCAGATAGTCGAGGTAATCGACATCGAGGCCAAGGCTCATGCGCTCGAAAAGCACCCTGTCTATCTCAAGGCCACAGCCTCCCCCGAAGGCCGAAGGGCCCCAGTCCGCGAGCGCGCCCAGGCCCAGGGAGACGGCGCCTGAGCCTGATATCCAGAACTCGGGCAGGATCGAGGGGGGGCGCACGACGAGGCTGTTCTCGAGCCGCGTCGAGAGGCCGCCGGGGTTCTCGAACACCAGGCTGTACTCGCCGGGCTGGTACGCGTCCTCGGGAAACTGGACGACGACCTCGCTTTCGTTCCTTTGCTGAACGATCGTGCCCTTCCTGAGGGCCCCATCCTTCGCCAAAAGGACGGTGACGCCGGAGCCGAGGAGCATCGAGCCCGACAAGGTCAGGCGGCGTTCCTGAGATTCCAGGTAGATCGTCCTGGGCGAGCAGGCGAGCAGGACAGGTTGAAAGGCTTTCATGATGTCGAACCCGATCCAGTCCGTCTCCGCTTCCGCCTTGCCGAGGAGGTTGTAAGTCGTGATCCTGTACTCGTATCGGCCGGCAGCCAGCTGGACTTCCTTGCAGGACTCGGCGAGCCGCTCGCGAAGGAGCTCATGGCCGTCATCGGCGCGCAGACGGAGCTCGTACTCGAGGGCACCGGCTACGGACTCCCAGCGAATGACCTGGGTGAAGACGGGCTTTCCCTGCGCATCGACCTGGAGGGAATAATCCAGGGCAGCGGCCGCGGCGGGGGCGCCCGGCTGAGCCTCTCGGCCCGCCTGAACCGTCTGGGCCGACAAAGACGGCCCGGGGAGGGGCAGGATCGCGAGCATGATGAAGAGCAGGGCCCGCCCCAGCCTACAGGCCATAGAAGTTACCATTGTTGGCCGGCGCCGCCTTTGGCAGGACAGGCAGTGCTATGATGAAGAAGGATGACGCGGCTGTGCCCGCCTGCTCGAGTTCGCCCCCCGCATCAAGCAAGCGGGCCTCGACGCTCCAGGTGAAACGTCCCTTGTCCAGAATGCTCAGGTCGCTGATGACAAAACCCGGAGTGACGAGGTCGTCCCGCGCGATGATGGGCTTGCCCCCGCCGGAAGGCTCGAGCCTGAGGATGTAGCGGTTTGCTCCCGCGACCGCTTTCCAGGCGAGGGTGATGCTGCGTCTCGAGCTGAGCTTGGCCACGTCGAAGACCTCGCCCTCGGCGGGACCAAGGAGCTCAGGAGCGGGCAGGGGCGGTATGGGATCGACAAAGAACCTGAAGCTTTCCCTGGCCGAGATGTCGAGGCCCGCGAGTAGGCCGCGGGCCGTCCAGTAGTACAGACCCGGCTCGAGACGGCCGATCCTCGCGCGGCCGCCCTCGGCTGTTCTTTTCGCGATCACCTGCCGTGCCTGGGCGTCGGCCGACACGAGGACCTCGGCCGTCTCGGGCTCGTCCTCGCCGATGTAGGAGAATACCAGCTCCCCACGCCTGGCATCGAGCCCGCTCAGGTGAGCGTCCTTGGCCGGAAGGGCAAGAGCGAGATAGGCGATCCTCCTGTAGACGATATCCACATCAGCCTTGTAGCCGATGATCCTCGTCGTCGTGGGCCCGTCGTTCGCGAAGGCCTGGAGGCTCAGACGGTAGGTCCCCGAGGGCAGATCGCCGAGCCGGTAGTCGAACTTCGCCTCTTCTAGGAAGTCGCTGTTGAGCACTGCCGTCCTGTAGCTGTCGGCCGCCGATCTCAGGCTTGCCTTGTAGTAGTCGGCACCGCTGATCGCTCCCCAGGCGAAGCGTGCGGTGTCGTGCTCGCGCAGATAGAGGATCTTCCCGGCTTCGGGCGAGGCGAGGATCGGGGCCTCAAAGGGAGGGACGATCACGAGGCGCCGCCCCTCGGTCTGGGAGAAGCTCGAGCCGTCGGCGTTGTAGGCGCACAAACGCCAGTGGTACTCCCCGCTCGGCCAGGAACGGCCGAGGAGGGTCTCAGCGCTCACCGTTTCCTGGTAGGCCAGATCGGTGAAGAGCGGATCGCGGGCGAGCTGGAAGGCGGTGCGGGCGGGCAGCTTCGACTTCCAGGCGAAGCGGGTGTCCGAAACCAGGGAGTCAGCTATCCGATAGCCTTCGGGCGGGAAGGACAGCCGAAGCGCGACCGAGCCGTCGATCCCCTTGAGGCTGCGGCTCGAGCTCAAGGGAGAGGCGTTGCCCTCCCGGTCGAACCAGCGCAGACCCCAGTAATAGGCACCCGAGCGGCCGAGCGGCGCCGCCTCCTGGCCTGAGAGATTGCGGTAGGGCCGGGCCGTGTCGATCGTGGCGATCGGCGAGGAGAGATCCTTCGCCTTCGAGAGGATGAGCTGATAGGAGACCGCCTCGGCGTTCGGCAGCCAGGAGAAGTCCAGGCCCAGGCCGCTGAGGTCCTGGATCTGGTAGAGGGAAGCGTCGAGCGGCGCCGTGGGGCTGAGCGCCGCCATGGTCTGGCTCCTGGCTATGACGAGACTACGCGGGGCCGGCTTCCCGGAGCCCGCGTCGCCGATGACCGTGAAGGCGTGGATCGGCGAGACCCGCCAGTACCAGCTGCCTTCGCCGAGGCTGTCCACCGCCAGGCTCGTGGTCGTGGTCCTCGAGCGGATGACCGGCTTTGCGAAACTCGGTTCTGAGGCGATCTCGAGGAGATAGGCCGAGGCCAGGTCCAGGCCGGTCCAGGCGAAGCGGATCTCAGGCTTGAGTCTTCGATACGCGTATTGCTGGCCATCGGGCGGGGAGCTTGGATGCGGGGACTCGGCGAGTTCGAGGAGGAACCTGCGCGGGGGAGACTCGTTGCCCGTGGAATCGCGCACCCGCCAGTACCAGCTTCCCGGAGCGAGCTCCACACGGGTAGAGGTGTCAGTCGCGTGGGTGGTCTCGCTCGGTTCGAAGTCCTTGGACCGCGAAAGCTCGAGGCTGTAGGGGGCCTTCCCCGTGGCCGGAGCCTCCACTTGCCAGGCGAAGTCGACGCCAGCCCTGGCTTCGGGCCCGGCCCCGGGACCCGTGTAGGACAAAAGACGGCTGTTCGGCCCGGGTGAGACTGCAAGGATGGGCCGGGCGACAATGACCGCCGCCCCGCTTTTCAGCTCCACCTGGAGTTCCTGGTTCTGCGCCACGGCCTGGATGCTCCCGTCACGCTTGACGAAACTGGCGCTTCCCTGGCTCAGCTCGAGCTTGAGCGTATCCGCCTCGCGGCTGAAGCTCGCCGCCGCGCCCCTGCCGAGGTCGATGGCGCCCGCAGACGAGGAGACCGTGTAGCCCGGACCGTTCCCCGAGCCGAGGCTGATCTGGCCCTCGAGGAACTCGAGATTCCGGTTCTTGCCGCCAAAATCGAGCTTGATCATGGAGTCCTCGGACATGTCGAGACTCGTGCCGTCCTCGAAGTGGATCGTGGCCTCGGAGCGGTCCGCGGTGCGCAGTGTGTCGGCGTCGTAGACCGGGCTGTCGTTGTGCATGCGCTCCCACGAAAGGGCGCTCGAGGCCTTGCGCGTGGCCGAGAGCTTTCGAAAAACCACCGTGCCCAGGGAGCGCTCGCCCGCCCGGCTCGAAAAGGCGTTGAGGTCATCCACGAACAGGTACAGGAGCCCGGCAGCCGCAAGAAGGATAGCCAGGCTCACCGTGAGGTCACTTCTCGAGAATCTCATACTTGACTTCTTCTTTCTCGAGGTCGAGCCGGGCCTCGGGCGCCTTTATCCCGAGGAAGCAGCGCAGCTCGGCGAGGGTGTCGGGGCCCTCCTCCCCCTTTAACTTCACCACGGCGTAGATGGTCAGTGGCTCGGTCTTGCCCTTGACCCTGATGGCGGGCATCGCCTCTGCGACCACCTCGTCCTTGATGAGCTCATAGGTGTATTCGGAGATGAGGATATCCGTGCCGAGGGGCTTGTTGAGGGCCTCGATGCGGCTCGCCAGGTTGACCGCGTCGCCGATCACCGTGTATTCCATGCGCTCGAGCGAGCCGATCTGCCCCGCGATGCAGGGACCCGTGTTCATGCCGCAGCCGTTGTGGATGAGGGGCCTGTCCTCGCCGCCGCGGTCCCTGTTGAAGTCCACGAGGGCCGCGCGCATCATGAGCATGGCCCTGAGCGCGGCAAGGGCGTCCTCCCTCGGGCTGCCCGCCGAGGCCGGCGCTCCCCAGACTCCCATGATCGCGTCCCCTATGAACTTGTCGACCACGCCTCCGGTCTTGTCGATGCAGGCCACCATCCGCGTCATGTAGTCGTTGAGGAATTCCACGACAGCCTCGGGCGAGAGCCTCTCGGATATGGCCGTGAAGGAGCGGATGTCGGCGAAGAAGATCGTCGCGGTCTTGCGCGCGCCTCCGAGCGCGAGCTCACCCTTTAGCGCCTGCTCGGCGATCTGCTTGTTGACGAATTTGCCAAAGGTCTCCTTGACGCGCTCGCGCTCGGCCAGGCCCCGGCCCATGTGCACGAAGCTCTCGGTGAGGAGGCCCAGCTCGTCCTGGGTCTCGCTCCTCATGTCCAGCTCGAACTCCCCGCCCTCGATGCGGCTCGAGGCCTCGACCAGGCGGAGGACGGGGCGCGAGATGGAGCGGGCGAAGAACCAGATGGCCAGGATCGAGAAAAGGAGGACCATGCCGGTGAGATAGAGATTGCGGCGCATGAGGTCGAGGGCGGCCCTGTAGACAAGGGCGGTCGGCGTGGAGCTCGTCACCGCCAGACCGCCGATGGAAAGCTTGCGGAAGGCGCCGAGGTACTCCCTTTTGTCGGTGTCGCGGTAGCGGATCTGGAGGTTGCCGGAGGGGCTCGCGAGCAGGCGCCTCACGAGCTCCCTGTCGGAGAAGTTGACCCCCATCTTCACGAGGCTGAAATCGGGATGGACGATGAGGCTCCCGTCGAAGCCCACCACGTAGCTCAGGGCGGTGGAGCTCGTCTGCACCATGGCCTGGAGCTCCTCGGTGGAGAAGATGACGACCATCGCGTTCCTTGTGCCCAGGTCCCGGTAGGGGAAGAACAGGGCGGCCGCCGGGATGCCCACTGCGACGCTCGCGTTGCACACGAGGGTCTCGCCAGCCCCTGCCCGGTCGATCAGCTCGGCCTTGGACCTAAGGAAGGGCTCGACAACCGAGGTCTCGAGCTCGTTGGCCGCGAAGAACTTGGCGTTGGCGATCTCCCTCTGGCCCGGAACTGCGAGGTAGGCCACAGCCGCGTTGCGGTCGAAGTAGTTGGCCACCGTGGAGCGCTCGAGGGCCCGGTTGCCCCCGCTCTCGCGCAGCATGTCGAAGAGGGACAGGGCGCTGGAAAGCTGGGACTGGACCCCGCTCTGGACCTGGGAGGCCAGGACTTGGCTCACCGTAAGATTGTTGTCCTCGGCCCTTGCCCGAGAGTCTTCGGAAAAGAAAAAGGAGGACAGGCCGGTGATCGTCGCCGCCGATACCACGACGATGATCGAGATGATCCCAATCAGCTTGACTACCAGGGGGTATCTGATCCGCTTGTCGCTCCGCCTCCGTGCCAGCAGCCGCTCCGCGGCATCTTTTTTTCGCATGGTAATTCTATAGCCTTGGATCAGCCTCCCGTCGTCCAAGTTTTTTTTCTGGGACTTTTATCTGGCCGGAAAAAGGTAAGCGGCTTCGCTCGGTTGGCCCTTTAGCACGCGTCAGGTCCGCGGTTTTTCCGCCTGAACTCGCGGGGCGTCATCCCGTATTTCTTGGAGAAGAGGGAGTTGAAGCTGCTCTTGGAATTGAAGCCGCTTTCATAGGCGATGTCGATGATCGAGCGCTCGGGGCATTTCAGGAGCTCCTCGCACACGGATCGGAGCCGCCACTCGTTGAGATAGCTGCGGAAGGTGAGGCAGTGCCGGACATTCAGGTGATAGGACAGCCGCCCGGGTTCGACAGCGAGCATGCGCGCCAGGGCCTTGAGCGTGAGCTCCTCGTCACGGTAGGGAGCCGTCCTCTCCATCAGGGCCTGGAGCCGTGCACCGAGTTTCTCGGCAGAATCCTCCCACTCGGGACGCAGGCGCCGGGCAGGCGGGTGCCGGTCCTGGGGAAAATAGGAGACACCCATGCGCGACAAGGCAAAGCCCGCCGCGATGAGGCCTGCAAGCGCGTATCCCGCCAGGTAGAGCCGCTCGTCCCGGACGATGTAACTGGAGAGCGCCGTCAGGGCCGCCGCGAGATAGCCGGCAAGGAAGCACAACTGGGCGCGGAATTCGCTTCCATGCTGGACAGAGCCCGAACGAAGGAGCCTCAACGCGGCAGATAGGTCGAGGACGACAGCGGTGGCCAGCATGAGCATGGCTAAGAAATGCCCCAGGTCAGCCGGGGAGGCCCTGCCCTGGGCGGCGATGCCCTTGCCGAGAAGCACACAGAGCGCGAGAACCGCGAAGGGGACAAAATATGCCCCGTAGCTCCGGACGGGCCGTCTGCCTTCGTGCAGTATGGATAGGGAGGAGAGGTAGAACGCGGGGGCCAGCAGGATGGTCGCCGCCAGATCGCTTCCCATGAGGACCGGAACGCGAAGCAGGAAGCCCGTACCGGCAGCCCACCAGTACAGGAGGTTGTAGGCCAAGAGGAGGCTCCCGAGGCTCATACAATAGTGAATCGCTCGTTTTTCCTTGGCAAGGAGCTGTGCGAGGATGAAGAAAAGGAGAACCACAGCCTCCGCAAAGAGAATGTCGCGCACGCGGCATTATACCCTCTGGGCTGTGGAGAAGTCCAAGTCAGTTGTATGGACCATCCTGACGGCAGGGTCGTGAAGGATCGCACACCTGGGGTGTAGAACCTCCCCCGCGGGATGTGCCCTGCCGCGAGGTGCGGAGCCTCCGCCACGATGTGCCCGGCCTCCTTGCCTCGCGCCTCCAGGCCGCCTCGCTCGCTCCGCGCCCATGCCTCGGCTTGCGCCTCGGCTTGCCGATTGGTATGGGTCTTCGTGCGCGCTTTCGCGCGCGGCGTCATCCTGGGCGCGGCCGGTGGTGGCCCTCGCCGTCTCGGGCCGCCCGATCGCGCTGCGCCAGCTCGCGCGATGGCTCGCTCGTTTCGAACCCGGGCAGGCAAATAAAAAGCGCGACCACCCAAAAGGTGATCGCGCTTTCGTAGCTCCCCCGCCCGGGTTCGAACCAGGGACCCAGTGGTTAACAGTGGCCACTGGGCTTCTAACAGGACCGAATGCCGCCTTGAGTCTCGCGCATGGCCCCGTCCGCTGTCAAATGGCCGGGCTTTTCCGCACCCCGGGCCGTGCCCGTTTCCGTGCCCGTGCCCAAAAAGTACCCATTCCGACGACGGAGCCCCCTCCCCTCGTGGGGGGCGGGGGCTCCATGCGGCGCGCAACGCGGTCCGGCTAGGCGAGGCCCTTGATCTTCTCCACCGTCCTGGCCGTCGTCAGGCCCAGCATCCCCAACACCAGGGGCCAGAGTTCGCCCATCGCGACGACGGGCCACTCGCCGCCCAGGAAGCGCCTGCCCAGGGGAACGACGAGGAAGGTGTAGAGGAGCGAGGCCGCGCAGATCCACGCGATGCAGGGCCGCCAGCCCGAGCGGAAGAAGCTTGCCGACGCCGCGTCCGTCTGGTTCACCGCCGCCTGG